>JADZFW010000111.1 GCA_020854235.1 Flavobacteriaceae bacterium
AATTAATCTTTAGTCAATTCCTTAAACATATGTTCGAGGGATTTATTTTTCTTGGTGAGATTTAGGATTTTGAGTCCGTTGTGTTGAGCAAAATCGAAAACCGCAGATCGCATGTCATCTTGAAGGGTAAAATGCAATTGCCAAGTGGTATCAAATACATTCTTTACAGAAGTAATCCCCGAAATTTGCTCTAATAATTGTTGTTCGACTTTGACGTCAAACTCAACTTCGATGATTTGTTCGGTTTCTTGTTGCATTTGAGCCAAAGTTTGATCGGCTACGATTTTACCTTTGTGCAAAATGATGACGCGATCACAAACGGCTTCTACTTCTTGAAGAATATGCGTTGAAAACAAAACTGTTTTATTGAGACCTACCTTTTTAATTAAGGCTCTAATTTCCATCAATTGATTGGGATCTAATCCTGTAGTAGGTTCATCCAAAATCAAAACATCGGGTTGGTGCATCAAGGCAGCCGCCAATCCGACTCTTTGTCTGTATCCTTTTGACAATTCCTGAATCTTTTTATGCGCATGACTTCCCAATCCAACTTCTTCTATGATTTCGGCAATTTGTGTTTTCGAAACTTGATAGAGCTCAGCGTGAAACTCCAAGTATTCTCTGACATACATATCTTGGTAAAGCGGATTGTGTTCGGGTAAGTAACCCAAGCGCTTTTGCGTTTGCAGCGGATGTTCTCTCACCGATAAATCCTCGATAAAAGCATCGCCTTCAAATTCTTTGATGTATTGGGTGAGAATTTTCATCACAGTTGATTTTCCGGCCCCATTGGGACCTAAAAAACCGACGATTTCACCTTTGTTTACGGAAAAAGAAATTCCGTCCACTGCTTTTTGAGTGGCGTACGATTTGGAAAGATTGGATACTGAAATAGACATAGCGCAAAACTACATATTTTTTTAAAATCTTTGAACAATTGTAACACAAGTCCCTAAAAATCGTCCCATAGTGGTCAAAATAAAAAAATGAGTTTAATCAGAGTTTTACTATCCATTTTCTTTCCACCACTAGCTGTTGTTGACAAAGGTTGCGGATCGGTTTTAATAGTCTTTTTACTGACCCTTTGCGGATGGGTTCCGGGTGTCATAGCTGCTTTAATTATTTTAAATAAAAAATAATCGAATTCCTCATTTTTTTTTATATTTGTCCAATTACATTACTAATACATTAAACTACAATCAATGAAAATTTTCAAACTTTTAACCGTACTGGCTACCTTTTTCACTTTGACTTCTTGCACCTTCACAGAAGAAATTACTTTTGAGAAAAACGGAAGTGGTAAATATGATTTACAAATGGATTTGGGAGGTATGATGAGCATGGTGGGTGCTATGCAGGATTCAACGAGTACTGAGATGCCTGAAAAAATGGACACGATTATGTATATGAAAGATTTGTTGGAAGCCAATAGTGAATCCATTCAGGATTTAAGCGCAAGCGATAAAGCTGTATACGATGCATTGAAAGACATGAAAATGCATATGAAAATGGACACAGAAGCTTCTACTTGGACTATGGATTTCTTGTTGGATTTTAAAAACATTTCCGAATTGGACAACATCCAAGAAAAAGTGAAAATGGCTCAAAAACTACAGGAAAACAAAGTAGAAGAAGCTGATCCAACCAATCATAAAGTTACTTATGTATATGGTAAAAAGAAATTTGAGAGAAAAGTGGAGATGTTGAAACTCACAGAAGAACAACAAGCCGCCTTTGACGAATCAATGGAATCATCGGCAATGTTTATGGGAGGTAGCACTTATAAAATTAAATACAATTTCCCTAAAAAAATCAAATCAACTACTTTAACAGATGCCGTTATTTCTGAAGATGGTAAAACACTTACCTATGAAATTGAAATGGATAAAGCATTGAACGATCCTAAACTTTTGGATTTTGTTGTAAAATTTTAAAATGAATACCAATATTTTGCTCAAAGATTTAGGGATATTGGGTTATGAAAAAACCTTGAACATCCAATTAGAACACTTTGAGCTGATTAAAAATACAAAATTGGCAAACAGAAATTCGGAGCAGCCACAAGCTACTCCGAATTTTTTCTTTTTTGTCACCCATCCACACGTCTATACGATGGGAAAAAATGGAAATATTTCCAATATTTTATATGATCAAGCTGCTTTAGAAAGCAGGCATATTGAGTTTTTTCAAACCAATCGCGGTGGAGACAGTACTTATCACGGACCAGGACAAATCGTAGGTTATCCCATTCTAGACTTGGATCATTTTTCGGCCGATATACATCTTTATATGCGAAATTTGGAGGAAGTCATCATTCGAACCTTAGCTGAATATGGCATCACAGGACACAGAAGTGAAGGAGAAACCGGTGTATGGCTGGATATTCATACCACCCAAGCCCGAAAGATTTGTGCCATGGGTGTTCACACTTCGCGATGGGTTACCATGCATGGCTTTGCACTCAATGTCAATACCGATTTGAGCTATTTTGAAGGAATTATTCCTTGTGGTATTAAAGACAAAGGTGTTACTTCGATGGCAAAAGAATTGGAGAAAAATGTGGATGAAACTGAAGTCAAAAACTGTATTTTAAAACATTTTGCTCAAGTATTTGATACTTGTTTTATTTGAAAAAGTTACTCAAGCACCTATTTTAAAGCTAAATCTTAACGAATTTAATTATCAAGAAAACATTCAGCGCCATGAATAATCCGCTTTTACAAGAGTTTAAGACTCCCTATCAAACAGCTCCATTTTTGAGTATCCGAAACGAACATTTCAAACCGGCAATTGTGGAAGCTATTCAAATGGCGAAAGCAGAAATTGACCTTATAACTGCCCAAACAGCAGAACCCACTTTTGAAAACACATTGGAAGCGCTTGAATTTGCCGGAGTAAAATTGGACATCATCAGCAGTATATTTTTTAATTTAAATAGTGCTGAAACCAATGACGAAATTCAAAAAATAGCGCAAGAAATCTCCCCACTCCTATCCGATTTCACAAACGACATCAGGATGAACAAAGTTTTATTTGAACGGATTAGACAAGTATGGGAACAACGAGAATCATTGACTCTTACGGTTGAACAAAAAACACTTTTGGAAAAAAAATTCAAAAGTTTCAGTCGGAATGGAGCTTTATTAAACGAAGTAGATCAAAATAAACTAAGAGCCATTGATAAGTCATTGGCTTCACTTAAATTGAAATTTGGAGAAAATGTTTTAGCCGAAACCCATCATTTTGAATTGCATTTGACCCAAGCTGAAGACTTAGCAGGTCTTCCCGATGATAGTATTGAAGAAGCCCTACAAACAGCCAAGGCTAAAGGAAAAGACGGATGGACTTTTACATTGGATTTTCCCAGTTACCAAGCCATTATGAAATACAGCGAACACAGAGCTATCAGAGAGCAAATGGCTAAAGCTTATGGCAAAAGAGGTTTTCAAGACAATGCTCAAAATAATGAAAATACGGTCAAGGAAATTGTAGCTTTGAGACATGAAAGAGCCCAACTTTTGGGATATCCTACGCATGCCCATTTTGTTTTGGAAGAACGCATGGCAGAACATCCTGAAAAAGTTATTGATTTTCTTCAGGATTTGTTGGTAAAATCCAAACCTTTTGCACAAAGAGAATTTGAAACCTTAGAAAAATTTGCACAAACTCAAGGTTTAGATCAATTGGAAGCCTGGGACGCCTCATTTTATAGCGAAAAATTACGCAAACAACGTTTCAATTTGGACGATGAGCGTTTGAAACCATATTTCAAATTGGAACAGGTTTTAAATGGCATTTTTCAAATTTCCCAAAAACTTTTTGGATTGCATTTTGAAAAAACAGAAACAATTGAAGTTTATCATCCCGAAGTAGAAACCTTTATTGTAAAAGATGCAGATGGAAAATTGGTTGCCATTTTATACACCGATTTCTTTCCTCGAAAAGGCAAACGCAATGGGGCATGGATGACTTCGTTTAAGAATCAGTGGATAGAAAAAGGCATCAATTCGAGGCCTCATATTTCGATTGTGTGTAACTTTACCAAACCCACTTCTACCAAGCCATCCTTGTTGACTTTTCAAGAAGTTACGACTTTGTTTCACGAATTCGGACATGCATTACACGGCATGTTGGCCAATACCACTTATCCGAGTTTGTCAGGAACCAATGTCTATTGGGACTTTGTAGAATTACCCAGTCAATTGATGGAGAATTGGGCTTATGAAAAAGAAGCTTTAGAATTATTTGCTACCCATTATGAAACCGGAGTTCTAATCCCCATGGAATTGGTAGAAAAAATCAAAGAATCTTCCAATTTCATGGAAGGAATGGCTACCGTGAGACAATTGAGTTTTGGGTTGATGGATATGGCATTTCACGCGCAGGTTCCGGAATGGAATCTTTCTTTAAAAGAATTTGAAAAACAAGCCATTGCCAGTACCCGTATGTATCCCGATGTACCAGAAAACATAACTTGTACAGCTTTTTCACACATTTTCCAAGGAGGTTATTCTTCAGGATATTACAGTTACAAATGGGCAGAAGTATTGGATGCCGATGCCTTTGCTTACTTTCAAGAAACTGGAATTTTCAATAAAGAAACAGCCGACAAACTGCAACATTTTATCTTATCACAAGGTGGTACTGACAAACCTATGGAATTATACAAACGTTTCAGAGGCAAAGAACCTGATACTGCAGCACTTCTGAGACGTGCCGGATTGATATAGAAATTTTCTTTGGATAGCTAAGATATTATCATGATAAAAAAAACTAACAATTATCATATTCTATCTGTTTTTTATTTTTTACCTTTATACTTTCCAAAGATTATGAGGATTGTCACTGCATATTATTGGAAAGTTAATCAATTATTTAAAACACAATCTTATGAAATTATACGACGACAAACACATTAAAACTGTCGCTTTCGTAGGGGCGCACCACAGTGGTAAAACTACCCTTGCCGAAACGATGCTCTTTGAAGCCGGACTTCTGAATCGCCGTGGAAGTGTGGAGGAAAAAAATACAGTATCCGACTTTCACGAGCTAGAAAAAGAAAGACAAACTTCTATTTTTGCTACACCACTACACACCGAGTGGAGAAATTACAAAATCAACATCATAGATACACCAGGTTTGGACGACTTTGTAGGAGAAATTGCCTCTACCATGCGCGTTGCCGATACTATTGCCGTAGTAATCAATGCCCAACATGGCGCTGAAGTGGGAACTGAAATTATCTGGAATTACGTTGATAATTTTTCAAAACCTACTCTTTTTGTCGTCAATCAAATTGACCATGAAAAAGCCAATTATGACAACAGTTTCAATAGTATTGTAGAATTGGCCGGTAAAAATGCCATCAAAATTCAATATCCATTGGTAGTAGGTGGTGCACAATGCATCATCGACGTGTTGAAAATGAAAATGTACAAGTTTGGACCTAATGGTGGTAAACCTGAAAAATTGGAAATCCCAGCCGACCAAATGGAAACTGCAGAACAATTGCACAATGAATTGGTTGAAAAAGCTGCTGAAAATGATGAGCAACTCATGGAATTATTCTTTGAAAAAGGAACTTTAAATGAAGATGAATTGCGCGAAGGCATCAAAAAAGGAATGTTGAATCACGAATTATTCCCCGTATTCTGTATATCTGCTTTAAAAGACATGGGAAGCGGTCGTTTGATGGGCTTTATTGATAATGTTGCCCCTGCCGCTATTGAATTGAATGAAGAACAAAGTGTGGAAGGAAAAACCATTAAAAGAACGGAACATCCTGCCACCTTATTTGTTTTCAAAACTTTCAACGACCCTAATTTAGGTAAAATTACTTTCTTCAAAGTCAAAGCAGGCGAATTGAAACAAGGTACCAAATTGGTCAATTCACGCAATGAAGAAGTGGAAACTTTGAACCAACTGTACATCATGGACGGTAAAAATCGCGAACAAGTTGAGAAACTTAGCGCAGGCGATATTGGAGCTACTTTGAAATTGAAATATACCGAAACCAATGATACGCTTTATACCGATGGTACTCCATTGACTGTAAAACCTATTCAGTATCCTGTTGCCCGTATTCAAAAATCTGTTCATGCAGTAGATGCCAAAGATGAAGAAAAATTGCACGAAGCTTTGCGTAAAATTCACAGTCAAGACCCAACTTGCACCATTGAATATTCTCCCGAATTGAAACAACACATTTTGGGATGTCAAGGTGACTTGCATTTGCAAATGATCGATTGGCAGTTGAAAAATATCTACAAAGTAGAAGCGGATTATCGCCAACCTAGAGTAGCTTATCGTGAAACCATTCAACGTTCGGCTACAACTAGTTACCGTCATAAAAAACAATCTGGTGGTGCCGGTCAATTTGGTGAAGTACATATTAAGATTGAACCTTTTGTAGAAGGTATGGGTGATCCACAAGGATTCAACATCAGAGGTGTAGATACTATTGATTTGGATTGGGGAGGCAAATTGGTCTTCTACAATTGTATCGTAGGTGGAGCCATTGATGCTCGCTATTTACCTTCTGTTTTGAAAGGAGTGATGGAAGTGATGGAAGAAGGTCCGTTGACCGGATCGTATGCCCGCGACGTAAGAGTGATGTTGTTTGACGGTAAAATGCACCCGGTAGATTCCAATGACTTGTCATTCCGATTGGCTGGAGCTCACGCTTTCAAAGATGCATTCCTCAATGCCAGTCCCAAATTGATGGAACCTATTCAAAATCTCGAAGTGACCATGCCCGAAGAAATGATGGGTAGCGTCATGACCGATTTACAAGGAAGACGTGCCGTAGTGATGGGTATGGAAGGTTTGGGTAAATATCAAAAAATTACCGCCAAAGTGCCATTAGCAGAAATGTATAAATATTCTACTACATTGCGTTCTATGACCCAAGGTAGAGGTTCGTTTAAAACCAGTTTTGACAATTTCCAAATGGCACCTCCTAATGTGCAAGAAGAATTGATGAAAAAACGAGCTGCTGAAATCAAAGAGGATAACGAGTAGTCCTTTGATTTTAAGTTCATAAATTTTTTAAATAAACGGCATTGGTTTTTTGAGCTGATGCCGTTTTAAATTTAAAAATGACCACGCACAATAAACTCGAGATGACATAAAGAAGAACTTCGACGAGTTTGGTGTCCCATAATTAAAACAAACCTACATGCATTTTACCGGCGTTTTAGAAAAAATGTTGACCGAAATTGGCGAACCTATCCAGTACTATCTCGAAATGGATAGCGATGTGGTGCATGTCAACCAACTTTTAGGCAAAAACATCAAGATTCAATTTTCACATTACCAATGTATGGCTTGTGGCAAAGACTTACCAATTTTCAGGCAAGGCCATTGTAAAAAATGTTTTTTTGAACAACCTTCCACTGCCGATTGGATCATGAAACCCGAACTCAGTAAAGCGCATTTGGGAATTGCGGAAAGGGATTTGGAATTTGAAAAGCAAGTACAACTCCAGCCGCATATTGTGTATTTGGCCAACTCCAGTAATGTTAAAGTTGGGGTAACCCGCAAAAGTCAAGTCCCAACCCGATGGATTGACCAAGGCGCACATGAAGCTTTGGAAATTGTAGAAGTTCCCAATCGCTATTTGGCTGGAATTACCGAAGTGGCCCTTAAAAATCACGTGGATGATAAAACCAATTGGCGACACATGCTCACCAATCAAATCAAAGATGAAAATCTACCTGCTTGGCGTGACCAATTGAAAAAATACATTCCGGCAGAAGTTCAAGACTACATCATTGACTACAATACTGAAACGCACCTTCATTTTCCGGTCCTACAATATCCAACTAAAATCAACAGTCTGACCTTAGAAAAAACCAAAGCGTATACAGGCAAACTCATGGGTATCAAAGGACAGTATCTTATTTTTGAAGATGGAACAGTCTTTAATATTAGAAATCACGAGGGTTATGTAGTGGAGTTGGAAATTGAAAAGTAGAACTTCGGTTACCCAATTCAAAAAAATGCATTAATAAATACAAATTATATAAATATTGTATGGTAAAATGGCTATTCCAACCGTATCCTTTTTTGGTTGATTCTTTATTCTATAGATTTTTCAAAAGTCTGTTGATTGGTGTTTTTTTTACCCTAATACTATTTCTCTTCAACAATTATGAATATGAGGTAGAAGATATTTTTTTAATTTTTTTAGGCTATGGAGTTATTGTAATGAGTATTTCCATGGTGTCATACTTTTTTTGGAGTAAAACCCAATTCAAACCTAATCTACTATCTTATCTTATCTTTTTGGTTTTTACAATTTCGTTATCCTTTGCCTTGGCATTTATATATTACTGTTTGAATTTTAATGAAGAATTAAACCTAAGTACTTTCATTTTTTTTTTCAAATATAATTTAACCTTACTTTTTCCAACATTAGTTTTCATTGTTTTATTGGATTATGTTTTTATTTTAAAAAGTGAAAATGAAAATATTAAAATTATAAATAAAGAAATAAGTATTGATAGCAAATCAGACCTTATTGAATATAGAGAAAGTACTTATTTTTTCAAAAGTGATAATAAATCTGAAGAATTTGAATGGTTAAAAAGGGACATTTTATTCATCAAAGGAGCTGACAATTATATTGAAATTTGTTACCTAGGATTAAATAATAAGATTCAAAAAAATCTAATCAGGAGTCAAATAAAAAGAGTTGAACAAGATGAAAAAAATGATTTTTTAATAAAAGTACACCGCTCTTATTTGTGTAATCTGAAAAATGTGGAAAAAGTATCGGGTAATTCCAATGGATATCTTTTACATTTCAAAAATACATTTGAGAAAATTCCGGTGAGCCGCAACTATTCATATAACATTGTGAATTTACGTAGAACAACTTTCCAATTTTAGCTTTAGAATTACAGCAATGCTATCCCAAAACTTTCCAACCTTTTCCATTCATCCCTAAATTTAACCATTCATCCCTAAAAAATTAATTGTAATTTAGGGGTATCTATTTTTGTGTTTGAAATAAAATCAAACACTCATGAAAAAAATCATTTCAACACTTTCTATTTTAATTATTGGATTATCCCTTTTTTATTCTTGTAAAGTAAGTCGGTTTATCTTTTATAATTTTGCCGATATAACAGACTATACCATTTTTCCATCACATCCTATAGATAGGGATTCTTTGAATAATCCATTTATTTATCCCAAGGCAACAAAAGATTTCACAAACCAACTATTTGCAGATAATTTACATCTAGATCTTAAAACATTTGAAGCAAAATTAATTGAGAATAAAACCGTTGCATTTCTAGTTATTCAAAACGACAGCTTACGGTATGAAAACTACTTTGACTCTTATCAACCTGAATCGATTGTTGCTTCCTTTTCAATGGCAAAATCCATCCTTTCCATTTTAATAGGTTGTGCAATTGACGACGGTTTGATTCAATCGGAAGATGAAACGGTTGGCACCTATATTCCATCATTTAATACTCCAAATTACCAAAATATAACCATCAAACATGTACTTAATATGACCTCGGGATTGGATTTTAACGAAAGTTATTTCAATCCTTTTGGGAATGCTGCCTCACTTTATTATGGCTGTCAATTGGAAAAAGAAATTTTGAAACTTCAAGTAAAAACCGCTCCGGGTACCCAATTTCATTACAGTAGCGGAGATTCTCAAATATTGGGTCTGGTGTTGAAAAGTGCTTTAAAAGGAAAAAGCATTGCTCAATATTTAGAAGAAAAAATATGGATTCCTATGGCAATGGAATACGATGCCAGTTGGAGTATAGACAGTCAAAAAAACCAAACAGAAAAAACATTTTGCTGTCTCAATGCACGAGCCCGTGATTTTGCTAAAATTGGAAGTTTGATGCTCCATAAGGGAAATTGGAACGGTAAACAAATCGTTTCTGAAAATTGGGTAGATCGCTCAACAAAATTTGAAAATAGAGATGGTGACGTCTGGTTTTACCAGTATCAATGGTGGATCAATTCAGAAAAGGGCGATTATCACGCCGAAGGCATCAATGGTCAATTTATTTATATCAATCCCGAGAAAAATCTTATCATTGTCAGATTAGGGAAAAGATACGGTGATCAATTGAATTGGAATTCTCTTTTTACTGAAATTGCCAATCAAATGTGATGAACTCAAATTGAGTAAGTAGTAAAATTGAAAGTTAGAAAGGCCAAAAATTACTATCATTCCAAATTTCTTCTTTCAAAGCTTCGTTGAGTTCGTGTAGCATATATTGGTGCGAACCCTCCCATTCTGCCAAGATCCGATACAATTCCTTTTCGTTGGGATCGGTAGCTTCTTGAGCTCTATCCGAGTACAATTTGACAGCACGTGTTTCAAAATCCATAGCCGATGAAATAGCGGCAGCTTCAAAACTAGCCGCATTGATTTCTTTTTTCAATTGTTCGGTTAAAACTTTCAACACAACCGTTTCTTCCGGATCTTCATGTGGCATATCGGGTTTGATAAAACTGTGTGTTTTGGTATAATTGGAAAATTGGGTAGAAAGAAATTTGATGTGCTCATCTTCTTCATGCGCCATCATTTCAAATATTTTCTTGGCTGCCGGACTATCCGATTTCTCGGAAACATTTTTATAAAAGGCTTTGCCTCGAACTTCCAACAAAATTGCTTCTTTTAATATATCTTCTGCTGTTCTAGCCATGATTGTTCTTGCTTTAAAGTGAGTTACAAATTTACGGGTTTTATTTCAATTATAGGAAACCTTTCTCCTATTTTTCCTTCTATAGGATATCATGAATCAATGTATGTATTTTCGCATTAATGTCCATGCCAAGCTCAAAACAAAATACAAAACGCCCCATAACCATCCGAAAAAACAAGTCACAATTCCAGCTTGGATCAAATAGAAAAAAGGTATCAAAGCCACGCTGGCTCCAAATCGGGATGTAGAAAGCATCACAATGTCCTTCACTTTGGTTTTAATGAATTGCCATATTAATATGGGAAAAATAGTATTGATGATAAAAACCACTGAAATGAAACTTTGCCAAATGCTTTTAGAACGTTTTGAAAATTTTTGAAATTTGTGATTCTCGATTTCTTGAGGGTTTTGTTCCAATTGCTGAATATGCGCGTTGGTGGCATTGGGAACTAAAAAGTCTATCTTTTCTTCTTTTAAAATGTTTTCAATTACATCATGTTGGTCGAGATTTTCAATATGGGTTGTCAAAACTTTGAGGTCTTCATACACCCTACTTTTTAATGCATCTATCGCTTGGTTTTCATCAGACGGATTGTAATAATCATTGGCTAAAAAAGCTTTACCATAATACAATGAAACGTCTCGGAAAGGTCTCAATATATTGGTATAATTTAATCCAA
This sequence comes from Flavobacteriaceae bacterium, assembly GCA_020854235.1. Lineage (GTDB taxonomy): Bacteria > Bacteroidota > Bacteroidia > Flavobacteriales > Flavobacteriaceae. The sequence goes on from JADZFW010000111.1 coordinate 11,369, forward strand.
TAGGTACGACATACAATTCTTTATCGGGATATTTATCCAGAAAACCATAGGCAATTCGGGTAAATCCTTTACTTAACGGCCTTACCCTTCGAGGTAAACCGTGATTGCCTTCCGGGAAAATTAAAACCGATTCTCCTTTGGCAAATATTTCATAACAAGCTTCAAAGATCTCTTGATTCTTGGCTATGGAATCTTTGCCATCTCTAATTCTGTAAACCGGCAACATATTGATACTCCGCAATAAAAAATCGGCAATTGGGTTTTTAAAAGCACTGGCACGGGTGAGAAAATGCAATATTTGAAGTGGTGCAGTTGCAATCAAAATGGGATCTATCAATCCATTGCGATGATTGGCTACAAAAAGGATAGGTTTATCTTTCGGAATCGATTCATGTCCGAAAACTTTAATTTTTCTGAAGTAAAATAACAGTCCGATGTGGACGTATGATCTAATGGTTTTGTACCAAAGGTATTTCAATGTTTATGGGTTTTTGATTAAACGGTTGTAGATTATTGAGAGAATTTTTGAATGAACTATTTAGGGTTATTATTTGCATCTAAAGTTTTATCCCATGTCAAAAAAATTGGGAAATATTAATTCAATATTATTAAACTTAAATTAAAATACCAAACCAACTCCAACCTGCATAATATAACTGCAAGCGGAATGATTTTACCAAAAAATGTTACGAATTGGTTCGGTTAGTTGAACAAATATAGTTTAATAAATTTGAATAGCAAATTTGTCTTTATAAAACAGAATACCATGCAATAGAGAAAGTTAACAATTGCTATCGCGTAAAAGCATACTGCACAATATTAGCACCCATTCTCAAGGCTTTCAATCTGATTTCGGCTGGATCATTGTGTACTTCGGGTGATTCCCAACCATCACTCAAATCACTTTCATAATCATAGAAACATACCAATTGACCTTCGTAAAAAAGTCCGTATCCTTTAGGTGGTTTGCCGTCGTGAATGTGGATTTTGGGAATTCCTGATGCGAAATCATAGGTTTGATGGTAAATGGGATGATCAAAAGGAACTTCTTGGAATTCCAATTCCGGAAATATTTTTTTAAACTCTCTTCGCACATAGGTATCGATGCCATAGTTGTCGGAAATGTGAATAAATCCTCCCGAAGTCATATAGTTACGCAAGTTTTCAACACTTTCATCGTCCAGAAACATATTGCCGTGTCCGGTGATAAACAACAACGGATAATTGAATACATCAATCGAAGCTGCCTTGACATGTTGGGGTTTTGCATTGATTTTGGTGTGAATATTCTCATTGCAAAATTTGATCAAATTGGGCAAAGCCGTAGGATTGGCATACCAGTCTCCGCCTCCACCGTATTCTAAAGTGGCTATGTCTTGCGCCTTTAGAGAAAACTGAAAAAGCAATATTAAAATTGAACTTTTAAAAAGTTTAAATGTCATGTTAAAAATATTTATTAATGACCACATTAAACAATAAAACCACAAATAAGATGGCTATGATAGACCAAAAAAAACTTTGTATTAATCTCTTTCGGTTGTCTTTTAAAACCTGTTGTTTGATTTTATCTAATTCTACCTGATTGAGTTTTGATATTTTCCGAGGTTTATCAGTATAATGCGTGCTGTCTTTTGCGGTAATTTTCGAAAATTCTTTAAAAAAAGGTTTGGGTTTACGTGAGTAAACTTCTTTATTCATTCCAAATCCCATGTATCCCATAATTCAAATTTTTTTATTCTTTATCAAAGGTTATTGAAGTCATTTTAAATCTAATTTTAAGCAAATGTAATAAAAATGAGTCATCAAACTGTAGTTATTACTTCATGCCGTTTCAAATCTCATTCACCAACGCCACTGTATGTACCGCAACTATTCCAGCGGTTTCCGTTCTCAACCGGTTTATACCAAACGTGACCGGTTTGATTCCTTTTTGTAAAGCTAAGGCAATCTCCTTGGTTGAAAAATCACCTTCGGGACCGATGAATATTTGAACCTTTTGGTGTGGTTGGAGCAAATTTTTAAATGCGTGTCTTTCTGTCTCCTCACAATGGGCAATGAATCTCTGACCGTCAAAATCGCGGTTGACCCATTCGGTAAAACTTACGGCATCTCTCACTAATGGCAATACACATTGCGCCGACTGTTTCATGGCTGCAATCACAACTTTTTCCAATCGATCTGTTTTCAGGACTTTGCGTTCTGAATGTTCGCAGATGATGGGAACGATTTCATCTACTCCTATCTCAGTGGCTTTTTCGGCAAACCATTCCAATCGATCCATGTTTTTAGTAGGCGCTATGACCAATTGCAAATAGTAATTGCGTTGAGATGGTTCCGATTTTACCGAAACAACTTTGATTTTACATCTCTTATCATGCGCTGATGTAATTTCAGATTGAAACAAAAACCCTTTACCATTGGTTATCCATAAAATATCCCCTTCTTTTTTACGCAATACACGTACAATGTGTTGACTTTCGATGGCGTCAAAAGTACAGGATTCTACTTCGGAGGTAAGATCGGGATGGTAGAAGAGTTGCATTTGAAAATTAGAAATTAGAAATTAGAAATTAGAAATAAGTTGTTTGGAATTTAGTTATTGGTCCCGATATCGGGATTGATTATTTTATAAACTGTTTAACTTTATGTTATCGTCGTTTGGTTTTCTTTTTAAAGAGATTTTTAAAGAATCCGCCTTCCTTTTTATCTTGGATTCTACCACTTCCTTCCTTTTTCTCAACTTTTTTATATTTGATTTTCTCTTTGTGTTTGTCATATCGCCAAGAAGCTCCCAAACCTCCATAAAGATTTAAATGATCGGTTTTCATGTCCCAATGTAAATTGAGTCCGACTTGCAAATCGGGACTTACCAAATACGCCATACCTCCACCCAATTTAAATTCTTTATCGTCGGGTCTAAACATACCTTGATGTTCGGCAAATACGGTAAATCGATCGGTCATGGCATAACTCAGTGTGGATATATATCCATAGGTTCGCATGGTTTCAATATTGAAATAATCCACAATCACATTGTTGACCCAAATGGTATATTCATCAAAATCATTTTGAAGTAAAAGTGCTACTCTGGGACTCAGGGCTTCCAACTTATAATCTTTGCTGAGCAAATTGGTATTCAATCCGGCATACAATCCCACACTGGGAATCAAACGTTTTTTATCAAATCTCATTTTAGCTTTCCAACTTCTGATTTCTTTGGCGGGATCTTTATATTGAGGCATGTAAATCATGTACTTGGCTCCAATAGTAAACTGACTGAATCCATTGATGGAAACCATTTCCCTACTGGGTTCCAATTGGCTCAAATAGTGCTCACTGTGGTATTTCAAATTCATACTGAATTCAAGTCTTTCACTCAACAAACCAGCTCTGAGAAAAGCATCGTAACCAAATGATTTTTGAAGTGACATCAATGCGTCTTCATTGGAATTTTGATAAAACAATCCACCTTCTACTTGATAGACACCGGTTCCTACACTAAACGGACTCTCCGAAAAACCTGGTCTTTTGGAATTGATTACCTCAGTGTATTGCGCCCACAAATCAATGCTAGCTACCAAACTCAAAAGAATAAAAACTACAGTTCTCATATTTGGATTTTAAAATAAAACCGAAAAGTACAATTTTTTGACAAATAAAATCATTTATACAAAAGTTCTTTATCAAATTTTTCAATCTAGAAATGAGCATACATTTACTATAAAACACGATTTACCACAATATTTTACACAATTTAGCATATTTACAGTTCACGTTTTAACTTGGTAAAATTGGATAGCAATTTCTTCAAGTATTTGATATTAAAAATAACATTCTGTTAATATTAGGAGCTTTAACTTTGTGATATAAATTATTGTAAACATGAGTGATATCTACATTTTAATGCTGGTTGCCTTGGGCTTTTTGGCCATCATGGATTTGGTAGTTGGGGTAAGTAATGATGCAGTAAATTTTCTCAACTCTGCCGTTGGTTCCAAAGCTTTATCTTTTCGAACCATCATGATTGTAGCGAGTTTGGGTGTTTTCCTCGGAGCTGCCACTTCAAGTGGTATGATGGAAGTGGCTCGAAAAGGAATTTTTGTCCCTAGTGAGTTTTACTTCAACGAAATCATGTACATCTTTATGGCTGTTATGATTACCGATGTGATATTACTTGATGTATTCAATAATTTAGGATTACCAACTTCTACAACCGTTTCCTTGGTTTTTGAACTACTCGGAGCAGCAGTTGTAACGGCATTGATAAAGATATACGCCAGCGATACCGTTACCTTAGCACAATTAGGTCAATACATCAATTCGGAGAAAGCATTGGAAATAATCATGGGGATTTTCCTTTCGGTTTTTGTTGCTTTTACAATGGGAATTATCATCATGTTTGTTTCACGCATGATCTATTCTTTTCATTATGAAAGAAAAAGAAAATATGTTCATGCGCTTTTTATGGGAATTGCCATGACCGCTATTCTGCATTTTATTTTATTAGATGGGATCAAAGCCACTCCAATCTATACCAGCATAGGCCCTTTTATTGAAAAAAATGAACTCGTTTTCATCTTAGGAAGCTTTGTTTTATGGAGTCTAGTAGGTTTTCTAATTACTTCTTTTACCAAATTCAATCCGCTTAAATTCATCATCGGAATTGGAACTTTTTCACTGGCACTGGCATTTGCCGGAAATGATTTGGTAAATTTTATCGGTGCCCCAATTGCCGCTTTAAATTCTTACCAAGCATGGAAAACATCAGGCATAGCTGCTCATGAGTTTAGCATGGGAGTACTGGATAAAACAGTTCCCACTCAAACCGGCCTTTTGTTTTTAGCCGGATTTGTCATGGTAATAACGCTTTGGTTTTCCAAAAAAGCCAAACACGTCACCGAAACCGAAATTGGGTTGGCACGTCAAAGTGATGGTGCTGAAAAATTCCAACCCAATGAAATGTCTCGTTATATAGTGAGAGGTGCCACTTATATCAATGATATATTTATAAAATGGGCTCCTGCCTCGTGGCTTCAATTCATAC
>JADZFW010000112.1 GCA_020854235.1 Flavobacteriaceae bacterium
ATCAGAAGGTTGGTGGAACGCATCAATCCGCGTCATTATAGAGTGGTGGCTTTGCCCAAACCTACCGAAGACGAAAAAACCCAATGGTATTTCCAAAGGTATGTCAACCAATTTCCCAAAGGTGGCGAAATCGTTTTTTTTGACAGAAGTTGGTACAATAGAGCTGTAGTAGAACCTGTTAATGGATTTTGCACACAGGAACAATATGAAATTTTTATGGGGCAAGTGAATGAGTTTGAGAAAATGCTCGTAGAAAGTGGTGTGAGATTGGTTAAAATTTACCTTTCTATTTCCAGAGATGAACAAGCCAACAGATTTGAATTGATTAAAAATAATCCTTTAAAAGTGTGGAAGATGAGTGCTGTAGATGAAAAAGCGCAAAGTTTGTGGGATACCTATACCGAGTACAAAGATCGAATGTTTCAACTCACCCAAACCGATGGCATTCCATTTAGAGTCATCAAAGCCAATAGAAAGACCAAAGCTCGTGTTAAGGTCATCAAACATGTATTGGATAGTATTCCCTACGATAAAGACATGGAAGTATAGTTTCTAGTGAAACTTCACGAATACGCTAAGAATTAATAACTTAATAATTCTTAATTTCTTAATGTTTTAGATTAAACTTTCATCGCATTAAAATACCCTTTTAAAACATCCGCATTGCGCTCGCGAGGCGTGAAAATTTCTAATAATTTGGGTTTGGAACCGGCTTCGTAAAAAGAAATCCATTGTTGATTCAATTCCTTTTCATTATGAGCCGATACGTATTCCAATTGATGCATGGCACACAAATGCGCTGCTGTCAATTGATGTGGCGTCTCAAAGAAATCTAGCGTATTTGTAGTGGTAGGTCCCGGAATAAATCTGAATATGCCGCCGCCACCATTATTGACTACAATAATTCTAAAATGTTTTGGAATATAAGCATTCCACAAAGCGTTGGAGTCGTAGAAGAAACTCAATTCGCCGGTGACAAACAACGTAGGTTTTAAGCTCGAATGCGCCATGCCAATAGCGGTAGAAGTACTTCCATCAATACCACTGGTACCTCGATTACAAGCCATAAAAGGCGTTTTTTTCCAATCAAAAAATTGAGCATATCTGATACTGGCAGAATTTGAAAAGACTACATTAGTATCTTCCGGTAGTTGAGCTTGAATGGTTTCATATACTTTGAGATCCGAAAAAATCGCGTTATGAAGATATTGTCGGTGTTTTTCAGCTCTATCTGAGTTGATTTGAAGGAAGGTTTTTTGATAGGTGCTTTCTTTTCTTTGAGTCAAAAAGAAAAACTGACTGAAAAACAATTGCGGACTGATGTTGAAATGCTGGGTCAAACTGTGATACGTATCCAAACCCCAATTTTTATCGATATGCCAATGGTGTTGAGGTTTGTTTTTTCGAAGCAAACTCTTGATTTTTTTGGAGACGACTTGCCCACCAATTGTCAACAAAACTTCAGGTTTTAAGGGTTCAAAATCAGCATCCGACCAAGGAAAAATTAGTCGGTCGATGTGGTTGATAAAGCGTTCATCTGACACATTGGAAGTGGATTCTGTCAATATAATTACCGAAGGATCTTGTGCCAAATGACTCAGTTGGATTTGAAGCATTTCATCGGGACAGGAAACGCCTACGATTACCATTTTTTGAGTAGCTTGGTTCCATATAGTTGCAAACTTTTGCAAATCTGCTTCCTCCCAAGGAGTTTCATCCAATAAGGATAGTGGTGTAGGAGAATTTGTTATTTTCTCTTGAATAAGTTGCGTTTCCGTCGTTTCATACAGCGGTTCGGAAAAAGGAATATTGATGTGAATAGGCAAATTTTTCTGTTTGAAAACTTCAAAAGCAGCTTTTATTACCTCAACATTTTCCTCGGGTTGGTCTTCAATCAAATTGGCACTAAATCCAATGTGATTTTGAAATACATTTTCTTGTCGTATGGTTTGCCCATCACCAATATCTATCAAATGTTTGGGTCTGTCGGCAGTTAGAATTAACAGCGGAATATCACTGTAAAAGGCTTCGGCAATAGCCGGATAATAATTCAAGAGCGCCGAACCCGAAGTGCAAACCAATGCCACCGATTCACCCAAATACAAAGCTTTTCCCAATGCAAAAAATGCAGCGGAACGTTCATCTACAATACTGTATTTCTGAATTTCAGGATAGGCATTCCATTCGATAATCAATGGAGCATTACGGGAACCAGGCGAAATTACAACGTGCTTGACCCCATTTTCAATGGCTGCCTTTACGACTTGTTGGGCTAATTCTTTATTGGAATGAAGCATGCAATCGGGTTAGTGATATATTTTAAATATTAAAAAAGGAATTAAAAACCTGATTTACAACAAGATTTTCCTTTTTTTTCACAACCTTCTTCTGGCATTTTACCTTCTTTTTCGCAATCTTCTTGGGTTGCAGAATCAGTATTTTTGGCAACAACTGTTTTGCTACCTGCTGTTGAAGCCCAAGTTTTAATTTTTTCAATGTCTGATTTGCTTAAAGCTGTTTCAGGATGAAAAACCACATATCCTTTTAATGGCATTTCACCATGTTCAACTACTTCTGCGGTTTCTTCCAAAATATGAGCTCTTTGACGTTGGTTGTAACCGGCAAATTCATCAAAATTGACATGTTCTTTACCTTCTTTGATATGACGGGCAACCATCCAAGACATGGGTGCAATTTCGTGGTACCACAAATATTTGGTTTGATTGGAATGACAATCGTTACAAGAACGTTTCAAAATGTCTTGTACATCTGCCGGAACTTCTATCACAGCTCCGACTTGTTTTTTTGCATCAACATCTTGATGATTTTTATGTGGTCGGATCAATTGAATAAGTACAACAAAAGCTAAAACGAACAATAAAATTTTTTTCATAATTGTAGTATATAAAGTTATAAAATATTTAATGTGAATGGATTTATGAAGAAAAATAAATGTTTGACTTCAATCGGCACAAAAATAGTGTTTTTAGACATTCATTACTCAAAATTTAAAGGTAAAAAATGAATTCTTTGAAAGGAATCTATTTTGAAATTGTATTTTTGTCCTTCCAAACTACATTCTTTTCAAGGTTGACCTGTGAAATCAAGTAAAAAGGAAATTAATCTATTAAATGAATTTTATGAACCAATTGGTTTTCGCCACCAATAACGCACACAAATTAGAAGAAGTCAGAGCCATGCTGCCGCAATTTGAAATGGTAAGCTTATCCGATATAGGTTGTCACGATGACATTCCCGAAACAGCCGACTCTTTTCATGGTAATGCTGCCTTAAAATCTGATTTTATAACGCAAAAATACGGGTTGGATTGTTTTTCAGATGACTCCGGACTGGAAGTCGAAGCCCTGCATGGAGCACCCGGAATTTTTTCGGCGCGTTATGCCGGCGAACCGGTCAACCATACCCGTAATATTGAGAAAATTTTACGAGAATTGGAAGGGAATCCCAATAGAAATGCTCGATTTATAACCGTTATTGCCCTCAATTATAAAGGAACTCAATATTTTTTTGAAGGCACCGTCGAAGGTACTTTGACGCATGCTATACAAGGAAATGGAGGTTTCGGCTATGACCCCATTTTTAAACCTATTGGTTATGATATTACTTTCGCTGAAATGAGCCAAGAACAAAAAAGCAAGATGAGCCACAGAGGTCACGCCGTCCAAAAATTATTGAATTTCTTAAACAACACAGCCATATAATGGAGTATTTAATCTTACTTCTATCTTAGGTCACTGAGCTTGTCGAAGTGCTAACTTTTAACTTTTAACTTTTAACTTTAAACTTTTAACTTCTAATTTCCATACCATGTCTCCCGTCCCCAAAAAATATCGACTCCATTTCATCCTACTCATCGTGATGTTTTTCATGATGTGGCTTGTCAATATTAGTGTGGGTTCGGTAGCTATTCCAATTGGTGAAACATTCAAATTCCTCTTGCATCAAAATCTTGAAAATGATACTTGGCAAACCATATTAGAAGGATTGAGATTTCCTAAATCTCTTACCGTTATCGTTGTCGGTATGGGTTTGTCGGTTTCGGGATTGTTGATGCAGACACTTTTTAGAAACCCCATGGCAGGACCTTCTGTGTTGGGGATTAGTTCGGGAGCGAGTTTGGGGGTTGCTTTTTTCCTGATGGGAAGTAGTTGGTGGGGAATTTCCAATGCCGGTTGGGGTATGCAGATGAGTATCGTACTCAGTGCCATTGTGGGAGCTCTCGGTGTTTTGGGTTTGATCTTAATCTTGAGTTACAAGATTAAAAACACCCTTTCCATCTTGATTATCGGGTTGATGTTGAGCGCACTGACTTCATCTGTTATCAGTGTTTTAAGTTATTTTACGACTTCTCAAAAATTACAGCAATATATCTTTTGGGGTTTTGGTAATGTCAGTAATTTGACCTATAACGAATTGGCTTTTTTATATACCAGTGTTGGCATAGGCTTATTCATAGTCTTGTTTTTTTTAAAACCATTGAACAGTTTGTTGTTGGGTGAAAATTTGGCGCAAAGCATGGGTGTAAACATACGATTTACTCAAAATACAATTTTAATCATCGTTGGAGTAATCGTCGGAATACTAACGGCATTTGTCGGGCCTATTGCCTTTATTGGATTGGCAGTACCGCATATTGCCCGATTGATTTTCAAAACTTCCAACCACATGATTTTGTTTCCGGCTGTCATTTTATTGGGTAGCATTGTGATGTTGATTTGCGATACCTTGTCGCAATTGCCTTTTAGCGAACAAGTGATTCCCATCAATGCTGTTACTTCTTTGATTGGAGCACCATTGGTCATTCTATTGATATTAAAACAAAAAAATTACAGCATTTGAATCAACCGGCGACACATATTGATTTTCAAACCAGTCATCTCAGCATTGGTTATCCCACTCGGAAGGAGTCATTGGAAGTACTTTCCGATATCAATTTGTCTGTGAATCAACCTGAACTTATTGCCATTATCGGCAAAAATGGAGTAGGGAAGTCCACCTTGTTGCGAACTTTAGCCGGACTACAACCTGCGTTGTCGGGGAGTTATGCAATCAATGGCAAACAGCGTCATTCCTACACACCACTTCAATGGGCTCAAATGATAGCAGTAGTGTTGACCGAAGTTCCACAACACAATGATTTTACGGTTTATGAAATGGTTGCATTTGGCCGACAAACTTATACCAATTGGCTTGACCAACATACCATTTCCGACAAGAAAAAAATACAAGAAGCGCTTGAAATAACGCATATATGGGAACTCAGTCAAAAAAGATTTGCTGAACTATCTGATGGGCAACGTCAAAAGGTAATGATCGCTAGGGCATTGGCACAGGATACGCCCATCATCATGCTCGATGAACCTACCGTACATTTGGATATTCATCACAGCATGGAAATGTTTGTTTTGTTTCAAAAATTGGTGCAAAAACATCAAAAAACTGTAATTTTGACTACGCACGAAATAGGTTTGTCTGTGAAATTAGCCGATGTGCTTTGGGTCATTGACCAAGGAAAAATATTCACCGATAAAACCCAACAAATAGTTCAAAACCAAATCATCTCACAAGTCTTTGACACTGACCTCATCCGATTCAATATAAAAACAATGAATTTTGAATACCGATGATCCCAAATTTTTTGAATAAAAAACCCTAACTTTAAACTTTAAACTTTAAACTTTTAACTTTAAACTTTTAACTTTTAACTTTTAACTTTTAACCTTAAACTATTAACTTGAAAATAGCAGTAGTAATCCTAAATTGGAATGGAAAAGCCCTCTTACAAAAATTTTTACCCGATGTGGTAAGGTATTCACCTACCGAATACGCAGATATTTATGTTATTGACAATGCCTCCACCGATGATTCCATTGCCTATATCAAAGAAAATTTTAATACGGTTAAAATAATCGTCAATACAGAAAATGGGGGGTATGCCAAAGGTTATAACGACGGCCTAAAACACATAAATGCCGATATATATTGCCTACTCAACTCCGATATTGAAGTGACCGAAAATTGGCTAGAACCGATCTTACTGCATTTTAATGAACAACCGCTTACTGCTATAGCCCAACCCAAGTTGATGGATTACAAACGTAAAACTCATTTCGAATATGCCGGTGCTGCAGGTGGTTTTGTGGATCAAATGGGTTACCCATATTGCAGAGGGAGAATTTTTGATATTGTCGAACAAGATGAAAACCAATACGAGAGTGAATTTCCCATTTTTTGGGCTTCAGGGGCTTGTCTGTTTATCCGAAGCAAGGTGTTTTGGGAACTGGGCGGTATGGATGAAAACTATTTTGCCCATCAAGAAGAAATCGATTTGTGTTGGAGAGCTTTTCACAAGGGTTATCAAGCTATGTATATTGGGACTTCCACCGTATACCACGTGGGTGGTGCTTCGTTGAATCATGCACACTGGCGTAAGACTTTTTTAAATTTCCGAAATTCTTTATTCAATCTGGTCAAAAACGTTCCAGGTAACTATGGATGCTTACTTTTTTATCGTTTGGTTTTGGACGGCGTAGCTGGTGTCAAATTTTTATTAAGTGGCAAACCCATTCATACCTGGGCCATCCTCAAAGCCCACTTCTCATTCTATTATCACCTGCCCAATCTAATCCAAAAACGCAAGGAAATCCCCCAAAAAAGAACCCATTATTTCACCGTCAAAAGTATAGTATGGGAATTCTACGTGAAAAAGAAAAAACATTTTAAAAATTTGTAAGAAGATGCCATACATTAAAATGTAGGATGAATGAATGGAACTTCCATAAGCTGATTCATTCACTAATAACATTTTGTTTTTTATAAGACAAAGGTCTATTTGATTAAACAACAAGTAGCAAATTATAAAAATTCAAATTCCTTTTCCAATATCCGACTTTCTTATAATTAATCACAACACTTACTTCTCAAACAGCCTATTTCACTTCTTAAATATCCATTTTATTTTTCAATAAAACCAAACCGTAAATGGAATATACTTATGTGAAAATGGAATATGCCACTGTAAAAAAAGAATATGCCATTGTAAAAAAGGAATATGCCACCGTAAAAATGGAATATGTCACTGTAAAAATGGAATATGCCATTGTATAAAAAGAATATGCCATTGTAAAAAAAGAATATACCATTGTATAAATGGAATATGATATTGTAAAAAAAGAATATGCCACTGTAAAAATGGAATATGCCACTGTGAAAAAGGAATAGACTACTGTTAGAATGATAAATTCAAATATATAAATGGAATAACCCACTATTTAAATTAAAATACTAAACGGCTAATACTAAAACTCCACCAGCATGCCTAAATGTTTCATATTACTTGTTAAAAGAACCCAAGTTAAAATTGAAATCCCCATCAGCAAAGAAAAAAACACCTCACGAGCAACCCATACAATCAACAAATACCTAAGCAATCCTTTGTGGTAAATCCCCCTTTTGAGCAAAGCGAAAAAGCATTTGTGGCCATTCAAAGCGAACTCAATTGCAATTTTGAATCAATACCATCAATTAAAAATTACTTTATGTAGCCTCAACCATTAGCAACATTAAAAATTTGTGAATTCGTGGCAACCCAATTTTTAAGCAACACAAAAAAACCCTCCTGACTTGTCCTTTTAGTGCGATAATTTTATGATTTTTTAACTGTAAGCCATTGATTAACAATGCTAAACTTTTTCCATTTTTCCTTCCCGGACAAGTCAGGAGTTTTTAACGCAGAGTGCGCTGAGAAGACGCAAAGTACCGCAGAGCCTTTTAATATCTACCTTCTCTGCGGCACTCTGCGTTGAACTTTGCGGTACTCTGCGGTTAAGTTTGAATATTTTTTCCTGACTTGTCCGTTTTAGTGCGACAAATTTATGATTTTTTAACTGTAAGCCATTGATTAACAATGCTAAACTTTTTCCATTTTTCCTTCCCGGACAAGTCAGGAAAAATTTGTGAATTCGTGGCAACCCAATTTAGAAGTAACTCAACTGAAAACTTATACTTCTATGTTATTCCTCTTTTGGACAGAGCGAAAAACCCACAAACATCATTAACTTATTACCTATTAGCAATAAAAAAATCAATAAATCAACCCCAAATCCCCTTTCCCTTCTCGTACAACTACAGGCTCCCCTTGCGTAGCATCTACGACAGTAGAAGCCACATTATCCCCAAAACCTCCATCAATGATTGCATCTACCTTATGCTTCCATAAATCATAAATATCTTCGGGGTCGGTGGTGTATTCTACAATGACATCGGGATCTTTCAAAGAAGTAACCGCTAATGGATTACCCAATTCAAGTAATAGGGCTTGTACAATACTGTGATTGGGTATGCGGATTCCTACAGTTTTTTTGTTTTTGAAAATTTTGGGCAAATTGGAAGAGCCTTCCAAAATAAAGGTATAAGGACCCGGCAAACATCTTTTCAACATTTTAAAAACAGAAGTGTCCAGATTGCCAACATATTCTGATAAATTACTCAACGAATCAGTGATAAATGAAAACTCAGCCTTTTCTATTTTAATACCTTTGAGTTGCGCCAGATTTTTCAAACCCTTCGCACTATTCAAATCACATCCCAATCCATAAACAGTATCTGTAGGAAATATGACCAATCCGCCTTCTCTCAGTATATTGACTACCTCGCGAATGGCTTTTTCACTGGGATTCTTTTCGTATATTTTGATAAATTTAGCAGGCATAATCTATTGTAATAATTCAAGTATGGTATCCGGAATATTTACGGATTTAAAGGTTTTTACATCCAATAATCTCCAAGTAGTTTGCGTACGAGTGATGAGCTTGGCATCTTTGTATACTTCTACATGCCTGATGGAATAAGAACCCTCAGTCTTTCCTACCCAAGTCTTAATTTGCAATTCATCACCCAAAAGCGCCGGACGTATATAATCAATCTCATGTCGTCCAACGACCCAAACATAAGCGTCAAACTTGTGATCTCGGGTCAATTCTGTCCAATGCCGTATCGCCGCATCTTGTACATATTGCAAATAAACCACATTGTTGACATGATTCAGAATGTCAATATCTGCTGGTTGAACAGTATAAGTATATTCAAAATTTTTTGTTGACATGTAATAAAAAAGTAAGGGGCAAAAGTAGGAAATAAAATGCTACTTTTTGAGAATTTCAATTTCAACTCTTCTATCCAATTCATCTCCGTTTCCAAGTGGAAAATCAGCTTTCAATCCTTTATAACTCATTCTTTGGGCAGCTATTCCTTTTCTGATAAAAAAATCATAAATGACTTTGGCTCTGTTTTGTGACAATCCTCTTTCTCCCGTATCATCGTCAATGGCATCCACACTGCCTTTTTTTCGACAACAAATATGCCCCAAAATCCTGAATTCATAAGCGGTATTTTCCAAAAAAAATTGCGACAAACTATCCAATGTTGGCAATGATTCTTTGATCAAGGCATGCCGATTGGCTTCAAATAATACATTTTGTAACACCACCCGATCTCCAATTTGAGCAAAGGAAACATAATTTACATTGGTGCCCGGTAATGTGACAATCACAATATCCACCCTTCTGTTTTGTTGACGTTGCAAGGCAATATTCTTTATAGAATCTAAGGCAATTTCACCCTTTCCTTCCAAGGAAACCTTGATGCGTTTGTTTTTCAAAGTGGCATCAAAAAATGTTTTGACATGTTCGGCTCTTTTTTGGGATAATTCCAGATTGTAGGCATCATTGGCTCTGTCATCACAATAACCGTCAACAGATATTTCATAAATGCGATGTACATTGAGCTCGTTGAGTACATTCTTGATTTTCTGTTGCTCTGAAGTATTCAAAATCGAAACATCCGTATCAAAATACACCGTCAATTCATATACCTGTTGTGAGAAAACCATTTCTCCAAAAATTAGTAATATGAATAATAAACGAAATGACATGTCTTATGTTAGATGGGTTAAATGCAAAAAGACTTCAAATATACAACTTGAAGTCTTTTGAATTACCTAAAATCCGCAAGGATTTTTATTAGTGTATATAAATCAGCAACTTATTTACTTTTTAAGTATAACCTTAAATCCGCAAGGATTTAAGGTTAGTGTTTATTAATCAGTAAATTAACATCAATTTACATACACCCATTAATAAATGATAAATTCGTGTATTCGTGGCTTTTATATAAAGCTTGCGGATTTAAGCTATTAAATAAATATTTGGTTTTATTCTTCAGAAGATGACCCTTCGTACATTTTTTGATACAAATCTTTGTATTTGGCAATGATTTTATCCCGTTTGATTTTCATTGTTGGAGTCAACAAACCATTGTCTATCGTCCACAAATCGGGAGTCAATTCAAATTTTTTAACTTGTTCCCATTTGGCAAATCGCTCATTGTATTTGTCCATATCTTTTTGAATTCTCTTGATAACTC
>JADZFW010000113.1 GCA_020854235.1 Flavobacteriaceae bacterium
GTGTTCAAATGTGGGCACAAGAGCCTGTAGTTTCCAAAACTGATACGATTCAAGAAAAAGGGATGTCGGCTGATGAAATTTTAAAACAAGCCGAAGCTCAAAAAGCTGAACAAGCGAGATTGAAAGAAGAGGAAATAAAAATGAAAGAAGCTGAAAAGGCTCAAAAAGAATTGGAAAGACAAGCCAAAGAAGCAGAAAGAGCGCAAAAAGAAGAAGAAAAAAGACAGAAAGAAGCTGAAAGAGCTCAAAAAGAATTAGCAAAACAGCAAAAAGAAGCTGAAAGAGCCATCAAAAAAGCCGAACAAGAAAAGAAGAAACTCGAATCGGCTCAAAAAGATGTTCAGAAATTAGAAGATCGTATTACCGATACCAAACGCGATATAGATAAACTACAAGCCAAATTGGAAAAAGGCAAGCTCAAAGGCAAATTATCTCCCAATGATATCACCAAAGAAGAAGAAAAGATTTTGGATAAAAAGGAGAAAGTAAGAGATTTGCAATTGGATTTGGAAAAAGCACAACGCAAATTGAAGAAAGTTTCTAATTAATTAGGCTTCAAGAGTCTGAGCTACTTACTTCGACAGCTCAATAACTTAATAATCAAAAGCAACATGGGATACTCCTTTGTTGCTTTTTTTATGAAGATTATGAGATAGGATAGGTTTTATTATTCAACCTTAAATCCGCAAGTTTTATATAAAAGCCACGAATACACAAATTTATCATTTAATATTGGGTGTATGCAAATTGATGCTGAATTTCTGATTAATAAACACTAATCTTAAATCCTTGCGGATTTAAGGGTCAAACAGAATGAGCTAATTTTTTCATCTCATTGACGTATTTCATCAACCCGGATATTTCTTTCCAAAAAGTGGATATTTTCATATATGGCACGCCCATTTTGTGGTTTTGAGTCCCAATCAAATAAACAATATCCCAATGTTTACGTATGGTTTTCAAAGCTCCAAAATAGGTGCCTTTTTGAGCATCATACATATGGGTAGGTTCAGAAATAATTCCGTTAACTTCTAGAAATTTGAAATTTTTCCCTTGTTTCAATTCTTCGAGACTTTGATATTTAATATCAAATCTGCCATAATAAAAACCGGGTATTTTGGCACTCAATTCGTTAAAGGTTTGTTCCAATTGTGCGTCTATTTGGTCGTTGCCGTTGAAAAACTGCGTACCTCGTCCATGATTTCCAATTTCGGAAAGGATTAATTCTTTGTGAAGTGATGGAACAGTATCCCAAATATCTTGATTGATTTCCTGAAGTTTTTCGATGTAATGTTTGGCTCTTTTGTCTCGGTGAACGAGCTCGGAAACTGTGGATTGTCCATCTCCAGTAATTTGAATGTACGATTTGAGCGTTAACGACGTAATATGTCCTTGTTTAGATTCGGGAAGTTTGTGAAAAAAAACACCACATTCATGTGGAAGACTAATAAAATCTTGGATGATGATGTTAAATGGATGCTGATCCAAATAGGTTTTCAATTGCTCTTCTGACCTAATTTTCTTGACAAACATGCCTCTGAAACCCACATCTGGTTTGGCAATCAAGGGAAATTCAATACCTACTGTTTTGATTTGACCTAGTATATCTTCCCAATTTCTCTCCATCGAAACTAAAATGGATTTGGGCTTTAATTCATCGGGAATCATTTTCAAAGTATTGAATTTGGATTCTGTGCCATTGCCCGAACTTTTAATCCCAGGATTCACTGCTGTATAAAAAGCAAAATTACCTGCTTTCAAACCTAGATAAAGGGCATAGGGTAAATTGGGTGTATAAAATAAGGTAGAAGGCCAGTATTCCCACTCGGTGAATTTCCGTAAAAATTTATTTTTTCCCATCAAATTGTCGGATACTAAATCAAAAACTACTGATAAATTTAACAAATTAGTTTCGCAAATTTAACTTATCCTGAAAGAATTGAGCACTTATTGAAAAAAATATTTGTGAAAAAGATGGATTTCAGAAAAATTTAAGTCAAATATTTATAATTTTCTTTCCATTTTATACTAATTTTGTGTTGATAACTTAATAATATTTTAGTTTTTTTTAGTGGTACATAATTTCCTCGTTTTTGTTAAAAATAGTTGATAAAAGCCCAATTTTTATTTGATTACATAAAAAAATATATATTTGTACTTTGAATGAAGTGTTGTTAATAACTTTTAACCCCGATAAAATCGAAATTCTCCCTGAAAGACCATTTTTTATATTAATTTCATACGAAAATTCAATTTATCAAGACATCTTTGGAAACCCTATTCATGAAAAAAACACTTTGTATAGTATTCGTTCTAATCAGTAATTGGTTATACAGCCAATCATCTGATCGATTTACTGTGAAAGGGGTTAGTATCAATACGAACAACA
Organism: Flavobacteriaceae bacterium; assembly: GCA_020854235.1. GTDB lineage: Bacteria > Bacteroidota > Bacteroidia > Flavobacteriales > Flavobacteriaceae. The sequence continues at coordinate 2,390 of JADZFW010000113.1, forward strand.
ATGAATTTGGGACCGTAATATCCAACGACGGTGGTGTTTTTTATTCCAAATCAACTTATAAAAATCAAATGGACTTGGGAGAGCTTTCTTCCAGTTTGTACAAAGGCGAGTTATTGTCAAAGGGTGAAATTTCCAAAGGCTTAAAATTCCCAACCGAAGCTATTCACGCTGTCTTCACCAATGATGGAGGAACTGTATATTATTCCAAAAAAGAAGGTGATAAATTCCAATTATACAAAGCTCAGGTAGATAATACGGGTCGTTGGAAAAACAACATCAAACTGCTGTTTAATGATCCCAATTTCAATTTTAAACAACCGGCGCTCAACAAGGATAACACCAAACTCTTTTTTGTATCCGATAAGTCAGACACCTTTGGAAGCACCGATATTTATTACGTCATCATTACCAATCACGGACTTAATTTCAGTGAACCAATTCACCTCAATTTTTACGTAAACACACCGGGTGAAGAAATTTTTCCTCATATCGGCGATCTAGATAAATTGTATTTTTCATCTGATGGGATGAGTGGATTGGGCGGATTGGATATATTTGAAAGTTTTTACAACAATGGCGCTTATGAAAATACGGCCAATCTAGGTGAACCCATCAATTCGGAATATGACGATTTTGCCTTTACTTTAATTTCCAATAATTACAAGGGATTTTTCTCTTCCAACAGAAATGGTGGATCGGGTGGAGTTGATATCTATTATTTTGAAGATAAAAAACCAACGCTCAACAAATGTTCGAAGTCCCTAAGTGGTTTTGTTAAAAATAAAGAAAATCAAAAACCTATTGCAGAAGCAACTGTTGAGATGTTTGATTCCAATGGGAATAATGAAAACACCTTAACCGACGAAACGGGTGCATTCGTTTTTGACAATGTGGAATGTGAAGCTACTTACGACATCGTATCGTATAAAGAAGGATTCAATGGAATCGCTGAAGTACACACCAGTCCGCTCAATACCGAAGTAATCAACTTGTATCTCAACCCTGAATTTCCCGAAGGTTTCAAAGAAGAATACGATTTTTCCAATGAGATAACTGTTATTGACACACCCAAAAAAGAAACCAATAAGGAAGTTGCATCTGCTGAAAAAACAGAAACCCAAAAGAAACAAGCAGAACAAAATATTCAAGCCCAATTGGCCAAAGAGCAAGCATTGAAAGAACGCCAAGAGATGTTGGCCGAAGCCAAAAAAACATCCGAAAAATTAAAAGAAGAACCTAAAAAAGCTGTAGTTGTAAATGATTATGATCCCTTGGATTACGATCCTCAAACGCAACCTAAAAAAGCAGTTACTCAAAATACAACCCAAAACAATCCGAAAACCGAAGTCAAAAAAGAAGTAGCTCAACAAGAATGGGATCCATTGGATTACGATCCACAAACCCAACCTAAAGTACAACCCAAAAAAGAAGTTGCTCAAAAAGAATGGGATCCATTGGATTACGATCCTCAAACTCAACCCAAAAAAGTTACTATAACAGAACCGGTTGCCGAAAATTCAACTGAAAACAAAGTAAATCCTGTGGTGGATTACGATCCGTTGGACTATGATCCGCATTCACAGACCAAAACAGAAGCTCAGAAAAAAGCCGAACTCGAACAAAGTATCAAGGATGCTCAAGCAAAAAAAGAATCGGCAGAGCAGGAAAGACAGCGTATGATTGCCGAAGCCAAAGCAACATCTGAAAAACTAAAAAAAGATCAGGAGGCCAAACAATTGGCAGATGCCCAAGCAGCTGAAGCCAAAAAATTGGAAGTAGAAAAAAACATTGCCGCTCAAAAACAAGCAGTTGTTGACGCCAAAAAACGCGACGAACAGGAAAAACTCGAACGCGAACAATTGGCTGCTGCCAATAATGAAAGATTGAAACAAGCCGAAGCCACTCGTATTGAAAATGAAAAACTTGAAAAAGCGAGAATTGAAGCCGAACGACAAAACCAAATAACCGCTCAAAAAGAAGCTGTCGAGCAGGAGCGACAACGCATGATAGCTGAAGCCAAAGCTACTTCTGAAAACTTGAAAAAAGAAGAAGAATCCAAACAGTTGGCAAAAGTTCAAGAAGCTGAAGCCATCAAACTAGAAGCTGAAAAAAATCTGGCTTTGCAAAAACAAGCCGTTGCAGATGCTAAAAAACGAGATGAGCAAGAAAAGTTGGAACGCGAACAATTGGCGGCAGCCAATATCGAAAAGATGAAACAAGCTGAACTTGCGAAAGTTGAAACAGCCAAACAAGAAAAAGACCGTATAGAAGCAGAACGTCTGGCGCAGATAGCAGCTCAAAAAGAAGCGGTTGATAAAGAACGTCAACGCATGATAGCAGAAGCCAAAGCTACTTCCGAACAATTGAAAAAAGAGGAAGAAGCCAAACAATTGGCTACCACAAAAGAAGTAGAAACTACCAAAACTGAAGTTGTTAAAGATGTAACTTCAAACTCCAAAACTGAAATTACAAGTACTGAAACCAAAAATGCTTATCACACAGTTCAAAAAGGAGAAGGCTTGTATTCCATTGCCAAAAATAACAACTTGACCGTTGCTGAATTGAAAAAATTAAATGGACTAACCTCCGATAACATCAGTGTTGGACAAAAACTTCAAGTTACCAAAACAGTTCCTCAAGAGGTCGTTCTTGTTGCAGAAGATTCAAATGAAAAGACTTCTCAAGATCCTTTGACCTATGTTCAAAAGGAAACGGAAAAACAACTTACTCCAAGAGAATTAGCCGAAATAGAACGTCAGCAAAGAATAGCTGAAGCCAAAGCAACATCCGAGCAATTGAAACAAGATGAAGCGGCTAAACAATTGGCGCAAGCCCAAGAAGCAGAAGCCAAAAAACTAGAAATCGAAAAGAATTTAGCCCAACAAAAACAAGCCATCATCGATGCTAAAAAACGAGATGAGGAAAAACAATTGGCTCAAACGAAACAAACAAACGATCCGGTAACGAAAACATTTGAAAACCCATCCGTTTCCGAAAATGAAGCGGTCTACCATACGGTCAAAAAAGGAGAAGGACTTTATTCCATTGCCAAAAATAACAACTTGACCGTAGCCGAATTGAAAAAAATAAACGGTTTAACCTCCGACAATATCAAGGAAGGACAATCATTACTAATTTCCAAAAAACATGTTACAAATGATCCTCGTGATGCTTATGTGAGTACTGAAAATCCTGTGAAAACCAAAGTGGAAGACAGCACTCCTAACAATCCTGTAACCCAACAACAAAACAATCAAAACGCTCAAAAAGAAGCTGCTGAACAAGAACGTCAGAGAATGATTGCTGAAGCCAAAGCTACTTCCGAGCGTATTAAAAATGAAGAGGCAGCTAAATTGAAAGCTGAAAAAGAAAAAGTTGACCTAGCTGTCAAAGAAAAAACTGAACCCGTTACTCCGGTTGTGACCGAGATGGATGAAGGTAAATCGGAGCAAGAAAATCTAGAAGCTAGGATTGAAGCCAATAAATTGGCCAAAAAGCAAGCTGAGGAAAAAGCCAGATTGGATCGAATTGAGAAAGCCAAAGCTACCGCCGAGAAATTGAAGAAAGAAAAGGAACAAAACCAAGTGGCTCAAACCAATCCGACCAAAGTAACTTCGGCTCAAGTGAAAAACAATCCGGTTACTGACACACAGGTTACCGATGGCAGTTGTTCGAAAAACATCAATGGATACATTAAAAACAGCCTCACCAAAAAGAATTTGAGTGAAGTTAAAATTGATTTGTATTACGAAGGTCAAAATATTGAAACCGCCTCGACCAATACTACCGGTGAATTCTTCTTTTACAACGTAGATTGCAATACCAAATACACTTTGATTTGCTATAAGGAAGGCTTTGACAATATAGCCAAAGCAGTTATTGACACCAAGAGCGACCCCAAAGATGTCACCATATTATTGGAACCCAATAAAGAAAATGCAGTAGCTTCCAACATTAAAAATGAAGTCAATCAAAATCCGGTTACTTATGTCCCCAAGAAAGTTGATCCAACAAGACCGGTTGAAGATAAAAGAGTTATCATTGAAGATACACGTAAAAAAGAGGACGATGGCATGACTTATTATGTCAAAGAAGAAGTGATAGAAATGCCTAAAATAGAAGAAGGTAAAGTCATTCTCAATCCTATTTATTTTGATTTGGATGAATGGTATTTGACACTTCCTGCGAGAAAAGAATTGGATAAAATCATCTTGTTGATGAAAACCCATCCTTCGATGATTATTGAATCGGGTTCACATACCGATACGCAAGGTTCGTTTGATTACAACCTCATTTTATCGGAAAAAAGATCACAAGAAACGGTGGGATATTTGGTAGCCAATGGTGCCGATCCCGATCGTATTTCGGGTAGAGGTTATGGAGAAACCATGCCGGTCAACCATTGTTTGGATGGTGTGAAATGTACGCAAAAAGAGCATTTGGAAAATAGACGTACTGAGTTTGTGATACTGAGATATTGAAATTAGTACTTCGACAAGCTCAGTAACCTTAGTTAGAAGTTAGAAGTTAGCACTTCGACAAGCTCAGTGACCTGTAGAAGTTAGAAGTCCTTTAATCTCAGTAAATAAAGGAATCTTAGAATTAATTATTATAGATTTCAGATGATGCACCTATAAAAAAACGCCGCTTCGATTTCCGTAGCGGCGTTTTCATTTGTATGACTCAATTATCCTAAATCAATAGGTTTTGATGAATTCGCTGACCAAAACACCCATAGCGGTTTCGGCTAATTTGGCTGCTTTTTTTACATCTTCATGGGAAACTTCTTCCACGATACCTTCCAATCCCAAATCGGTAATAACAGAAATGCCCATGCAATTCATGCTCATGTGTTTGGCAACGATGACTTCGGGAACGGTAGACATTCCGACTGCATCGGCGCCCAATCTACGAACCATACCGTATTCGGCTGGGGTTTCAAAAGTAGGTCCTTGTAGGGCTAGGTAGACTCCTTTTTGCGTTTTGATATTTTGCTTTTGGGCAACACTATCCAAATGGGCAATCATTTTTTTGTTATAAGCTTCGTGCATATCTACAAATCGAGGTCCGAATCTCTCGTCATTAGCACCGTGCAAAGGATGTTCGGGAATCATGTTGATGTGATCGGTAATGACCATGATATCACCCACTTTAAATTGGGCGTTGACTCCACCGGATGCATTGGAAACGATTAGATTATCTATTCCCAAAAACTTCATCACCCTTACCGGAAAAATCGTTTGTTGGATGGTCCAGCCTTCGTAATAGTGAAAGCGCCCTCTCATAGCCAAAACAATTTTATCACCTACTTTGCCATAAACCAATTCGCCATGGTGACCACTTACAGTACTCGTAGGAAAATGAGGGATATCACTGTAAGGAATGGTTTGAATGATGTTTACGTTATCTGTAAAATTTCCCAATCCGGTACCGAGAATAATCCCGTAATCAATATTTACAATTCCTTTATCTTTCAGAAATTGAACGGTTTCTTGTACTTTGTTCCACATAATCTAAAATAAGTTTGTTAAAATCGTTTTGATGTTGGATCAATTGGGTTTCAATACCCACATAATACCAATCATCAACCTTGGCTTCCTTTTTAAGCGAAAGGGTAGCAAAGATACGAACATAATCTTTTTCCGTAGTTAAAAACAGCTTTTTATTTGTATTTAATCCTTTAAATGTTTGATCCATTTTTTGCCAATCGGAAGGTGAGAAATGATGATGGTCGGGAAATTCCAAATGGGTGTATTGGATTGCCTTTGCTTGTAAAAAGTTCAAAAGAGGTTTGGGATTGTCAATGCCGGTTACCAAAACAACTTTATAAGCGACCAATTCATTCCATGGAATTGTATGTTGTGCATTGACTATTGCATCGGCATAGCGAATACCTGAAAAGTAGACCGTTTGAGTCAATGCCGGTTTCAATTTTTGGGCAGTTTCAAACATTTCGGTTTCTGTGAGTGTAAACGGGCATTTGGTGACCATGATGACTTGGGCTCTTTCAGCACCTTGTACGCTTTCCCTTAAATTGCCTGAGGGCAAATGCGTATCATCTACATACAAATCATCATAAGAGGTGAGCAAGATATTGAAATCGGCTTTGATTTGACGGTGTTGAAAGGCATCGTCCAATAGGATGACATCGGGAGTGACGGGCAATTGCATCAATTGTTCCACGCCATGTGTACGATCGGCATCAACGGCAACGATGCTATTGGGATGTTGGCGAAAGAGTTGGTAAGGTTCGTCACCAAGGTCTTCGACTAAAGTATTTGCATCGGCTAATACAAAACCTTTGGAAAGTCTTTTGTAACCACGGCTGAGGACTGCGACACGGTAATGGGGTTTGAGTAATTGAATCAAATAAGCCACCATGGGTGTTTTACCGGTACCGCCTACTCGAAGATTACCAACCACGATCAACGGAATTTTAAATTCATTGGATTTTAAAACGCCTTGGTTGTACAAGGTGTTGCGGAAGTGGGTTACGCCTCGGTAAAGTATAGAAAATGGGAAAAGAAATTGGCGGAGTTTGTTCATGAATCTATTAGATAAAAATAAAGAAAATAATAGAGGAATTGAGATTTATGATGTGCTTTCGAATTTTGGTGGATTGCCGGTATATGTTTCCAATTAGAATGGAGTAAAAATACAGTAAAAAAGTAAAATGAGGCGTTTATGAGGTGGAAAAAAGGAGGTAGTTTGGTTTTGGGTTGTCTGTATGAGTAGCGAAGTATTTAAAAAATAATGAAACCTTTTGAGGAAAAACTTTAGACAGCACAAGGAAAAAATTTGAATCGGATTGTAATAGTCACGATTAAATGGGTTTGATAGAATTGAGATGGATAGACATTAGTCATTGTAACACTAAAAGTTATCATTTGATTTTAAAAGTGACTAAATAGTTGTTATCTGTGCTAATCATTCTATCAATTTCTAAAAAGAGTAAACAAACTTGATGTAGGGTTCAGTTTCTCTATAAAACATCGATTTATAAATAAGGCGTTTGGACACGTCACCATATTTGAGAGCGCTAAAGCGTATTTAATCCCATTTAAATCCTATTACACATTAAAAAAATCGATATTAAACGAAGTAACCAAAAATGAATGGTATGCTACAATATTTTATATTTTTGCAGCATTCCAAAGTTATTTAAAGACTTTTATCTCCTAGGTATGCGAAAAATCAGTTTGCTATTGTGTTTACTCTTCGGCTTTAACCTCAAGGCCCAAATCATCAATGTGGAATCCAAACGTATGATAACCGATACGATTGGTTGGTCGGGTTCTGCCGAATTATCATTGGAATTGAATAAAAGTGTCAATGAACTTTTTAAGGTCAACAATCAAATTCACGTACAATACAAAACCCACAAACATCTGATATTATTTCTGAATACCATCGGTTTTGATCGCGTAGATGGAACTGATTTTATCAATAATGGCACCCAACATTTGCGATTTAATTACAAAATTAAGCCTCATTTGACTTATGAAGCTTTTATGCAAAACCAATATAATTCGGTTTCCAAAATCACCTATCGCCGACTAGTAGGAACCGGTTTGAGGTGGAAAATGAGTGATTTGGAGCGTTATAAAATGTATTTGGGTAGTTTGATCATGTTTGAAAATGAGAAGAATAAAGGGGAAACTGTGGTTTTGCAACACGATTGGCGCAACAGCAGTTATTTTAGTTTTACTTTTAAATTCACGGAGCATACCCAATTGGTCAGCACTACTTACCTCCAGCCTCGTTTGGATTTTTTGAAAGATTACAGGGTTTCGCATCAAAGTGTTTTGAATCTCAAAATCTCAAAAAAATTAGGTTTCAATGCTACTTTTACTTACAACTTTGATGCTTATCCGGTGAATGGCATTCCGAAAGAGGAATATAAATTGACCAATGGATTGACTTATGTCTTTCAATAAAGGTATTCTTTTCTGATCGGTTGAGCTTTGATTATTGGGTTTGTGTAGTTATTAAGTTATTAAGTTATTGGGTTATTGAGTTATTAAGCCCGCCTTGCCGCGAGGCAGGTTATTGGGATTTTATTGCTATCGTAATGGTTAAGTGGGAATCGATGGGAATTGGGTAGAGTGTTACCCAGTTTGGATTAGGAGTTCCAACAGTCGTCGCTAGTTCCAATAGTCGTATCGCGAGTTCCAACAGTCGTGTCGCGAGTTCCAACAGTCGTATCGGGAGTTCCAATAGTCGTGTCGGGAGTTCCAACAGTCGTGTCGCGAGTTCCAACAGTCATGTCGGGAGTTCCATCAGTCGTATCGGTAGTTCCATCAGTCGTGTCGGTAGTTCCAACAGTCGTGTCGCGAGTTCCATCAGTCGTGTCGGTAGTTCCAACAGTCGTGTCGCGAATTCCAATAGTCGTGTCGCGAGTTCCAACAGTCGTATCGGGAGTTCCAATAGTCGTGTCGCGAGTTCCAACAGTCGTGTCGCGAGTTCCAATAGTCGTGTCGGGAGTTCCAATAGTCATGTCGGGAGTTCCATCAGTCGTGTCGCGAGTTCCAACAGTCGTGTCGCGAGTTCCATCAGTTTGAATGAGTTATTGGGTTACTAAGTTATTGAGCCCGCCTTGCCGCGAGGCAGGTTATTGTGATTTCATTGGAATCGTTTGGGTTGTGTGGGAATCAATGGGATTTGGGTAGAGAGTAACCAAGTTTTTAACGCAGAGTAAGCTGAGAAGGCGCAAAGTACCGCAGAGCCTTTTAATATCTAACTTCTCTGCGGCACTCTGCGTTGAACTTTGCGGCACTCTGCGGTTAAAGTTTGAACATTTTTTTTAACTAAACGACATTGAATTATGAATTATGAATTATGAGTTTTTATTCAAAAGCTAAGAGCACCTTTTTAATTTGGAAAGTTTCTTTTCGGGTTGTGCAAGTTTCGTTATGGGTTGTGCAAGTTTCTTTTCGGGTCGTGCAAGTATCTTTTCGGGTTGTGTAAGTTTCGTTTCGGGTTGTGCAATTGGCTTTTCGGGTTGTGCAAGTTTCTTTTCGGGTTGTGCAAGTGGCTTTTCGAGTTGTGCAAGTTTCGTTTCGGTTTGTGCAAGGGCTTCGAGAGCATTTCGACACTTCGACAAGCTCAGTGACCACAAGCTCAATGACCACAAGCTCAATGACCACCTCAGCCACCGAGTAATTCTAATTAAAGTAGGTTATATTTCGATTTGGCAGGTTGTGTACACTAAACGTAATGGCATTTATTTCCTATTTACTTATCAATACTTTCAATATTCTTGAATGTTTTGATTTTTTTGTTTGACTAAAATATTCTTTTTTACAAATTTGCAGTGAGTTGCTTCATTCTTTCGTTTTTAATCAACCTCACTCCCAGCCCATCAATAAACCTGAAACGTTCCAGGCGCTGAAGCTATTGCCTTCCGTTTTTCCTTGGTCTATTTGGACTTTGAGGGTATGGGTTCCTTTTTTTAAATCGCCTAAGAATATGTATTCGGGCAGGGTAATGGTTCCGGGACACCAATTGGAACGACTGTAATCGGAAGAGGATAATCCGTTTTCAAAATTTCCCGATGCCGGATTGTACAATCGATACGATCCACAATCTTGACGCCAAGGCAAAAAGTCAAATATCAAATTTCCATCTACATATATTTTGTTGCGTTTTTGGAGAAATTCATCTCCGTTTTCCCAGCCGCCATGTCCGGTGGTAATGTACCGCAATCGGGCGTCTTTGAGGTCGTTTTCCAAAGTAAAGGTCACGTTCAAACCGTTGGGATTGTCAAACATCGTAGCGTAATCTTGTCCGGCCATTTCCATGACGTTGACGGTATTGAAAAGCGGTTGGATGAATGTTGGGAGCATTTGATTGACTTCATCTTCGTGAAAGGTAATTTCCAAATCAACATGATGTCCACGAGCATCGTAATTGCCAATGAAAATGCCGATATAAACTTCCTGATTATCTATTAAATGGGCCAAATCGGAAATGTCCTGACGATAGGTATTGACTTCCAGCCATTTCTTGTCTTTGAGTTCGAGATAGTTGTATTGTTTGATTCCAAATGAAGTAAAAAACCGCATCACTTCAATCAAGGGTTCGTAGTGTGGAGTAGCCATTACTCCTTGGTATTTTTTTTCATTTAGTCCGGGTAGCACGGGTATGCTTTCAATACCTTTTTGCAAGGCTTGTAAAAAAGTAGTGTCTTTGCGTACGGGAATGATAAACACGCTTCCGGTGCGGTCATAGGCATCTCCTTGGGAATACTGCTTGAGTTCGGCAAATATTTGAGTTCCTTTTTTCAAAAGAGGCATCTTTACTTTTTTGACCCAAACAGTGCCTTGAGCAAAACGCATGACTTCAGGATTCTGGTTGACTGATTGATCTGAGAAATGGATGGTTTGGTCTTCAAAAATACGGATGGTTTGAAACCTACTTTTCCACAGCAAGTCTTTGTATGTAATCTCATTGTAAAAAGCAACGTCTTGAATCCTATCTGTCATTTGGGAAGGGATTTCTTTTACTTTTTCTATATGGGAAGCTCGGATGATAAAATTTCCATTGCGATTGATTTCGAGCACCAAGCCCAGATTTTGACCCAGTACCGTTGGAGAACCCATTATACCGGGAATTGTAGTGGTATACCAAATATCGATTTGATTGGAATTGACTACGGTATGCGCTTTTTTACACAGATAACCTAAAATTACTTTGGTTTCATCCGATTTTTCATAGGTGTATTTTTGGGCAAACAAAGTGTCTATTGCTCCTATTTTGGTGTAATCTCGCAAAATTGTAATATGGTTGAGCACCTTTTGATGTTGATCCACCATAAAACCGGTGTAGGGAAAAACAATAGAATCTTGGTGGGCCTTTGGGAATACCCATGTTTGGGAAGCATTGGCAAACAACTCGATGGGGAGTTCGTCGGTCATCAACTGATCATGGTAGTATTTTTCGTATATGACTTGGTAGGATTGGGCATGTGACAAGGTTATCATACATAAAAAAAACAGTATTGTAATTTTTTTCATAAAATTGGGTTTGATTTGAAAAATCACTTTGCATAATAACTACAAATGTACAGGGTTATAAGTTTATAAAAAAACAAATACTCAAGTTGTCCTGTAAAGTAATTATTTCTACTTACAACTCTTATCCCTATTATCTTTTATAACCAATGGACTCAACTGATTCATACTATCTTAAAACTTCAAAACACTTAAAGTTAATACAAGTTTTTTTTTACTCATTTCAATAGCATCATCCTAGTATTCTCCGAATAATTCATGAGAATAGCAGCATTTTCTCCGCATTGGGGTATTTTATAAAAATAAAAGTAAGGATTTATAGCCTCACATACCAGCATCAAAAACTAGCAAAATAAAAAACCACACTCGTGTGTCAAGTGTGGTTTGGTATGATGAGCGTTTAGGTAACTTCCTATTTCTCGATTCCTTTGGTCAACCAAGTATAAAATTTCTCAATATCCGAATCATACGTATAAGGTGTTGTCAGTTTTTCCTCATTCGACGGATTGAGCAATACGTAATACGGTTGTGTATTGGTCTTGTATTGGACCGATTGCATTTCGCTCCATTTGTTGCCAACGGTGCGAATCTTCTTTCCGGTTTCTTTGGAAACATATTGTTCCGACTCGGGTAATTCCTTTTTGTAATCCACGTACAGCGAAACCACTACAATGTCGTTTTTCATCACTTCCATCACTTTGGGATCACTCCACACGTAGTCTTCCATTTTACGACAATTGACACAAGCTTTGCCGGTAAAATCTACCAATAAAGGTTTGCCAACTTCTTTGGCATATGCCAATCCGATGGCATAATCGTCAAAACTGATGATGTCATGAGGTCCGTAATGTGCCCCTTCGGGTAATACTTGTGCTTTACCGTCTATCATGGGAGCAGCAACTTTACTGTAGCCAACTCCATAAGGTGATTCGGCATATTGTAGAGGTGGTGGAAATCCGCTGATCAATTTGAGTGGCGCGCCCCACATGCCCGGAATCAAGTAAACAGTAAAGGCCAAAGCTAGTAAACCAACCAATAATCGGCCTACGGAAATACGACTGCCTTCGTCGTCGTGCGGTAATTTAATTTTTCCAAACATGTACAAAGCCAAAGCGCCAAAGACGGCTATCCAAATGGCAACAAAGGTTTCTCTTTCAAACCAATGTAAATCTTTTACCAAATCGGCATTGGATAAAAATTTAAAAGCAAATGCCAATTCCAAAAAGCCTAAAAAAACTTTAACGGTGTTGAGCCAACCTCCCGATTTGGGCATTGAATTCAACCAACCCGGAAAAGCAGCAAATAAGGTAAAGGGCAATGCCAATGCAATGGAAAAGCCGAGCATACTGATGATGGGTGCAATGCCACCTGTATTGGTAGAGGCTACCAAAGCGGTTCCAACGATAGGTAAGGTACAAGAAAACGAAACAATAGCCAGTGCCAATGCCATTAAAAAGATCCCTACATAACCTCCTTTTTTATCAATTCCGGCATCTACTTTGGTTCCCCAAGAGCTCGGTAAAATGATTTCAAAAGCACCCAAAAATGAAAAGGCAAATACCAATAAAATGGCAAAAAATATCAAATTGAAAAATACACTTGTAGAAAACTCATTCATGGCATCCGACCCAAAAATAGCGGTCACCAACGACCCAATCAACACATAGATAACCACGATAGATGCGCCATAAAACAAAGCATTGGACAAACCTTTGGCTTTACTCTTACTTTGTTTCAGAAAATAACTCACCGTCATGGGAATCATAGGAAATACACAAGGGGTCAACAAAGCTGCCAATCCACCGAGGAAACTCAAGAAGAAAATCGACCACAAGCCTTTGCTTTCTTCTTTATCTTCTGTAGTACTAACTTCTTTAGGGGTTTCTTTTACTACTTCAGTTGGCATAGGCTCTATGGTAGTAGTCGCTTGAGCCAAATCAAAAGTGAATTTTTCTTCCAACTGAATACAAGCATCTATACAAGCTTGTCCGTACAAATCAACCGTGATTTGCTTGACATCGCGATTCAACAAAGTGATAGATTGTTTCAACATCGCCGCATTGGAAAAGAAGGTTTCTTCTACGCCAAAAGTCTCATTGAATTTCTTTTCACTCGGACTTTCTTCGGCTTTGCCATTGAATTTGAAATCCTTATCGGCTTGCTCACTGGTAATTTCGATAGGCAATGATCCACCTTCAGCAGTGTGTTGGGAATACATGTGCCATCCTTTTTCAATGGTGGCTTTTAGGACCAAATTATAAGTAGAGTCATTTACTTTTTCCACATTGGTTTTCCATTTGACCGGATTTTCCATTTGTGAAAAGGCAAAAGTTGTCCATAGTACGGTGAGTAAAATCAAAAATCTCTTCATAAAGTTGGTTCTATTTTAATTAAGTTTTGAGTGGTTGGTGTTACTTTAAACCGATTATCAATGCGATAACCGATTACCCAAAGGATTTGATCTTGAGCGTCGCAAAGTAACCAAATTTTTTCTTTTTCAATAACGGACAATTTCAAATCCACGAAATAATCACTCAGTTTTTTGCTACCGTTCATTCCTAGCGGATAAAAATAATCTCCTGCCTTCCAAGTCCTGATATGTAAGGGAAAAATTACTTTTTCAGCATCCAAATATTCAATCCCTTTTTTCTTAAAATTGATATTTGTATCCATGGGAAGCTTCTGAATTTGGTAACTTAAGTTACCTATCTCGATGCGTTCTGTAATGGGTTGGTTTCCTTTTACCCTAGGATTATGATCCATCAAACTCAAAATCAACCTACTTCTGTCCTTGAGTAATTGATAAGTCTCAGAGAGCACTTTTTTACCGGCTTGGCCTTGCAACAATTCAAAAATACTTTGCCAATCGGTAAAGCCGTATGGTTTCAACAATTCAAACAAAATACTTTGATAATGTGGTATTTTTTGTAATTCCACCAAGTAAATGTGAACGATTCCATCCTTATCATTCCAAAATTTGGGTTTCAACCAAGTTAGATAATCATGCACCAATTCTTGTGAAAAGGCTAAATACTGCATGCTTTGTGCAAAATCCTTTCTAAAATCGGGATTGATTTGTTCCAATACGGGAAACAACAAATGTCTGATTTTATTGCGCTCGTATTTGGTTGTAGCATTGCTGCTGTCTTCCCGCCATTGCAAGTCGTGTTCAGAAGCATACAGTAGAATTTCCTCTCGGGAAAAAGGCAGTAAAGGACGGATGATGTGACCGTTGACTTTGGGAATTCCGGTCAATCCATCCAATCCTGTTTTTCGGTTGAGATTGATGAAAAAAGTTTCCAAACTGTCATCCAGATGATGAGCAGTCAGCAAATAATCAAAATGTTCTTTTTTCAGCAAGGCTTCAAACCATTGGTAACGCAAGTCTCGAGCAGCCATTTGAATCGACAATTTATACTTTTGGGCATAGTCCTCCGTATCGACTTGTTGAATAAAAACCGGTAAATTCCATTGTTGAGCAAGGCTTTTTACAAAATCTTCATCGGCTTGACTTTCAGCACCACGCAATTGAAAATTGACATGAGCCAATGCGATATCATAGCCCAGTTGATGTAATACGTGCGTCATCACCACCGAGTCAATACCACCTGAAACAGCCAAAAGTAATTTGGAAGTGTTAAATTGTAAAAATTCTTGTTTAATATGTTGTTTTATGACAGAAATCATGGTGCAAAAGTAATTTATTTTCGTATCTTTCAGATACTTTTTATTGTGGTAGATATTCTTACAAATATCTATATATTTTGATTCTAATTCACCCAGTCATGCAAACCCTAACCGACCTCAAGAACTATCAGGATCATTTTCGCAGAGATAAATTTGGGAAAAAAATCTTGGACATCATTCCTTCGCTCAACCCTTATGTACATCATCGCTTGTATATTGCTACCGAATTGGGTATCATTCCGCATAATATGTATGTGGATAGTGATATTGTCGATGAAGCTATTATTGCCTTGTACGAAGGCAATCTCAATACATTTAATAGTTCCTATGACTTGAAGTTGGAGTTGTTTCGATTGGTCAAACAAAAATTGGATCAAATTTTTACCTCCGAGTCTTGGCATCAAAAATCCATGAGTACGGACAAACTCCTGCATCAAGAACTCAATAATCTAAAAGAGCGTTTCACCTTTGACGGAGATCAAGATTCGGTCATGAATGAAGAATTAGCCGATATTTCGTATCATCAAAAAGATTTTAATGTGCCACTTAAACTCTATGAAGATGCACAACACAGTGTTATTTCGGCTTTTGATTTAAAACAATGGGACGAACCTCAAAAGAATTTCTTCAATAAAATGTACAATTTCATGAGTATGGAAGCCTCAAACGTTGTGGATTTACACATTTTTGGCAAACTAAACTCAACTGAAATCGCCCACATCAAAGGAGTAGACGAACCCGTCGTGAGGGCAATTATTTTACAGATCAAGGATAAAATCGGGGAATTATTGAAGGAGAATGTTTGAAAGAAAAATCAAATTCTTAAACAGTCTTACAAATTTCTAATATCCGTCTAAATTCTCAACTATAAACAGATGCTTCGCTACATTATATTTCGCTCAGAATGACAATGCATTACAGTTGCAGGGGCTCTGGGGAGAGAAATCTTTTCCATGTTAACCTGATACTAATGATTATAAATATATTCTTCCTATCAAACCCATACCTAATCAAATTTTTCTGTATTTTTACGATTCACTGAAAAAAAACAAGTTTCCACAAGTGAATATAGATGAATACTACATGAAACAAGCTTTACAAGAAGCCCAAACAGCTTTCAACAAAGGCGAAGTTCCCATCGGTGCCGTAATTGTCATGCAAGATAGAATCATTGCAAGAGCACACAATCTCACTGAAACGCTCAATGATGTTACAGCTCATGCCGAAATGCAGGCTTTTACCGCCGCAGCAGATTTTTTGGGAGGTAAGTATCTTCCTGAATGTACCTTATACGTAACCTTAGAACCTTGCCAAATGTGTGCGGGAGCCTCATATTGGACACAGATTGGAAGAATTGTGTTTGGAGCTTATGATATCAAACGCGGTTATCAATCTTTTAAAAC
>JADZFW010000114.1 GCA_020854235.1 Flavobacteriaceae bacterium
AATATCCGAAGTATGGTGACAGTTTTTGCGAATATAGTTTGGTGAATGATTCGGTAATCAAAGTGAATTATAAGTTTCCGGAATGGGTAAAGAAAATAAATGAAACGGAACAAGATTCTATCTTTCCGCAATTTTTATATCTTCAAGGTAAATACAATCCCTAACTGCCGAGTTTTCGAAAACAGTGAAGGGCCAACTCTGAATTGTAAATCTCGAATGACATTCAAGCTGTTGAAAAAATTTCTATATTTGGGGAAAAAATAAGTAGTTGTAAATTGCTTCTGGGAGTTGATGTATGAAGGAGGATTGGATGGTTTTTTAGACGTATATCAATATTGGCCGTAATTAGAGAAATGAGAACTTTTCAAACTTTAGTATTAATTTTTGTATGTATTATCCATTCTTACTCGCAAGAAACGGAAGTCGTAAAGTGTGCCAATTGTGAATACTTGTATACTTCTGATTACGAATTTGATTTTGAGTCTATTGATTCTGTAACATTTAAAAACTTTAAAGAGAATTATATTCAAAAAGTGGTGTATGATGCAACTCGAATTATTGTAAACGATTCTTTATTTACAATCAAAACTCAAAAAGGGAATCGCACTTTCAATATGGATTACGGTGGCAATTCCGGAAGGAGAGGTTTCACTTGGACTGAATACAAAGGGTTTATTCCTTCTTTAAAATGTTATGTTTTAAATGAATGGTCGGTTTCTGAATTTACTTTTGGAACATCTTTTCTCATCGATTCATTGACCCAGACGGAATTCAGATTCCAATCTTTGTATGATGGACCTAATGAACCTCCTGTGATTTCTCCCCAAAATACCTATCTAATTTCCTATGCAAATTCAATTTTTGATTCGGAAGGAGCTTGTCGCATTTCACTTGTCAAAATCAACTCAATTGAAAATGAACTTGATTTTAGTGGTTACCTTTATTTCGAATCGAATGCTTGGACCATTGATGAAATAGTCTGGATTACCGAGCATTCTTTTGCTTTGAAAGTAAACTACAAGGAATTCAATGAAGAAAATCAAAAATGGGAGGAGCATTTTGAATACTTACAAACATCATTTGAATAAAATTGGAGCGGTTGTTAACCCTTGAGTTTAAGTTGGGTGTGGAGGAGCAACTCTGAATTGTAAATCTCTAATTTTTATAGGCTGTTGAAAATATTTCTATTTTTGGGGAGATGTAGAAACCGTTTGAAAATGCACAGCGTTTTTTAGTTTGTTTAAAAATCTTTATTAAATTTGATGCACTTATTAAAACAATTATTATGGAAACAACAATTTCTGATATTTCTTATTCACTTTATATCTGGCAAGCATTTATATTTTTGACTATAGGGCTTTTGCTTTTTTGCCTAATCGATATTTTAAGAAATAAGTTTGAGCAAAATGATAAAATGGTTTGGGTTTTAGTTGTCATACTGCTGCCGATTTTAGGTTCTCTATTGTATTTAACAATTGGGATGCGGAAAAAAATCAAAGTGAGTTAAGGTGTAAATTGAAAGAGAAATTCATAGGGGAAAAAGGTTGCCACTATCGCGTGTTCTACATAGTCTTTTGATCTTATAGCTATCGGATTTGAGGTGCGCTCACAGTTATCCTAATATCTAATCATTCAAATAAAGCATAAAAAAAACCGAATCAAAAAAACATTTGATTCGGTTTTTTAATAGGTATTAATTCAATTATTTACAATTGGATTTTATTTGTTCATACGCTTCCATGTATCCCAATTCTCCGGCTTTGCTCCAATCGGTACAGGCATTTATTTGCATTTGCAATTTGTATTTGACATTGCCTCTGTTGAAATAGGCTTTGCCTTCTTTAGGAGTTAATTCTACCACTTTGTCGTAATCTTTAAGAGCGCCTTGGTAATCGGCTAGTAATTCTTTGGTTTGGGCTCGAGTGGCGAAAGCATTGCTATCTTTGGGATTGGCTTGGATGAATGCATCAAAATCAATCAAAGCATTTTGATAATCTTTTAAGGCTGTTTTTACGATACCGCTGCAAAAATAGACTTCGGTATTGCCCGGTTTGATTTGTAATGATTTGTTGTAATCGGCTAGAGCTCCTTCAAAATCGGCTAGTTCTTTTTTGGACTTTCCTCTGAAGAAATAGGCATCGGCGTGGTACATGTCCAATTCGATGGCTTTGTTGAAATTGGTTATAGCTCCGTCGTAATCTAGTAAATAATGTTTGGAAATGCCTCGGTTGTAATAGGCTTCTTTTTGATAAGGATCCAATTCGGTTGCTCTGGTCAAATCGGCAATGGCACCTTGGAAATCTTGGGTGTTGTTTTTGGCAATACCTCTGTTGGTGTAGGCATCGATGAGTTTGGAATTCAAATCGATGGCTTTGGTGTAATCTTTAATAGCTCCTTGAAAATCCAATAGTTTTGATTTGGTTAAGCCTCTGTAGTAATAGGCCTCTGTGTATTTGGTGTTGAGTTCAATGGCTTTTGTGAAATCTTTGGCGGCACCTTGAAAATCTTTTAGGTCCCATTTGATCACTCCTCGGTTGTAAAATGCTTCTGATAGGCTGGGGTCCAATTCCAATGCTTTGTTGTAATCATTGACAGCGCCTGTTTGGTCAGCCATTTCCGATTTCAAAACGCCTCGGTTGAAATAGGCAACTGCCAACTTTGGATTTATTTCAATAGCGGTGTTTAAATCAATCATGGCACCTTGAAAATCATGTAATTTGTATTTGGTAAATCCTCTTTTGGAATACGCTTCGGCATGTTTTCCATTGGATTCGATGGCTTTATTCAAATCCTTCATGGCGCCTTGATAATCTTGAAGCGCAATTTTTTCACCACCTTTTTTGCAGTAAATATCGGCTGTTGATTGGGCTGAAACTAATAAAGAAATGGTAAAAACCATGGAAATGAAGAGGAGATATTTTTTCATGATATAAGGGAAATAAAGGGTTTTAATAGGTTCTTACAAATATAGAAAAAAAATTAATATTTCGTTAACTATTGACTAAATTTACCTAAAAATATTGCTGATGTACCTGTGAAAGCAAATTTTTAATGCATTCAATTGAATCTATAAAGGTTTTCGTTATTCATGTTTTTTTAAATATTGAGATAATTTAATGGATTGGAATTTTTAAGAAAATTTGGGTTGCTATTTCTTTTTGTTTTCTTAAATCCGCAAAGAATATTTAAAAGCCACTAACCAGCCTCGTTCCGCTTAAAGCGAGATAAACCGGCTAGGCGGGTTCACGAATTTATA
>JADZFW010000115.1 GCA_020854235.1 Flavobacteriaceae bacterium
AAACCTTGGCTCAATTGGAATTGTGGAATCATCCCGAGCGATATGAAAATAAGGTATATATGTTACCCAAGCATTTGGATGAAAAAGTAGCGAGATTGCATTTGGCTAAGTTGGGTGTTGAACTCGATGAACTGAATGACGAGCAAGCACAATATATAGGTGTAAAAAAAGAAGGTCCGTTTAAACCGGAGTATTATAGGTATTGAAATTAGAAATTAGAAGTTAGAAATTAGAAGGGAGAAAGAAAAAAAAGAAAAATTAAAAAGAAAAAGAAATGGAAAATTTGAAAGAGAGGACCTTTAGGTTCTCAAATAGTATGATTAGTTTTGTAGAACTAATACCCGAACGCAAGGCTTCTTCAGTGGTTTCTTTTCAATTACTTAAAAGTGCCACTTCTGTTGGAGCAAATTATAGAGCAGCGAAACGAGCAAGAAGTAACAAAGAGTTTATATCAAAAATTAATATTGTATTAGAAGAAGTTGACGAAACATTGTATTGGTTAGAAATAATCAAAGAACAGAAATGGATAGAAGGTGATGTACTAGGGACGTTATTAAAGGAATCGGATGAATTGACTGCCATTTTCACGAAGACCTTAATAACTATGAACCAAAAAAGTAAATAGAAGTATAACTTTGTACTTTCACCCTTCTAATTTCTACCTTCTAATTTCTACCTTCCAAAAGGAGAGGTGTCCGAGTGGTCGAAGGAGCACGCCTGGAAAGTGTGTATAGGTCTAAAGCTTATCGAGGGTTCGAATCCCTTCCTCTCCGCAAAGAAAAATCCCATCAGTGATGCTGATAGGGATTTTTTGCTTTTAAGCCCGTCAAAAGCTCAGCTTTTGTAAGGGCTTAAAAGCAAAAAATACCGTACAAATGCGCTAGCATTTTGGGATTTTTAATTTGTAGGATTCCCCAATAGGGATCATGTGTAACATAATCCCACCGCTTTTGTAAGGGCTTAAAAACAAAAAATACCGTACAAATGCGCTAGTATTTGAGGGATTTTATTTTGCAGGATTCCCCAATAGGGATCATGAGATATCATAATCCCAGAGCTTTTGACGGGCTTAAAAGCAAAAAATACCGTACAAATGCGCAAGCATTTTGGGATTTTTAATTTGTAGGATTCCCCAATAGGGATCATGTGTAACATAATCCCACCGCTTTTGTAAGGGCTTAAAAGCAAAAAATACCGTACAAATGCGCTAGCATTTGAGGGATTTTAATTTGCTGGGGCGAATCGTATTCGCCCTCTTCCTAATCCCCTGTTTTAGTCGGGGTACGACTCCAAGTCGTGCCCCGACTATCTTTTCCAAATAACACCACATTAGCCTTCTAATTGGAATGGTTTTTTGATGCTTATGAATTTGGTTTTTAAAATAATTATTCTGAATATCCTAAAATTTCACAATCATTAGAAGTAAAAAAATTCTATTATCTATTTTAAACTTGGATTGATTTTGATTCATGATCTTGGTGAGGATTGTGTTTTTTGAAAAATTAATTTGTTATTTTTCAAACATATACAATAAGAAAGTATTTTAAACGTTATTTTTCAAGGATAATGATGATTAAGAAACCAGTTTGGAGATACCGATTACTATCTATTGTTGATGAATTTCTACTATTTTTGTTTTTCGTATTAAAAAATTATTCTATCTTTATCCCCATTAAAACTAATTTTAAAATTAATAACACGATGAAAAGATTTTTTACCATTCTGGCTATTACAGGAATGTTATTTTTTGGAGCTACTCAATTTTCTTATGCACAAGAAGAGGCTACATCTACAGAACAAGTTGCAGCTACTGATGATGCTGCAAGTCAAGGAGGATTCCGTCAAGAATTGAAACAACGTATGATTGAAGGAGGTCCTGGATGGATGGGTGTCATCATGTTGACTCTTATTTTTGGATTAGCCATCTCCATTGAAAGAATTATTTACCTTAATCTTTCTACAACTAAAACCAACAAATTGGTTGCTGACGTAGAAAATGCAATTGATTCAGGAGGAGTAGAAGCCGCCAAAGAATTATGCAGAAATACCAAAGGGCCTGTTGCTTCCATTTTCTATCAAGGATTGGACAGAATGGACGAAGGAATCGACAACGTTGAAAAAGCTGTTGTAGGATACGGAGGCGTTCAAATGGGATTGTTAGAGAAAAATATTTCTTGGATTTCATTGTTTATTGCTTTGGCACCGATGTTAGGATTCCTTGGAACAGTTGTAGGGATGGTACAAGCTTTTGACGCCATCGAAAAAACAGGAGTTATGTCTCCAGCAACTGTAGCAGGAGGTATCAAAGTAGCGCTTTTGACAACTATCTTCGGTTTGATCGTAGCGATTATATTGCAAGTATTTTACAATTATATCATTTCAAAAATTGACAGTATCGTAAACAATATGGAAGATGCTTCAATCAAATTGATTGATATTTTGATTAGAAAAAAATAGTATACAGATTATAATTCTTGTAGCAAACCATATGTAAATATGGAGTTACAATATATATTAATATTCAAAATTTTATAAAGATGAATAAAAAACAAACCGCTTTATTATCTGTATTGGTAGTGGTTTTAATCGCAATAGGGATTCTAATTTTTGCCTTTGCAGCTGATGCAGATGGTATTATAGGAACTTTTGTAAACTACGGTATATTCCTTACAGTAGTCACAGTACTTTTAACTTTATTATTCTCTGTGCTTAATATATTTAAAAGTCCTGAAGCTCTAAAACAAACTTTAACTGCTGTTGCTGCGCTTGTAATCATACTGATTATATCGTATTTAGTTGCAGATAGTAGTTTAGTTTATGATGCAGCAGGTAAACCTTTTGCCGGAAGTGAAGGATCTGTGTCCAAATGGATGGGAACCTCAATCAATTACAGTATTATATTGCTTATCATAAGTGGTGGACTGTTTGCTTGGGATATGATTAAAAACGCAATTAAATAATATAATATGTCTAGAAGAAGCGCACCAGAAATTAATGCGGGATCAATGGCGGATATAGCATTTTTGTTGCTTATCTTTTTCTTGGTAGCTACTACCATGGATATTGACACTGTTATTTCTCGTAGATTACCACAAAAAACAGATAAAATTAACAAACCTGACGAAGAGTTTCATGCTCGTAACGTATTTGAAATCAACATCAATCGCAACAATCAAATGTTGATTGAAAAGAAGGAATACGTTCAATTGGAGAATCTAAAAGTGAAAGTATTGGAATTTTTAGACAATGGTGGAGGTACTGGAAGTAATAATGTTGGTAATTGCACTTATTGTCAAGGTGGTCCAGATAAAACTGTTTCATCAGAAATGTCTGATCATCCCAACAAGGCCATCATTTCGCTTCGAACCGACAGAGGTACTTCTTATGAGATGTTTGTAGCTGTACACGATGTATTGGGACAAGCCTATACTGAACTTCGTAATAGAGAAGCTCAAAGGTTGTACAGAGTAAGTTATGAGGATTTAATTGATCAAAAATTCAACGACAAAGACAATGTTGAGTTAGATGAAAAAATTAAAAAAATTAAAGATTTATTTCCAGAAATCATTTCAGAAGTAGAACCAGCTAGTAACTAAAATTTTAGGATAACATGTCAAAATTTAAAAAACAGAATAAAACTGTTCCTCAGATATCTACAGCTTCGTTACCCGACGTGGTATTCATGTTGTTGTTTTTCTTTATGACAGTGACTTCTATGCGAGAAACTGAGTTCAAAATCAAAGAGCCTATTTTACCCAATGCAAAGTCGGTTAAGAAAGTTGAAGATAAAAATTTGGTAAGTACCATTTATATTGGAAAATCAGTAAATGAAGGAACTTCAGGTGATCTTATTCAACTTAACGATAAGATAGCACAGGTGAGTGATGTTCGTAGTTTTATCATGTTGAATCGGGTTGGTAAAAACGACGATGATATTTCCCGTATGTCTACTGTTTTTAAAGCAGATAAAGGCACCAAATTGGGAACTGTAGCTGACATCAAAAAGGAACTTAGAGAGATTGATGCACTTAAAATAGCCTATGCTGCATCTCAAACTCGAAAAGATCAATAATATAATTGTTCACATTATTTAAAAAGGCAATCGTAATTGATTGCCTTTTTTTATATCTTAGCTAGACGTATAATTACCATTTTATGTTTAAATATATAATTGTTCTTGTCTTGTTCTTTTTGACGATTTCTGCCTATACACAGGATAGTATATTGATTGGGAAGAAATACAAAGAAGATCAAATCTACTTGAGGCTTACCTATAATATTCTGTTGCATAAACCGAAAACCATTATCCAAAAAGGATTATCGCTTGGTATTCAAACGGGTTTTATTAAGGATATTTCTTTATCTGAGAATGGCAAATTGGCATTGGGTGTAGGTTTGGGCTATGCTTATGACAAACACCAATCCAATTTATTCATAGATGCTACCGAATCCAATTTTTCTCTCATTGAGATGGATTATAAGAAAAATAAGTTTGAAACGCATGCTATTGAATTACCAATCGAATTGAGATTTAGAACGTCGACAGATACCAATTATAAATTTTGGAGAATTTATGTCGGAGGAAAAATAGCCTATAATTTTGCGGCTAAAAGTGTTTACAAGGATGAGGATCAGCAGTTGAAAGTGAGTCCATTGCACACTATATCCAAGTGGCAATATGGACCTCAAATATCGGTTGGTTATAGTACTTGGAATTTATATATGTATTGGGATGCCGGTTCAATTTTTAAAGAAGCGCCACAAATCGATACATTTGATCCCAATACCTTAACGAGTTTGAAAGTAGGCCTACAGTTTTATATATTTTGATACAGTAATGGGATGAGTAGCTGAGGTAGAATTCCCATGCCAAATCCCCAAATGGTTTCCTTGAAATTATGAGCGCCCAATTCTATTCGGGCTTTGGCTATAACCCCAAAGAAAACAAATAGAAAGCCTATTAAAAAGAGATAATTCAGATGATAATTCAAGCTGAGTTGCAATAAAAATCCCAAAAAACTACCTAGACCCATCGTGTGTAAACTGAGTTTGTAGCGAAACCATAAAAACCAATAAGTTATTAAAAAGCTCATTGAACCGGCTATGAAGTATACCCCTAAATCATAAGATGATTCCAATTTGAAAAATACCCTACTCATTATCAAAGCCATCAAGGTAAATACGATGAGTGGAAATTTACGTTCGGATTGATCACTCAAATGAAATGATTCTATCAATTTGGATTTTTTTAAAATTCCCAGAATCAATAATGGAAAAGCAATTGTTCCAATCAATACCATGCTTAAAAAAACATATTGGGTATAAACCGGGAAATATCGAGGTGTAAAATATAAAAACACCAATGTAGCCAATAATGGATACAATATGGGATGCACAATTACAGAAAGGAAACGGTTGAAATTATGGGATGTCAATTCAGTTAGTTTTTATAAGATGTAGGAAAGAAATGCTCTTGTTTCAAATCAATATTTAAAAAGCTATAGTATTTTTCGCAATCGCGCAACCGGAATATCCATTTGTTCCCTGTATTTGGCTATGGTTCTGCGTGCAATCGGATAACCTTTTTCTTTGAGAATATCGGTTAGATGATCATCGGTAAGCGGTTTTTTCTTATCTTCTTCTCCAATTACCATTTCCAGAATATTTTTGATTTCACGGGTTGAAACTTCTTCACCATCGGTATTGGTCATGGATTCGGAAAAGA
>JADZFW010000116.1 GCA_020854235.1 Flavobacteriaceae bacterium
ATTGCCAAAGAAGTAGAAAACGCCTTGAATGATGCCATGAAAGAAACGAATGTTTCAGTTAGTGAGTTTACAGTTGCACCTCAAGTAGCTCCGTCAGAAGGCTTACCTTATCACGAATGGTTTATCGAATTTGAAAAATTACCTGAAAATTTGGACCTATTTGCTCAAAAAATAGATCAAAACATGCAAGAGCAAAATATTTATTACAAAGATTTGATTGATGGAAAAGTCTTAAAACCATTGGTAATTACTATGGTGCAAAAAGGAGGTTTCCATGCCTATATGAAATCCATTGGCAAATTTGGCGGACAAAATAAAATTCCACAACTTTCTGACCATAGAAAAATTGCGGAAGTTATAGAAAATATGGGTTTGACAGTAATTTTGTGAAATTGGGATTTGGATTCCTAATCTGCAATATTAATTGTAATTATTTGATTGTATGTGTTTTTATCTTTTTCATAACAATTTTTTTTCCATCATTGAATACTATTAATTAGCTTCAAACAGACTTGAAATTTCTGCTTGTGTTAAAACTCTATTCCAGATACCTACATCGTCTATTTTCCCTTTAAATGGTTCATAAGTAGCTCCATGTCCCGACCCTATTTTAATGATTTCTGTATTGGTAAGATTCCAGCCTTCTGTTGCAAAAGTGTTAATTAAAACGCCATCTTGATAAATATTTAAATTATTATCGGGGCCATAAGTACCTACTACAAAATGCCATGTATTGAGTAAAACACCTATTGAAGTTTGGGTATGATTGCTTCCTCCATAACAACCAGCTTCTGTCCAATAAGTACCGTTTAATCTCCCATTGATTCTAAAGCCATATTCACTACAATCGGGATCAATTTTATCTAGAATAGTAGTGTGTGCAAATTCAGTCATATAAACCCATGCTGCAAAAGTATATCCTTGTGAAAAATTAATACTTTCACTGTTGGGAATACTAATGTTGCAGTCATTAAAAAGGTAAGCGGCATCTGTTATTCCATTTCTATCTGTAGTGAGAACGGCACCATTGTTTGTACCATGTAAATTATTTACAGAGAGGTCATTGGTATTTCCTTTGAATTGATACCAACCTACTAACCCATTAGTAGGAACATAAGAAGGAAGTGATGGTTCAGGATCAGGTTTTGAACAAGAATTGAATAAGAAACCAAATGCTAAAGTAATGGTTAATACACTTAAAAATTTGATTGTTTTCATAATTTTGAATTGAATAATTGTTAATAAATGAATTTGAGTTATTATAATTGATTATAGCAAAAATTTTGTGATGGATTAATGTATTTAGTCTCTCCCCAGTAGATAAGAAATTGAGTTAATAGGTTATTAATCTATTATAGACACAGCCTTTATGAACTTTATAAATTTTATGAACTTTATGATTATATTTAGTTATTGAAAGTAAAAATTTAGCACAAAAAATCAACTAAAGCTCAAGTTTTAAAATGATATCTATTTTCAAAAACAAATGAACAGCAAATGTTTTGGTAGGATATTATCCATCCGTACAAAAACATTATCAAATCATATAAAAACATTATCAAATCATATAAAAAATTATACGATTTGATAAATTATGTGTAAGTAATTGAAATTGTTTTGTTTAGCTATTTAAGTTGTTTTTAAGCCAAACCGATGGTGAAACACCTGTAGTCAATTTGAATTGTCGGCTAAAATTAGAATGTTCAGAATATCCAATCATTTCAGCAACTGTTAAAAAGGAATAATGTGGATTTTTGAGTAAAATTTTTTGGGATTCTTTGATCCTTAACCTATTGATAAAGCAATTAAAATTTACATTTTCTTCCTTATTAATTAAATTAGAAAGGGTTGCTCTACTTATTTTGAGTTTAAGAGCAATTTCGTCTAACGTTATCCCTTCTTGTAAATAATATTTTTCTTCGATTATATTCTTCTTGTAATTTCCCCAAAAAATTTTACTGCGTTTGTCTGCAATATTTGTAATTAAATTTTGATGATCTTGTTCTGAAATAATATCAATAACAGTAAATAATTTATTGTAATTTATATATTTAATTGCAAAAATAAAATAAAAAAAGCTTAATATAATCGGAAAAATTAAATCGAAAATTTTTTGAGGATAAATTTGAAATGACAATGCCAACAGACCTATAACTAAAGCAGAAATAAAGGCATATTTTACCCAATGTAGCTCCAAACGTGATGTTTCAGAGAAATAATTTTTGAGTTGATTTTTGTAATGTTCGACAGCTCTATAAAATAAAATAGAGAAGTAAACTATTTGGGCTACAAAAAAGAGAAAAAATAAAAATCTAATGATTAAGGTAGTTAAAGTCTTGCAGTTTGATATTTGATATATAGAGTTTAAAACACAATCTCCATATATCAGATAAGATACTGTAAATAAAAATAGAAAAATTAAAATGGGTAGTATATTTAAGAAGACTTTTTTACGAGTGATAAATTGCGGATTGAGCAAGGTAATTAAAGTAAAAGAAAATAAAATGGTTTGAAGTGATGATATTAGCAAATTCAAAAAACCAAAATATTCAGGATTTTTTTCAACAGATTCAAAAAAGAGTTGAATAAAATTTAAAAAAGCTATTGTTAAAAAAGCTATTGATAATATTTTAAGAGAAACTTTATAATTTTTCATTCCTTTGCTGACAGGTATTGGAATAACCAATAAAACAATACCCATTGTTAAAGTAATGATAATCAGAATAATGTTTAGAAAGTAATACATATTTGGTGTAAATAAATTGCTCAGTTAATGTAAATGACTTCATTATCTCACATACCAATAAAATTCTTTCGAATTATTTACAATTAATTTCCACTCAACCCAATTGTGATTCATCATTCTTCTAATCAAATTCACAAAAATTGTTTCTTTGAATATTGATCTATTAAGTCTGTAAAAATATTCATCTAAATATTTTTGTAAATGATGCTTGTGTACATGGGTTTGAATGGTTCTGATGTTTGATTTTAATTGCTGAATAATATTGTGAATTTGTTTAAAATTGAACGATGTTTGACTTTTTTTGGTGTTAATTTTGGATAAGTTTTCGCTATTTCTGTTTAGGCTGTTCCCGTACTACCAAATCCTCCGGCTCCTCTATCAGTTTCATCCAAAACCTCTACTTGCAACCATTGGGCTCTTTCGTGTTTGGCGATGACCATTTGGGCAATGCGTTCTCCGTCGTTGATTGCAAATGCTTCATGGGATAGATTTACGAGAATGACACCTATTTCACCTCTGTAATCAGCATCTATAGTGCCCGGACTATTGAGAACCGTGATGCCTTTTTTGGCAGCCAAACCACTTCTAGGACGTACCTGGGCTTCATATCCAATTGGTAATGACATAAATAATCCTGTGGGAATAATCCGGCGTTCCATGGGTTGTAATATGATTGTTTCAGATAGATTGGCTCTTAAATCCATTCCGGCAGATGCCAAAGTTTCATAGGAAGGTAGGGGATGATGCGAATGGTTGATGATTTGAATATGCATTTTATGTGTTTTTTAGTCATACTATGACTCAATTTATACAACTCTGTGTAATTTATCAAAAACGAGTTTCCTCAATCTCGTATAATTTAAAACCTCCTCAATTTGTTCTCTCTCAGGATGTTTGTCTTTGATGCTTTTCATAACTGCTTTGATTTTTTCATCAATCAAAACTCTACGTAAATTGAGAATAATATCGGTTACTTGTTTGGAGATGTACGTTTCTTTAGGTTTTACAACTATATCTCGACTTTCCCATTTACTCAATACATATTTGTCTTCTTCCAAGACAATATCGGAAGCCAATTGAGCAATCAGTGGATTTTCGTGATTAGTGAAATGTTTGATATTGATATTTTGATTCAAATTGAATTGAGTAATTAAAATGGAATAAATATTTTTAAAAATGTCTTGTGTAAATTCGATTTCATCATCTTGCAGATTTAAATAAATTTCCTGAGCAACTACATTTTCATAAATCTCTTTTTTGATTTCCAATTTTCCCATTGCATTTGGTTCTTCAACCCAATCGATAAATTCAGTTTTTAGATTTCCAAATAAAAGCAAAGTTTTGATAATTTCCTTTTCGTATTTTTCTAATTCATTGAGGTCTTCAGGTTGCAATTGGCTTTCCTGAACAACTTCCATTCGAACAGGTTCATCAATTCGTTGTTCGCCATCTTGTTTGCGATTGCTGACAATTTGTTGTGCCAAACTGCTGTACAAAACTCCTTCCGAAATCTCCATGAGTTTGGCAGTTTCTTGTACGTAGATTTCCCGTTGAATACTGTTTGGAATAACCGAAATACTCTTGATGATGTCTTTGACCAATTCCGCTTTTTTGATGGGGTCATTTTCAGCTTCTTCCATCAAAATACTGATTTTAAACTTGATAAAATCAGTGGCGTTATGGGTGAGATATTCTTTTAACTCTTCCGAACTCACCTTACGGGCATAACTATCTGGATCGTCCTGATTGGGAAAAGTCAAAACTTTTACATTTAAATCTTGTTCCAAAATCAAATCAATTCCTCTAAATGAAGCTCTGATTCCGGCTGCATCTCCGTCGTATAATACGGTAATATTGGGCGTTAGCCTCTTGATCAACCGGATTTGATCGGGAGTTAAAGCTGTTCCGCTGGAAGATACCACATTTTCAATTCCCGATTGATGTAAAGTAATCACATCGGTGTAGCCTTCTACTAGATAACAGTTATTTTCCTTGGCAATAGCTTGCTTGGCGTAAAAAATACCATACAAGACTTTGCTTTTATCATAGATTTCACTAGCAGGCGAATTGAGATATTTGGCCGCTTTTTCGGTACTGTCCAAGATGCGTCCCCCAAATCCTAGTACCCTACCGCTCATGCTGTGAATAGGAAACATCACCCGACCTTTAAATCGATCGATATTTCTATTTTCTTTGACAATGGTCAGTCCGGTTTTTTCGAGGTATTTGAGATCGTATCCTTTGCTCAAAGCTTGATTTGTAAAAGCATCCCATTGATTGAGTGAAAATCCCAATTGGAATTTCTTAATCGTTTCTTCCCTGAATCCTCTTTCCTTGAAATACGTCAATCCTATACTTTTACCTTCTTCATTTTCAAATAGATTTTGATGAAAATAATCTTTGGCATAATTGGATACCACATACATACTTTCCCGCTCATCTACCGATTGTTTTTGTTCTTCATCGAGTTGGGTTTCCTCTATTTCAATATTGTATTTTTTGGCCAACCAGCGCAATGCTTCCGGAGAGGTGTAATGTTCGTGTTCCATCAAAAATGAAACAGCATTGCCACCTTTACCACTACTGAAATCCTTCCAAATTTGCTTGACAGGCGACACCATAAAAGATGGTGATTTTTCATCGGCAAAAGGACTTAATCCTTTCAAATTAGTACCGGCTCGCTTGAGCTGTACAAACTCACCGATAACCTCCTCAACACGTGAGGCTTCAAAAATTCGGTCTATGGTGGTTGCAGTAATCAATGAAATAGGTCTTGTGTTTTTAGATTTATGCTTTTATTTTCTTAAGAAGCGTAAAAATAAGAATTGATTTTTACTAAAAATTATTTTATAGGGCTTTTCTAAAATAAAATATAAAATTGAATTAATATTATTGGTTTTCAACGCTCAATCGGGCAGTTGCTTTGGTTTTGGAATCGTCTACATGGCCTGCTAAATATTTATAATAACCCACAATGCCTATCATAGCCGCATTGTCGGTTGTATATTCAAATTTAGGAATAAATGTAATCCATCCTTTTGTAGTTTCTGTCGCTTTCAATTGTTTTCTAATCTCACTGTTGGCACTGACTCCACCTGCTATCGCTACTTGTTTAATTCCGGTTGCTTTAACCGCTTTTTCCAATTTATCCATCAAAATCGAAACAATGGTATGTTGAATAGAAGCACAGATATCGTTTAGATTTTCTGTAATAAAATGGGGATTTTTCTCGGTTTCTCGTTGGATGAAATATAAAATGCCGGTTTTCAATCCACTAAAACTAAATTCGAGTTCTCCAACCCGAGGTTTGCTAAATGTAAAAGCTTTTGGATTGCCTTCACGGGCATATTTATCAATCAAAGGACCACCGGGATAACCCAAACCTAAAATTTTGGCACTTTTATCATAAGCTTCGCCAACCGCATCATCAAGCGTTTCACCCAAAATCTCCATATCCAAATAATCATTGATTTTAACGATTTGGGTATGTCCACCGCTGATGGTCAAGCACAAAAAGGGAAAATCGGGCTTTTGTTGTGTTTCCTCCTCAATAAAATGTGCTAATACGTGGGCTTGCATATGATTGACAGCTATCAAAGGGATATCTAAAGCTTGTGCCATAGAACGCGCGAAGGAGCTTCCTACCAATAACGAACCCATTAATCCGGGTCCTTTTGTAAAAGCAATGGCTGTTAACTGTTTTTTTCCGATATTTGCCTTTTGCAATGCTTGATGAACCACCGGAACAATATTTTGTTGGTGAGCTCTAGAAGCCAATTCAGGAACTACACCACCGTATTCGGAATGTATTTTTTGATTGGCAACAACATTTGATAGGACTTTGCCGTTATGTAGTACAGCGGCACTCGTATCGTCACATGAAGATTCTATTGCTAATATATAAATTTCAGAGTTCAAAGGTCTTAATGAATTAATGGTGTTTATTAACAAGGCAAAAATAAGGAAATATGACTTTGAAATGCAGATTTGAAAAATTTTTAATAAATAGGGAAATGACGCCTTCAAATCTTCATTTAGTACGAAATGTAAATTAAATAAACAATTCAAAACCCAATTCCTTTAATTATAAAGGACAACATTTAAAATCAAAAAATTCCTCAAAATACTATCCAAAACCATTTTGGCATTGCTTCTTTTGGCTTTGCTCATGGCTTTTATATTGTCCATTCCAAGTGTGCAAACGCGATTGGCTCACAAACTCACCCAATATGTAAACGACAAGTATAAAACAGATATTCAAGTAGATAAAGTAGATTTGTCTTACTTGGGAAGAGTGCAACTGAAAGGTGTCTTGGCTAGAGATCCACACAAGGATACCATTATTTATATAGGCAATCTCAATACCTCTATAATCGAATTTGAACGTCTGAAAAAAGGTAAACCCAAATTCAATTTAGTCAGTATGTCCGATCTTACTTTGCAATTGAAAACCTACAAAGGACAATCCAACAGTGCATTTGACCAGTTTATTGATAAATTGGAAGGTGAACCTACCGGAAAACCATCTGGTTTTTTGATGCAAATTGCTAAGATTAAATTGAAAAATGCCAAATTTAGATTGTATGATTTCAACAAACAACCCGAAGTTATTGAAGCCTACGACCATATCAACGGTGAAGTTTATGCCTTTAAAGTAGATGGACCCAAAGTAAACGGTAATGTCAGAAATCTGAGTTTGATAGATCACAGAGGTTTGATAGCCGAAAAAATGGAAACAGATTTTTTCTATACCAAAACCTCAATGGATTTTAAAAATACGTTTTTAAAAACGCCATTTTCTACGTTACGTGGTGATATTGCCATGCGTTATCAGGAAGGTGAGCTTTCCGATTTTAATAATAAAGTTCAGATAACTGCCGATCTTACACAAGCTGATTTGGCTATGTATGATATGCAAAAGTTTTATGCTGAATTTGGGACAACCGATGTTTTGCATCTAACTACGCAAATGAAAGGTTCTCTGAATGATTTTACACTAGAGAATTTGGATTTGTTTACAGATGAAAATGCGCGAATGGAAGGTAATTACCGATTTATAAATGCATTTGACCCAGAAAATGGATTTAAACTCGATGCCCGAATAACCCATTTGGAATCTGATTATAATCATTTGAAGAGTTTGTTACCCAATTTATTAGGGAAAACGCTTCCGGTTTCTTTTGCCAAACTGGGACATTTCAATATTGATGGTAGGGCTAAAATTAATATTGATGAACTCGATGCATTTATCAATGCACAAACCAATATCGGAAATTTCAGCACCGATTTGATGATAAGTAATATCAATAATATTGATCAATCGAGTTATGATGGAGAAATCAAAGTGCAGGATTTGAAAATTGGGTCTTTAATTGGAAATCCATTGATGGGAGATATAACCATGGATGCCACCATTGTAGGTAGTGGTTTTACTATTGCCGATTTGGATACTGAAGTTGATGCAAAAATTTACAACTTTCAATACAATGGCTACTCTTATTCTGATATTGCCGTTCAAGGTAACGTAAACAATAAAATGTTTACAGGTAAAATGCAAGCCAAAGATCCCAATCTCAAAATGACATTTGACGGGTTAGCCGACTTGTCAAAGGAAAAATATGTCTTTGATTTTGAAGCTTGTGTGGATTACGCCAACTTCAAGAAATTGAATTTGTTACACAGAGATAGTATCGCCATCTTGAAGGGTGATGTCAAAGTGGATATGGTAGGAAATCAACTGGAAAATATGGTTGGTAGAATTGAATTCAGAAGTGCAACTTATACCAACGAAATCAAAGATTACTATTTCGAAGATTTTACAGTCGTATCTCATGCTGCCAACGGTGTTCAAAACATTGACATCAATTCGACCGATATCGTTAGTGGTAGTATTACCGGTAAATTTTTATACGCCGAATTACCTCGATTGGCTCAAAATGCCATAGGAAGTATATATGCGCAATACAAACCTTACCCTGTCAGTCCCAATCAGTTTCTAGATTTTAAATTTAATATCTATAACCAAGCAGTTGCCGTATTTTTTCCCGAAGTCGAATTGGGAACCAATACTTTCATCAGAGGTGAGATTGATGCGGATAAGGAATTGTTCAAACTCACATTCCGTTCTCCCGAAGTCAAAGCTTTTGATAATAAATTGGAGAAAATCAGGTTGCAAATCGACAATCAAAACCCATTGTTTAATACCCAACTTTCATTGGCATCACTCAAAACAAGTCAATACGATATTGCAGATTTCAATATGGTAAACGTGACGCTGAATGATACTTTGTATTTTCAAACCGAATTTAAAGGAGGAAAAGAACTCAAGGATTATTACAATCTAGCCTTTTACCACACGATTACCGAGGGAAATAAATCTGTTTTGGCTTTGCAGGATTCTCAACTGACATTCAATGGAACTGATTGGAATATTCATCCCGATGAAGACAGTCCGAATAGAATTATCTA
>JADZFW010000117.1 GCA_020854235.1 Flavobacteriaceae bacterium
ACGTCACGAACCTCAAATCCGGCTCTTTCACGAGAAAGACCTCCTGGGCCTAAAGCCGATAAACGGCGTTTGTGTGTAATTTCAGCCAATGGATTGGTTTGATCCATAAACTGAGAAAGTTGGTTGGTTCCAAAGAATGAGTTGATTACCGATGACAATGTTTTGGCATTGATCAAATCGATTGGTGTGAATACCTCATTGTCACGAACGTTCATTCTTTCACGAATGGTACGAGACATACGAGACAAACCTACGGCAAATTGATTGGCCAATTGTTCCCCTACCGTTCTTACACGTCTATTGGACAAGTGGTCAATATCATCAACCTCAGCTTTAGAGTTGATCAACTCAATCAAATATTTGATGATGGTAATAATGTCCAATTTGGTCAAAATTTCCATATTGATATCAATATTCAAATTGAGTTTCTTATTCATTCTGTAACGACCTACTTCTCCTAAACTGTATCGTTGTTCGGAGAAGAACAACTTGTCTATGATTCCTTTTGCGGTTTCATAATCTGGTGGTTCGGCGTTACGTAATTGTCTGTATATGTGTTCGACCGCTTCCACTTCTGAGTTGGTCGGGTCTTTTTGCAAAGTATTGTGTATGATGGCGTAATCGGCCAACAAATTATCTTCTTTATGTAATAAGATAGATTTGGAACCTGAATCCACAATCATATCGATATGATCTTTTTCAAGAATGGTATCACGGTCAAAAATAATCTCATTACGTTCGATAGAAACTACCTCGCCGGTATCCTCATCCACAAAGTCCTCAAACCATGTTTTCAAGATACGAGCAGCAGTTTTTCTACCAACAATTCTTTTTAAACCGGCTTTAGAAACTTTAACTTCTTCAGCAAGGTCAAATATTTCAAGGATATCTTTATCACGTTCAAAACCTATAGCTCTTAATAAAGTAGTAACAGGTAACTTTTTCTTTCTATCGATGTAAGCATACATCACTTGGTTGATATCGGTAGCAAATTCTATCCAAGACCCTTTGAAAGGAATTACTCGGGCAGAATACAATTTGGTACCATTGGCATGGTATGATTGACCGAAGAATACACCAGGTGAACGGTGCAACTGAGATACAATAACTCTTTCAGCTCCATTAATGATAAAGGAACCGCTTTCGGTCATATAAGGAATGGTCCCGAGATACACATCTTGGACAACGGTTTCGAAGTCTTCGTGTTCGGGATCAGTACAATAAAGTTTTAATCGGGCTTTTAAAGGCACACTGTAGGAAAGTCCACGTTCTATACATTCTTGAATGGTATATCGAGGTGGGTCGATGAAGTAGTCCAAAAATTCCAACACAAATTGGTTTCTAGTATCTGTGATAGGGAAAATTTCGGAAAAGGTTTTGTATAAACCTTCGTTGTTTCTATTTTCGGCTTTGGTTTGAAGTTGGAAAAAATCCTGGAAGGATTTGATCTGAATATCCAAAAAATCAGGATATTCAGTAGTTAACTGTGCCGAGGCAAAATTGATTCTTTGGTTTGATGTTGGATTTGCCAATGGAATAAAATTTATAATTGATATAAGAACGAATTATATACACAAAATGGTTTAGGTCATTCCCGAGCTTTCGAGATGACCTAAACCGTTTGAAGTTTTGCGAGAACTTATTTAAGTTCTACTACAGCTCCAGCTTCTTCTAAAGATTTTTTCAAACCTTCAGCTTCGTCTTTAGAAACACCTTCTTTGATTGGTGCAGGAGCTCCGTCTACGACGTCTTTAGCTTCTTTCAATCCTAGACCGGTTAATTCTTTTACTAATTTTACAACTGCTAATTTAGAAGCGCCTGCATCTTTAAGAATAACATCAAAAGATGTTTTTTCTTCTACAACAGCTGCTTCAGAAGCTGCTGCTGGACCTGCTACAACTGCTGCTGCGGCTGGTTTGATACCATAATCGTTTTCTAAAATATCAGCTAATTCTTTAACTTCTTTTACTGTTAAATTGACTAATTTCTCTGCGAAATCTTTTAAATCTGCCATTTTACTCTGGTTTAATTGTTATTGTTTATTTAGTGCTTATTTTTCAGATAATGTTTTCAATACACCTGATAATGTATTTCCTCCTGATTGTAAAGCGGAAATCACATTTCTCATTGGTGACTGTAACATATTGATAACATCTCCGATTAAATCTTCTTTAGATTTGAGGTTGACTAGATTGTCAAGTTGTTCATCACCTACATAAACTGATTCAAGTACATAAGCACCTTTCAGAATCGGTCTATCAGAAGTTTTACGGAAATTTTTAATTAATAAAGCTGGAGCTTTGCTGTCATTGGCAATCATCATGGATGTATTGCCGTGTAAAACAGATGGTAAATCTCCAAAATCTTTATCTGATCTCTCCATTGCTTTGGCTAGCAATGTATTCTTAACCACCGACATTTTAACGTCTGCTTTAAAACACGCTCTACGTAAGTTGGACGTGTCTGTAGCGTTCAAATCTGATATATCAGCTAAGTATATGACGTTGTTATCAGTCAGGATAGTTGTTAAATCGGCTATAATTATTGATTTTTCCTCTCTTGTCATTTGATTCGGTTTTAACTAACTTATATTGACTTAATATCAACCCCAATACTAGGACTCATGGTGCTGGAGATGTATATACTTTTCATATAATCACCTTTAGCCGCAGCAGGTTTGAGTTTTTTGATGGTTTGAATGAGTTCCTTTGCATTTTCAGCAATCTTGTCGGCGTCAAAAGAAACCTTTCCGATACCTGCATGAATAATTCCGGTTTTATCAACTTTGAAGTCAATTTTACCAGCTTTAATTGCAATTACCGCTTTTCCGATTTCCATGGTTACTGTACCGGTTTTTGGGTTTGGCATTAAGCCACGAGGACCTAATATACGACCGAAAGGTCCCAATTTACCCATTACACTCGGCATGGTAACAATAACGTCCACGTCTGTCCATCCTTCTTTAATTTTTTGAAGGTAATCGTCTAATCCCACATAATCTGCTCCTGCTTCTTTAGCTTCGGCTTCTTTATCGGGAGTAACTAATGCCAATACTTTCACATCTTTACCGGTCCCATGTGGCAATGATACCACACCTCTTACCATTTGGTCAGCTTTACGAGGGTCAACAGCCAATCTCACAGCGATATCAACGGTAGCGTCGAAATTTACACTGGTGATGTCTTTAACCAACTTTGCTGCATCTGTAAGAGCATAAGTTAAGGTATTAGTGTCAAGTTTGGAAGTAGCTACTTTTTGTTTTTTAGTTAATTTTGCCATTTAATAAAATGTTATAATTAATAAATTAAAAAGGAGCTGTTCCTTTTACTTTAATACCCATAGAACGAGCCGTTCCTGCAACCATTTTCATGGCTGATTCGATTGTAAATGCATTCAAATCCTGCATTTTATCTTCGGCTATCGTTTTAACTTGGTCCCAAGTAACGGTTGCTACTTTGTTTCTGTTTGGCACTCCTGATCCTTTAGGTGCTTTAGAGGTTTCCAATAACTGTACTGCTGCTGGAGGAGTTTTGATAACAAAATCAAATGATTTGTCTTTAAACACAGTGATAGCAACTGGTAAAATTTTACCAGGCTTATCTTGAGTTCTAGCATTAAACTGCTTACAGAACTCCATAATGTTTACTCCGGCAGAACCTAAAGCAGGACCCACTGGTGGAGAGGGATTTGCTGCCCCGCCACGTACTTGTAGTTTTACAACTTTAAATACTTCTTTTGCCATTTCTGATTTACATGCGACACTTTCTCAAAGGTGGAAGCGGTTGAGATTGCATCAATTATACTTATTGTAACACTTTTTTAGATCTTCTCTACTTGCATATAACTGAGTTCCAAAGGTGTTTTTCTTCCGAAAATTTTCACCATGACCTCTAGTTTACGTTTTTCTTCATTGATTTTTTCAACAGTTCCATCAAATCCATTGAAGGCTCCGTCAATTACTTTTACAGTTTCTCCAACAATAAAAGGTATCATTACATTTTCATTTGCGATAGCCAATTCATCTACTTTACCCAACATACGGTTAATCTCCGTTTTACGTAAAGGTACAGGATCACCTCCTTTTTCATCTCCCAACATACCAATAACTCCAGGAATGGATTTGATAATATGAGGAATTTCACCACTCAAATTGGCTTGTATCATAACATAACCAGGGAAATAAACTCTTTCCTTGTTATATTTTTTACCGTTGCGAATTTGGATAACCTTTTCAGTTGGAACTAAAACAGTCTCGATATAGTCAGCTAAATTAAGACGAACAATTTCATTATCAAGGTAAGCTTTTACCTTGTTTTCTTGGCCACCTATTGCCTTAACGACATACCATTTTTTGACAAAATCGGACATAATTTGATTTAAAATAGTTGAAATATAAATTTGAGAATATTTTGAAATGATTTGTCAGCTGCAAAAACCAATAAGGCAAAAATTACAGTAAAAACCGCAACGACAGCAGTAGATTTTTGTGCTTCTTCCCAAGAAATCCAGGTAACATTCTCCTTCAATTCGGTAAAAGACTCTTTTACGTAGTTTACAAATTTCATTCTTTAACTATTTCTAACGGTTTAACCCGCGTTATTAAAAAAAATTGGAAAAAATATCTCGACTGATATTCTATTTGCGCGGGCGGAAAGATTCGAACTCTCGACATTTGGTTTTGGAGACCAACGCTCTACCAACTGAACTACACCCGCTTGTGGAATGCAAGCATTCCGTTTAGAACTTCAATATTTTATTTAAAAATTAAAGTTCTCTTACAACACAACAAGGTATCCCGATGAAACGGAACACCTTATTGATGTAATTTTATGAATGAAGATGATTAGTCTACTAATTCAGTAACCTGACCAGCTCCAACTGTTCTACCACCTTCACGAATCGCAAAACGTAAACCTACGTTCAAAGCGATTGCTTGATGTAATTCAACATTGATTGTCAAGTTGTCACCTGGCATAACCATCTCTACTCCTGCAGGTAATTGGATATTTCCAGTTACGTCAGTTGTTCTTACATAGAACTGAGGACGATAGTTGTTGTGGAATGGAGTATGACGTCCACCCTCTTCTTTTTTAAGGATATAGACCTCTGCTTTGAATTTAGCGTGTGGTTTAACTGATCCTGGTTTACAAAGAACCATACCAC
The DNA here is from genome assembly GCA_020854235.1 of Flavobacteriaceae bacterium. Lineage (GTDB taxonomy): Bacteria > Bacteroidota > Bacteroidia > Flavobacteriales > Flavobacteriaceae. The sequence goes on from JADZFW010000117.1 coordinate 5,164, forward strand.
GACTGATGGCTGATTTTTCAACACCTCTCAACAATAAACCTACGTTATCTCCAGCTTCACCTCTATCTAATATTTTACGGAACATCTCAACTCCAGTAATAGTAGAAGTTAATTTTTCAGCTCCCATACCGATGATTTCAACTGGATCTCCTGTATTGGCAACACCACTTTCGATACGACCTGTAGCAACAGTTCCACGACCAGTAATTGTAAATACGTCTTCAACAGGCATCAAGAATGGTTTATCAACATCACGTGGAGGTAATTCAATCCAGTTATCAACTGCATCCATTAATTCCATAACTTTAGCTTCCCATTCTGGTTCTCCGTTCAATGCTCCTAGTGCAGAACCTTGAATTACAGGAGTGTTATCTCCATCATATTCGTAGAATGAAAGAAGATCTCTAATCTCCATTTCTACTAATTCCAACAATTCAGGGTCATCAACTAAGTCTACTTTATTCATGAATACAACCAAACGAGGCACACCTACTTGACGTCCTAAAAGGATATGCTCACGAGTTTGTGGCATTGGTCCGTCTGTAGCAGCTACAACGATGATTGCACCGTCCATTTGAGCAGCACCTGTTACCATGTTTTTAACGTAGTCAGCGTGACCTGGACAGTCAACGTGAGCATAGTGACGTTTTTCAGTCGCGTACTCAACGTGAGCAGTGTTGATAGTAATACCTCTTTCTTTTTCTTCAGGAGCGTTATCAATAGAATCAAACGCTTTAATTTCTGCTAGACCTTTTTTAGAAAGTACTAAAGTAATAGCAGCAGTTAAAGTAGTTTTACCATGGTCAACGTGTCCAATAGTACCGATATTTAAATGCGGCTTATTCCTATTAAATTGTTCTTTAGCCATAATTAATTGTTTTACTTAGTTTATATTAGTGTTAATCTTAAAAATACGATTTTATAGGTAGTTTTTTTTGAGCCAACGACGGGAATTGAACCCGTGACCTTTTCCTTACCAAGGAAACGCTCTACCCCTGAGCTACGTCGGCGTAGCGGTAACAGCGGACACAATTCATCGGTCATAAAGATGGTATAAACCGATTCACTTGCTCTACGAATTCAAATCAAATTGACTAGCAATTGTTTGAAAATTGAGCGGGAGACGGGACTCGAACCCGCGACATTCAGCTTGGAAGGCTGAAGCTCTACCAACTGAGCTACTCCCGCCTATTAGTGCTATTACACTAAATACTCTAGTGGTGAGAGGTGGATTCGAACCACCGAAACTTTCGTAGCAGATTTACAGTCTGCCCTCGTTGGCCACTTGAGTATCTCACCATGATTAAAAAGAACTGAGCCGATGGAGGGATTCGAACCCCCGACCTGCTGATTACAAATCAGCAGCTCTGACCAACTGAGCTACATCGGCATAAAAAAACAGACCGCTTTTTGAAACGGTCTGCAAATGTATAAACTTTTATTTTCTGTGCAAAAAAAATTGCACTTTTTTTTATTAAATTTTTATTCGTGCTTTTCTCTCTGTTTTTCCTTCAGCCTTTTTAGTGAATTTTTCATGCTACTAATTGCTTGTGTCAAAGCGTCTTCAAAGGTGCTTGAGGTCTTCTTTACCAATTTGTCCTTACCTGGAATTCCAACTTTTAGTTCTAAAATTTTGTTTTCCTTCTCACTTGTTTTCTGAACTTTTAGAAAAACTTCAGCTCCGATAATGTTTTCTTGAAACTTTAACAGTGCTTCGACTTTTTCTTCAATAAGTTGAACTAATTTTTTGTCTGCATTAAAATTGACGGCTTGCACTTGTACTTTCATATATAATAATTTAATTGATTGTAATGACCCAATGAATATAATCTGTAAATCAATTTTAAAGATTTCAAATTTCAAAGAGTCAATTTAATTTTAGTTTTTAGATTTTTTTAAAACGGCATGAATAGATTCATGACAACACTGTTGATTTGTTTTATTTCATATAGAACTTATTTAGAATTATACTAGGTAAAGTTACAAAAAAAAATAAATCAATTCAGCAATCAATCATAAAATTTTCAAAAATTAATTTACATTATTGTATACTTTACTAACGCATTTGAATTAAATGAAGAAGTCGTATATGCATCCTTTTTAACCTATACATATACTTTATATCATTTATGAGAATTTCTAGGGTGTGCTTTTTTATAAACTTCTTTTAATCTTTCCAAGCTGGTATGGGTATAAACTTGAGTTGATGCCAAACTAGAATGTCCTAATAACTCTTTAACCGTATTCAAATCAGAACCTTCATCCAATAAATGTGTGGCAAAAGCATGTCTTAAAACGTGGGGACTTCTTTTCTCTTTGCTACTGACCAAGGTCATAAATTGTTTGACAATCTTATAAACCATTGAATCATATATAGGTTCACCTTTATCCGTTAACAATAATTGGGTTTGTATTGTTTCCAATTGTTTTCTAAACACAAGATATTCTTTTATCTTTATGCTGGTAACATCCAACAATGGAATAAAACGTTCTTTATTGCGTTTACCCAATACTTTAATTTGCCGACTTTCCAAATTGACATCCGATAGTTGCAAACCTATCAGTTCCGATCTACGCATACCTGTAGTGTAGAGCAATTCCATAATCAATTCATTTCTCAAATTTTCAAAGGATTTTTCAGTCCCATAAATTTCTGACAAATGTTGCATTTCCTTTTGAGAAAATGGTACTAAAACTTTTTTGGGGGTTTTAAGCGAACGATGCTGGTCTAAGGGATTTTTTTCTAAAACTCCAGTTTTTAGTAAGAAATTGTAAAAAGTCTTAAGCGAACTGATTTTCCGATTGACACTTCTGTTTTCTAAGCCAGATTCCATCAATGCCACAATCCAGCTCCTGATTTGACCATAAACTACTTCATGCAATTCTGAGGTATCACCTTGTTTTAGGAGAAAATCTTTAAAACTTTTTAAATCCGAAGCATAAGCAGTTAGGGTATGTTTGGAATACCCTTTCTCAACCTTTAAATAGTCTATGAATTTTTGAATAATCATCAATTGGTATAAAAGAAAAAACGCTAAAGTACAAAGTTAATAAACTTATAGCTTTAGCGTTTAAATTTTATGAAAAATCAAACTATGACTGCTCTTCTGCCGTTCTACGACGTTGTAAGTATGTCGCTTTGATTTTCATACTTCTATTTTCTACAGAAGGTTTGGTGAATTGCTTTTTCTGACGCAATTTTCTCATCACCTTGGTGTTGTCAAATTTACGTTTAAAGCGTTTTAACGCTCTATCAATATTTTCACCGTCTTTAATTGGTATGATTAACATATTGAGGCACCTCCTTCCAAACTGTTTCTATTTAATGGTTTATAATGGGTGGCAAAAATAAGTTTTTTTTTATAATTAACACCTATTTAAACTAAAATTTAAATGCGACTTACATCTTTATCTCCTCTACCAGATAAATTTATAACAACTAAAGCCCCTTTATTTTTGAATAATTTGGTTGTCAATGCTACAGCATGTGAAGATTCAATGGCCGGAATAATCCCTTCTTTTTGAGACAATAATTTATATGCTTCAATTGCCTCAGCATCTGAAACCGGATGATATTGAACCCGTTCGGTATCTCTCAAATGTGCATGTTCAGGGCCTATACCCGGATAATCCAAACCGGCAGCTATGGAAGCTGAAGGAATCGGATTACCTTGTTCATCGGCTAAACATAAGGAATAAGAACCTTGAAATACCATTGGCTTACCTAAAGTGAGTGTTGCAGCCGTTTTACCCAATTCCATTTTCTCTCCGGCTGCTTCGGCAGCATAAAGTGCTACTTCAGGTAAATCTATAAAATGAGCAAAAGCACCAATTGCATTTGACCCACCACCTATACAAGCTACGACTGCATCGGGTAAACGACCTTCAATTTCAATAATTTGTTTTTTGATTTCTTCACTGATGACCGATTGAAAATATCTGACAATGGTTGGATAAGGATGTGGCCCCACGGCTGAACCTAGTAAGTAAAAAGCTTGAGGATTATGTACATAATAGGTAAGGGCGGCATCAACCGCATCTTTAAGAGTGGCATTTCCGTCGTTAGCAGTAATGACTTCTGCTCCTAGCGTAATCATTCTTTCCACATTCATTTTTTGGCGTTCGGAGTCTACTTTCCCCATAAACACTTTACATTTCATACCCATTAACGCAGCTACGGTTGCAGTAGCAACACCATGTTGTCCTGCTCCGGTTTCTGCAATGATTTCTGTTGCACCCATGCGTTTGGCTAATAGAATTTGACCTAAAGTATTGTTGATTTTATGAGAACCTGTATGATTGAGATCTTCTCTTTTCAAGTAAATGGTACTTCCTGTTATACGGGAAAGGTTTTCAGCTTTATACAAAGGTGAAGGTCTACCTACAAATGTTTTTAAAAGGTTTGTGAATTCTAATTTGAATTCTGGTTCATCTTTATAAGTTAAAAAGACTTCATAGAGATGATTGAGTTTAGCGGCTAAATGATCGGGAACAAATTGTCCTCCGTAATTTCCAAAATAGCCTACTTTAGTTTCGATTGCTGTTGTTTCCATGATTGTTTGATTTAATTTGTTATGGTTTGATAATTTACGATTCTTGTTTATGAATGACTTGGTATGTGGATGTATTGGTTATTCGAATTTAGTTATTGAATATTGGAAATGGGAAATGGGAAATGGGAAAATGAGGCACAAAAAAAACCGCAGGAAATCCTGCGGTTTATATGATGAACCCAATCGATTATATAAACAAACAGTTATTCCCTATGAGAGAAAACTATTTGCCACCAATTGGTATTTAAATTTGTAAACATTGTTTTGATTTGATTGGACAAATGTAGTATTAATAATGGTTTGACCAAATTTTTCAAAGAAAATTAAGGGGTAACTTGTATTAATTTTATACCATTATTTTCCGGAATGATGCTAAATTGCTGTAATTGAGCAGGGATTAAAATGGTTTCACCCATTTGAATTGAAACTTCATGTTTATTTGAAACTATTCTCCCACTTCCTTCAACACCTATATATATAACAAAGGTGTCTGTAAATTTATGATCAAAATGCATGGATTGATTTAAATTTAAAAAATGAGTCGAAAAATAGGTTCCTTCAATCAATGTATTTTCTTTATTTTTAATATCATGGTAGGAAGTCTTAAATGATTGAGGAGTAGTAAAATCTATGGCATCTAATGCTAAATTAGTATGTAATTCACGAGAATTTCCTTGATCATCCAATCTATTCCAATCAAATAATCGGTAAGTAATATCACTACTTTGTTGAATTTCGGCTAATATTATACCACCACCTATCGCATGTACTCTACCTGCGGGAATGTGAAATACATCTCCTTTTTGAACTTTTTCAAAATGCAAAATGCTTTCCAAAGTATCTTCTTTCAAATGTTTGGAATATGAAACTTTATCCAATTTCTGATTAAATCCAAACATCAATCGGCTGTCTTTTGCAGCTTCCATGATGTACCACATTTCTTCTTTACCCAAAGAATGATGTCTTTGCATGGCCAATTCATCATTGGGATGTAATTGGATACTCAAATCGGAATGCGCATCGAGGAATTTGATGAGCAATGGAAATTCTTTACCATATCTATCCAAAACGGATTGACCTAACAATTCCAATGGAAAGCGATTGATTAAATCTCTTAAATTCAAATCTTTTAAATCACCATTAGCAACCGCAGATACACTACCTTCAACAGCGGATATTTCCCAACTTTCACCAACTGGTTGTTCAGATTTTTCCTTATGTAGCAAGCTATTTAATTTGAAACCACCCCAAAGTCTTTCCTTGAGAATGGGATAAAATTTTAATGGATAATCAATTTTCAAATTAGATATTTTAAAAAAATTATGCCTTTGTATCTTCAAAAGCAGCAAGCAAAAATACTATTCTTATTTACTTCCTAAAAGTATTGAGTCAAAAACTTTCAGTTCCTGATAGAAACTTGTAAATTTGTAGCTCTAATCTTTTAAAGAACAAATTCGATGGAAAAATTTATTCAAAATCTCCCCAAAGCAGAACTGCATTTACATATAGAAGGCACTTTTGAACCTGAGCTCTTATTTGAAATTGCTCAACGCAATAAAATTTCAATTCCCTACAAAACTGTTGAAGAATTGAGAAAAGCCTACCAATTTGACTGTTTGCAAGATTTTTTGGACATTTATTATCAAGGTGCCAGTGCTTTGCAAACTGAACAAGATTTTTACGATTTGACCTTTGCCTATTTACAAAAATGCCATATTCAAAATGTACGTCATACCGAAATCATGTTTGATCCACAAACGCATACCGATAGAGGAATAGCATTTGAAACAGTTATCAACGGAATTTCCAGAGCTTGTGAGGATGCTCAAAAACAATTTGGAATTACTTCTTTTTTAATCATGAGCTATTTGAGACATTTGAGTGAAGAAGACTGCTTCAAAACATTAGAACAATCTATTCCATATAAACATAAAATAAAAGCCGTTGGTTTGGATTCATCTGAAAAAGGAAATCCGCCTAGTAAATTCCAACGGGTTTTTGAAGCATCTGCAAAAGAAGGTTACATTCCATTGGCACACGCCGGAGAAGAAGGCCCTGCTGAGTATGTATGGGAAGCTTTGGATTTATTGAAAATCAAACGCATTGACCACGGCAATAATGCATTACAAGATGCTGAATTGGTGAAAGAAATCATCAAAAGAGATATGGCATTGACTGTATGTCCATTATCAAATAAAGCACTCAAAGTACAACCCGATTTGACCCAACATCCACTGAAAAAAATGATGGATTTGGGATTGAAAGTAACTGTGAATTCTGATGATCCTGCCTATTTTGGTGGACAAGTCAATAAAAATTACGAGGAAATTCAAAATGCTTTACAACTTACTAAAGCTGACTTGTATCAAATTGCTAGAAATTCATTTGAATACTCACTTTTAGATTCTGATACTAAAAATCAATATATTAGCGAATTAGACCAGTATTATAAAATGAATTAAAATATAAAAAAAGGCAGTTTAAAATTTAAACTGCCTTTTTTTATTTTATATCCGTCTCTCAATAGGAACAAAATTACCTTTACTCTTTTTAATCTTTTCAAAATCAAACTTTAAAACTGTAGGTTTACTTACGAGTGTATTTTCTTCAAAAGCCCTTTCCAATACAAGTTCGGTAAGATAATCTTCGTTATCAGAAGCGGGTTCATATTCATCTTTGAGATTTTGTTTAAATAAGCGCGCTGTTTTTTGATTCCAAAAAGCACTCCAACCGCTTTTGTATTCTCGAGACAATTCATAAACCGTCATTCCCGTTTGACGATGAATCAATTTAATTAAAACTCTGCCTTCGGTAACCGTAAGATCTTTTAGTTGATCCGTAAATTCGCCTTCAAAATATTCCTCCAATCTTTTGAGGTATATTTTTTTTTGACGCTTGGTTTTGATGTTTTCCAAATTGGCATTGATGACTTCCAACCGTTCCTGAGCTATTATTGCAAAAGGATACGCTTTGTGTACTTTTCTTCGCAACCAAAAGTAGTAATTGCGATCATCCTGTGTTTTAAAATTCAATTTTTTTAAAAGATGTACTTCATCCAATTCTATTAGCATGGTATCTCCTTCAAAAACGTAGTAGTCTTTATATATAACGGGTTTGCCCTTATCTTCTGTTTGAATTGTATCCGTTTGTCCCCAAATAAATATTGAATTTGAGAAAGTTATCCATATGAATAGGATAAAAAATTTACTTTTTTGAAATTTCGTCAGGTTTTTCATTTTTAATTACAAATTTATAAATCCAGGTCAAAGTAAAGGTTGGGATTACGTCTATAAAAGGAACCAATTCTTCAACAAAAGTAACCAAACTTCCAATCTTTCCTTCCGTTCCGGGATACATTTTATAGAGTATTATAGCCGAAATTGGGGCCCAAATAATATCTGAATACTCCCCAAACCAAGGAATAGCATAAGACAACATTCCTATGCCATCAAATAAAAGTCCTTTAATAAAAAGTTTGAATTTTGATTCCATTTAAAATTTCGTTGTAATATTAACTTAAAAATCGTTACTTTATTATCAATTTTTGTACCAAAAAAATCCTTAATTTCGCAACATGACAAGTATAATCAAAGCCATCGACATACACAAATCCTATGGAACTTTGGAAGTTCTCAAAGGAGTTTCTCTCGACATTCAAAAAGGCGAAGTTATTGCTATTGTGGGACCTTCGGGTGCAGGTAAAACTACCTTACTTCATATTTTGGGAACCTTAGATAATCCAAATCCTCATTATAAAACCAAAATATTCATCAATCAAAAAGATATTTTGGGCTTAAAATCAAATGAATTGGCTCAATTCAGAAATGAAAATATTGGTTTCATCTTTCAATTTCACCAATTATTACCCGAATTTACAGCTTTAGAAAATGTTTGTATTCCGGGATATATAGGCGGTAAAAATAGATTAGAAACCGAAAAAAGAGCCGAAGAATTACTTACTTTTTTAGGACTTAAGGATAGAATTCATCACAAACCTGCCGAACTTTCAGGTGGAGAACAACAACGCGTGGCAGTAGCCAGAGCCTTGGTAAACAACCCATTAATCGTTTTTGCAGATGAACCAAGTGGAAATCTTGACACCGATTCGGCTACCCATTTGCATCAACTCTTTTTTGAATTACGAGACAAATTTGGTCAAACTTTCGTCATCGTGACCCATAATCCTGAACTTGCCAATATGGCAGACAGAAAGATTGAAATGGTAGATGGACGTATTGAATAGGGGCGAATTGCATTTGCCCCAACGATTGAAAGGAATATAACCTTTTTGCGTACTAATAAAAGGTTTGAAACAATCCCATCATCCTATAGTAAATTTGAAAAAAAATGATTGTATACTTTTTACGGATCGTGAATTGGTTGAAAAATCAATTCAAGACACTTCATTTTTTGCTTGTTTGTATCAACGGTATGAAAACAAATTATTGCGTTATATTCACCACATTTCCAATGTTTCGCAAGAAGAAGCCTTGGACATATTGCAGGAATCATTTATAAAAATTTGGAAAAATCTAAACGATTTTGACACTGACTTATCCTTTAGTAGCTGGGTATATCGCATTGTTCATCATCAAACCATTTCGGATTGGAGAAAATCAGTTTCCTATGGCAAAAACAAAACTGTAGATTTTGAAACACATCTGATGCATACTTCAAATGAAGAATATACAAGCCTAGTAGATGAAAAAGAAAAAAAAGTGCTCCTTTTAATTAATCAATTACCCGAAAATTATAAAGCTGTTTTAGTACTCAAATATTTTGAGGAAAAGAACTACGAGGAAATCTCAGATATTTTAAAAATTCCGGAAGGTACTGTGGCCACCTATCTCAATAGAGCTAAGAAATCATTTGAAGCATTAGCCCAAAAACAACAAATTACTTTTTTCGATTAAATCATTTCATTATGGATAATTTTGATAAAATATTAGAAAAAATTGAAACTCAAAATATTGAACCTACTCCAAGATGGTATTTTCAATTTAAAAATTTAGCATTTTGGAGTGTCTTTTTGGTTTCCATATTTATTGGATCCATAGCATTTTCCATTATCTTATACAGTGTGCAACAAACTGATTTTGTACTCATAAGTCATCTTAAACACTCTAAAATGGAGAGTTTTTTAGTGCTTCTACCCTATTTTTGGCTAATCTTGCTACTGGTTTTTTCTTTATTGGCTTTTTTTAGTTTTAAAAATTTCAAAAAAGCTTATAAATACAGTCTTGTCAGTATTTTATCACTAAGTGTCTTTTTGAGTATTATTTTGGGATGTCTAACTTTTATCAGTGGTGGCGCTCAATTTTTGGAACGAAAATTTGCTGATAAAATTGAAATCTACAATAGCATCGAAGAAAAGAAAATCCAACATTGGATGCAACCCGATAGTGGATTTTTAGCGGGAACAATCCTAGAAGTCAAGATTGACACACTTGTATTGGAAGATTTTAATCAAATCAAATGGCAAATCTATTTCAAAGACGTCTTTATTCCTCCGGTGATAGAAATAACCGAAGGCGAGCAAATAAAAATCATGGGTGAAAAGACCAAGGAAGGATATTTTGTGGCTCGTGAAATAAGACCTTGGAAAGCTTTTGGAAAATCAAACCAACATGGTAGGAAAAATAAATAATAATCACATGAAACACCCATGATTAAATTTAAAATACACAGGGAAATATCCCGATGGTTTTCGAGAAAGGGTGTTCTAATCGCCTCGCTGCGAAGTTGGTCTAACCGATAAAAAACAACTGCATAAGCAAATCAGTGAACTCTGATGAAAAATAAAGACAAAGTGAACTAAATATTTAAAACATATGAAAGAAAAACCGAATGTTTACGTACTAAGAGTTGAATGATTTTATTCAAACTTTTTTTTAATTTAAAATCTAAATTTTTATATCATGAAAAATATATTTTTTTTCGCCTTTTTATTAACTTCAATAATTTTCCTTTTTAGCGGAAGCCAAAACATCAACAAACTAGCTCAAAATAAATCAACTAGTAATTTAAATGCCAAAGAAATTGAATTACTAAAACACATGCGTGAAGAAGAAAAACTAGCTCGAGATGTGTATCAATATCTGGACAAAAAATATGACTTTTTTGTGTTTAAGAACATTTCAGAAAGCGAACAAAGACACATGGATCGCATGTTGGTTTTATTAAATGAAAACCAAATTCCAGATCCTGCATCCGCTGAAAATGGAGTTTTCAACAATCCTGAACTACAAAAATTGTACAACCAATTGATTGCGCAAGGTGATATTTCACTCACAGAAGCCTTAAAAGCTGGAGCTACTATTGAAGACTTAGATATCAAAGATCTCATAACCTATAAAAATGATACTTCCAACCCTTTACTTTTGGATGCATTAGACAATTTGACCTGTGGCTCCAGAAATCATATGAGAGCTTTTGTAGGGCAATTAGAACTTAAAGATGTCACCTATTCACCTCAGTTTATCAGTGCCGAAGTTTATAAAAGCATTATAGACGGTGACCATGAAAAATGTGGACAAATGGGAAATAATGGTGGTAAAGGCAAGGGGAATCAAGGTAAAAACTGCCAACAAACCAATTGTCAAAACAAATCCAATTGTAAAAAATAATTTGAATTTGTTGTTTTTTACTTTTAAAACAAAGCTGTTCATGAAAATTTGAACAGCTTTTTTTATTTTATTATTTAAATCCCTTTATCAATTTCTAAAATCTTTATAAAATCTTTATAGCATTTCTATTAATTTTGACAACACAAAAAAACAAATGATATGCGAAAATACAGCTTGCAAAAACAATTCTTATTCAGCATTGTACTCATTGTGAGTATTTCCATAACATTGTATTATACGGTTGACTATTTACATTATAGAACAGTTGCACTGATCTTATTGCTTTGTGTATCGGTTTCAGCCATGTTATTTGACATTTATCCTGTTTTGGTTACCGCATTTTTGAGTGCTTTTATTTGGAATTTCTTTTTTATTCCACCTACTTTTACTTTACATATTGGTTCACCCGAAGATGCATTGATGTTTTTAATGTATTTTGTGATAGCTTTAATTAATGCTGTACTGAGTTTTAAAATCAGAGAATATCAAGTGGTTGAGCGGGATCGGATTGAAAAAGAGAATTCTATTAAATTGTACAATTCGCTTCTCAACTCGCTTTCACACGAGATGCGTACACCTATCGCTACCATTATTGGTTCTGTTGATGTATTGAATGAAAACGAACAAAATATTTCTCCAATTGGAAAAAAAGAATTGTTACAAGAAATTGAGAAAGCCGGATTGAGACTCAACCGCCAAGTAGATAATATTTTAAATATGAGCAGATTGGAATCGGGAATATTGCAACCACAACTCGATTGGTGTGATATTGGAGAAATTACACATCTGGCCATCAAACACAATCATGAGCATCAAAAAAATCACGATATTCAGGTAATCATCCAACCCGAACTACCCTATTTTAAATTGGACAGATTTTTAATTGAACACATTCTCATTAATTTAATTCATAATGCCTTGGTATACACACCTGATCATACGCAAATCAAAGTAGAAGTTCAATATCATAAAAAAGTTTTAAAATTGATCATTTCGGATAATGGCAATGGAATACCTGAAAAAAATATTGCGCAAGTTTTCGACAAATTTTATAGGCTTCCCAATGCTGCAGCTGGTGGCACTGGACTTGGACTTTCCATAGTTAAAGGATTTACAGAAGCCCATCAGGGAAGCATTAATTTGGAAAATATCAAAACGGGTGGTGCTAAATTTACAGTATCTTTACCTGTCGAAACTTCAGAAATCATATAGCAAAATGAATAAGTTGGATATATTAGTTATTGATGACGAGCCTCAAATTCGCAAACTTTTACAAATTAGTTTGGAGAGTTATGATTACAGCGTGCATCAAGCAGCCAATGGAAAAGAAGGTTTAATCATGGCTGCCAATCATCCACCTCATTTGATATTGTTGGATATTGGTTTACCCGATAAAAGTGGTCATGAGGTTTTACAGGAATTACGCGAATGGTATAACCAACCCATCTTGATTCTCTCTGTGCAAAACTCGGAGTACGATATTGTAAAAGCTTTGGACAATGGTGCAACCGACTATATCACCAAACCCTTTAGAACCGGCGAATTAATGGCACGTATCAGGTCGGCCATTAGATTGAGTCAAAATCAAACCGTTGAAACCATTTTATGTTTGGACGATTTACAAATAGATTTAACAGCACGCACGGTTAAAAAAAATGGAACTATTGTCAAACTAACGGCAACTGAATACCAACTCATATCACTCTTTGCAAAAAATGAAGGTAAAGTCCTAACCCATCAATTTATACTCAAGGAAATTTGGGGAGTCGGATTTCAAACTGAAACGCAATATTTAAGAGTTTTTGTAGGAACACTTCGTAAAAAGATTGAAAACGATTTTCAAAATCCGGTACATATTATTACAGAAAGCGGCGTCGGATATCGATTTCAATAATCTTTATTTTTTCTTTATTCCCTAAAAAAAATCTTTACTTTTTCTATATAAAATTTGCTTTCTCTTTGCATTGTAATTTCATTATGATGGAAATAGATTCTAAAACTGCACATTTGATCGTTGAGATTTATCGCAATATTCAATCTGTAAAAGAAGTATTGAAAACACCTCCTTTCTCAGATTCGGAATTGTTGTTTCAAAGCGGTCATGTTTTAGATGCTTTGATGAATCAAGCTTTGGCTATGTATTCGAATGATCTCATGTTGAAAAAAATTACTGCTTTGTCCAAATATGTAAAAGAGTTGAAACATCTCAACAGCATCATTATTTCCAACAACTTTCAAAATACATTAACAGTTCCTCTGGATAACATTTTTACAGATTTGGAATTGCTAAAAAATCAAATTAAAATTTAATATGTTTAAAACTTTTATCAAACAAATAGCTAGTTTACAGATGATTGTCGGTGGAGTAATCATGTTTCCTGCTATAGTATCTCTAATTTATGGAGAATGGTATTCGCTGATAGGATTTGTCATTTCTAGTATAGTCATCATGTTGATGGGATTTGTATTACATCATTTTTTAAATGAAACCAAAGAACCTGAATTTAAACATTCCTTGGCAATTGCTGCTTTAGGTTGGACTATGGTCATTGTATCCGGAGCACTACCTTATTACGTGACCGCATGGATAACCCCTATTGAAATCATGCAACAATTTGTTCCTACGGGAATGGTATACGAATCTAGTTTGCTCAATTTTAGAAATCCATTGCATTGTATTTTTGAAAGCACAAGTGCATTTACAACAACCGGATTATCGATGGCTTATCATGAACCATCGGTTGGAAAAACGATTTTATTTTACCGACACTTTTCAAATTGGATTGGAGGTGCAGGTTTTATCGTAATGGCATTAGCAATATTCAAACAAATTCCTGGAAAAAGTGCAACCTTACTATATAATTCCGAAACTTCAGGTACCAAACTAAAAGCTACCATTATGGAAACAGCACGTTCCATTTGGAAAGCTTATCTAATCGTTTCTTTATTTTTATTCGTGTTACTTTTAGTAGGTACCTATTTGATTTTACCCGATTATCCTTTTTCTGAGAATCTTTTTGACTCCTTAAACCATGCCATGGCGGGAATATCTACTGGTGGATTTAGCACCTTGGATGATAGTATTGCAACTTATCAATCGGCTCAAATGGATATCTTGTATATTTTTCCCATGTTGATTGGAAGTTTCTCCTTACCATTTTTCTTTCGGTTTATTTTTTTAAGAAAATACAGCGAATTGTGGAATGATATTCAAACCAGAGCCATTATAATCGGATCCATTATCGGAAGCATTCTATTGTCCATTTTCTTGATGCAATCACATCAAATATCTGATGCCTTTAGAGTTGGTACGTTTCAATTTGTAAGTGCTTTATCCACTACGGGTTGGCAAACCTCAAACATAGGTGCTTGGGATGATTTATCTATTTTGTTTATTGTTTCAGCGGGAATGATAGTAGGTGGAGCAGCTGGAGGAACTGTAGGAGGAATTAAAGTAATCAGAGCCTTGTTATTACAAAAGGGATTGCAATGGCATATCAACAAAGTATTTCATCCTAAAAATGCAATTAAATCAATCAAATTTGACCATAAAATACTCCTCCCCGATGAAATGAATGCAGAATTGGCTCGAGCCGGAATTTTCACTTTGCTCTATTTGATTTTTGTATTTATTTCAACAATGATTACAACCTATTTTATGAGTTCAGACTTTTCATTGGCAGATGCCTTGTTTGAATCGGCTTCGGCCCAAGGAACGGTTGGATTATCAACAGGCATAACCGACCCGGGAATGCATCCAGTATTGGAAACCGTCTACATTATTCAAATGCTTGCTGGAAGACTAGAAATCATACCCTTACTAGTATTGATTAGAATATTATTTATGGGAACAAAACCACGACTCGTTTAATTAATTTTAAAAATAAAAAAACATGCATATCATTATTATTGGATCAGGTAAAACAGGCAAACACATTATTGACGCAGCCGTCAACGACCAAAACGAAGTGTTTGTCATAGAAAAAAACAAGGAATTAGCTGATTGGGTGGCGACTAATTACGATTGCGTCGTTATTCATGGAGATGCAACCAAAGTTGAAATCCTAAAAGAAGCCAATGCTGAAAAAGCTGATGCTATCATTGTATCAACCAATGACGACGCAGTCAATATGTTGGTAATATTGTTAGCAAAACAATTGGGAATCAAGCGATTGGTAAGCTCGGTAAACAATGAAGATCATATTCCGGTATTTGAGCAATTGGGAATTGATACCGTAGAAAGTCCTTATAGGTTGAATGGAAAATATTTATATAGAGCAGTTCAAGGAGGTAACGTGAAAGATTTTTTAGATTTAGGAGACGGAATTGAAATTTTGGAATTGTTAATTGCACCAAAATCTGTTTTAGTGGATACTGCTATAAAAGATTTACATTTTGAAAAAATCTTACCCAAAGAATGTAAAATAATAATCATCAAAAGAAATAATCAAATTATTGTTCCTGAAGGAGATACAGTTATATTAAACCATGATATAATTGTTGTTTTAACGCCTAAGGATAAAATAAGACATATTATTCAGATATCAAAATAAAGACTCGCAAAAAGAAAAAACAGACTTAACAAATAAATTTTTTGTAAACAGCACTTTTAAGTAAAAAAGTGCTGTTTTTTTATATTCTAAAAGCAAAAAATATAAAACATTGAATATGAGTTGATAACTAAGATAACGATTTTGAAAATACTATTTTTCTGCTTTAACAATCTTTATATTTTCTTTATACTTTAACCTAATATCTTTATATTTTCCATACTTTAAAAAAAGTTTCTTTGCATCGTAATTTTAAGTACAATGCAAATTGACACCAAAACAGCTGATTTAATTGTTGAAATTTATCGCAATATTCAATCGATAAAAAACATTCTTAAAACCAAACCTTTCATCGATTCGGAATTATTGGTCCAAAGCGGTAATGTCTTGGATGCATTGATGAATCAAGCATTGGCCATACATTCCAATGCCCTAATGCTTCAAAAAATTACGCAATTAACCATTTATGTGAAAGAATTAAAAGAGACCAATCAATCTCTAATTTCAATTCCCTTTCAAAACCATCTCAATCAACACCTTGATACCATTATCTCAGATTTAGAGGTTTTAAAATCAAATTTAAATTAAACTATGGAACACCAAAACAAAGCCTATGTTCAAAAAGTAACTGCAGCTACTTTATTAGTAGCATTGGGAATCATATATGGAGATATAGGAACCAGCCCGCTCTATGTATTAAAAGCTATTGTAGGGACCAAGCAAGTTTCCGATGTATTGGTTTATGGCGGTGTCTCGCTTATTTTTTGGACTTTGGTTTTTCAAACCAGTATCAAATACATTTGGTTAACACTCCAAGCTGATAATCACGGTGAAGGAGGTATTTTCTCTTTGTATGCTTTAGTTAAAAGATTTGGTAAAAAGTTGGTAATACCAGCCATGATCGGTGCTACTACGCTTCTAGCAGATGGTATTATCACGCCACCCATTTCCGTAGCTTCTGCTGTTGAAGGTTTAACTATTGTCAAAGGTTTGGAAAATCTTCCAACTGTGCCAATAGTCATATTAATTTTATCTTTTTTGTTTTTCTTTCAACGTTTTGGAACGCAAAAAGTTGGGGTCTTCTTTGGTCCGGCAATGGTTGTTTGGTTCAGTATGTTGTTCATCATGGGTATGAGTCACATCATTCATCATCCGGATATTTTCAAAGCTTTAAGCCCACATTACGCCTATGAATTATTGGTACAATATCCACATGGATTTTGGATTTTAGGTGCCGTATTTTTAGCGACAACCGGTGCGGAAGCTTTGTATAGTGACTTGGGACACTGTGGAATTAAAAATATTCGCATCACATGGGTATTTGTTAAAACTAGTTTGGTTATCAATTATTTGGGTCAAGCTGCTTGGCTCATGCATACGGATATCCAACATTTATCCGGCAAAAATCCATTTTTTGAAATGATGCCACCTTGGTTTTTATTAACCGGTATATTCATAGCCACTAGTGCAGCCATTATAGCTTCACAAGCTTTAATCAGTGGAAGTTTTACTTTGATAAACGAAGCGATGAACTTAAACTTTTGGCCTCGAGTTAAAGTGAGACAACCTTCAGATACCAAAGGTCAAATTTATATTCCCAGTGTTAATTTCTTATTATGGGTAGGATGTCTTTTTGTCATCCTATTTTTCAAAAATTCCAGTAATATGGAAGCAGCCTATGGATTGGCCATAACCATTACCATGATGATGACAACCATATTGTTAGGCACATTTTTATTATACAGATTGAAGTGGAAAAAACAATTTGTATATACTATAATACCCATGTTTTTAATAATTGAATTATCCTTTTTTGTAGCCAATATCCAAAAGTTTCCTGAAGGTGGCTATATTACCCTTATTATCTCAAGTGTTTTCTTTTTTGTCATGTTTTCGATCTATTCAGGTAGAAAAATCACCAACAGACTGACCAAGTTTGTGACCTTTTCCAACTATATTGATCATTTGAAAGAATTGAGCAATGATGATAGCATTCCCAAATTTTCCACTCATCTCATCTATTTGAGTAAAGCTGATCGAAAAAATGAAATTGAAGAAAAAATTATGAGATCAATTTTCTCAAAAAAACCAAAAAGAGCTGATGTATATTGGTTTTTACATTTAGACCGTACGGAAGATCCTTATACCTTGAGCTACGACGTTTCAGAAATTGTAGATGATACCATCATTAAAGTTAACATCAGAATCGGATTTAGAATATTTCCGAAAACTGAAATGTATTTTAAAAAAATCGTTCAGGATTTGGTAGCTAATAAAGAACTAAACTTACACATCAGACCTGACGGAAGCACAAAATATAACAACGAACCTGATTTTAAGTTTGTAGTGATTGAAAAATTCTTATCCGTTGAAAATGAATTTACTATTAAAGAAGGAATTCTTTTAAATGCCTATTTCTTTATGAAAAAACTGGCTCAAAAAGATGAAGCAGCATTTGGTTTGGATAAAAGCGATGTGGTGATTGAACACGTTCCTTTGGTATTTGAAAAGGTGACTAGTTTCAATTTGATAAGAGAACATAAAAAGAAGAAAAAATTGAATTGATTTATAGTTTAAAAAAAAGAGGTTGTATAAAACAACCTCTTTTTTAGTATTATAACTTTAAATCAATCTACGACAAATTTAAACCCAAGCGTAGCTATATCGGCAGTCAAGCCATTGCTACGGGTGTAATGTTGGTATCTCAAATCCACATTTTTCAAACCGATTTTCCAAATTTTAGCTTTGGTAAAAATATCAGTGTAAGACAAACCGAATCCGTATTGTTGCGCATTAAATTCAGATAAATCATAATCGGAAGTGTAGAATTCTTCTGAAGAAAGATGTTGCTCAAAACCAGCAAAATATTTGGCTTTCGTTTGCATATAATAACGATAAGCAGGTGTCAACGTAAATTTATCTGAAAGCTTAATCGGTAATTCGACATTAGCAGTATGAGAGGTAATATCCCAATCATCCCAATAATAACGGTAGTAGGTACGCAAACTGATTCGTTCACTCAAATAATAATTGATTCTAGCTCCAAATGGTAATTTCAATCGGGTATCAGGCAAACGTTCAATGTCATCGGCCAATCGATACACCCCTTTGTTATCTCTGGTTTCATAAACAGATATGTATTGCGTATCCCCAATATAATAATCGTCTTTATCCGCAAAGTAAATTCTATGGTAAGGCGTTGATAACAGCCCTTCTTGCATGACCACATCCATGAAAACTGAGAATTGTAAATTACGGGTTAATACTTGTGAAAAACCCAAAGTTCCGGAATAGGAATTTCTTTTGGAGTCGGCAATGGCTTCAAATTGAGTTGGCACATATTGATTGGTTCCTAATCCATTTTCATTATACACGGTGATATTTTCAAAATATCCGTTATTTAAAAAAGAAGACCCATATTTGTCATATTCGTGCAATTCAGTTGGGTAAATGGGTTTCCATTGATCCAAATACACATTGGCTTTTAATGAAATTTCAGAATTGGTACCATTGAATAATTTGGAAACATTGCCACCTACACCAAATGAAGTGTAATCATATTCATTGGAAAAATGTATATCAGTTCCCACAATCCATTTTCGGTCATCGCTACTATGGCTGTAACTCAAGGAACCAGCCGCCAACATATCTTCTTTTGAAGCACCAGAAGAAGCTTGCCAAGGGGTTCCGGTGGGTTGTTGCGGAGCCGGAGCTAAAACTTTATCATCATCGTCATCGTCATCGTCGTCACCACCGGAAGCTCCGGAATTAAACGGATTGATATTACTGGAAGAAGCCGATGAATAGGCAGATATCCCTACATCAAAGGTCAATACATCATCGGTACTCAGTGGCATGGATACTACAATATTGGTTGCCGCATCTTGTAGGTTTTCATCCCCTATTCCACCCGAAACGGAAGAATTAGAACCGTTTTGATTATAACCGCTCATCAAAAATTCGATTTCGGCACTTTCCAAAACCCTTTTTTTGTACACAGTCGTACTATCCGATTCTTGTGCTAGTAAAGTTGAGAAAGGGACTATAAATAAAAATAAAAATAATTTTTGCATATTGAAATTTTATAATTTAAACTGATGGATGTTGGGTGTTGGATGCTGGATGCAACCTAAAACCTGAAACCACAGTGACTTAATGAACAACTTTAAACTTTAAACTGATGGATGTTGGGTGATAGATACTGGATGAACCTACAACCTGAAACCACAGTGAATTAATGAACAACTTTAAACTTTAAACTTTAAACTTTAAACCTTAAACTATTTACTAATTACACCCACATCCACCGCCGGATTTTCCACCGTTGGCACCGGAAGCAGCTTCACGATATACTTGGAAAGTGGTTTCATACCTTTCGGCTGAACGTGCCGAAAGTTTCATTTCAGGGTCATTGAGATTTTGTTTTTCGTATTCTTTTACGGAATTACAGGATGTAATACCTACTAGACCAAACCCAATGAAAAGGGTTTTCAGTGTTTTTTGTAACATGATTATTAATTTTAGTTGTAATGAAATTGATTGACTTCTATGCCTTTAGACATATGTATTTTACCTTGGTCATCGATGATGATACATTCGATTCCTTCCAATTGATTGATGAGATGCAAACCCACATCCACTCCTAGAACAAAAACACCGGTTGCCAAGGCATCGGCTATTTCCGTATGTTTGGCAAAAACCGAAACACTTACCACACCTTGAGCCGGATAACCCGTTCGCGGATCGATGATATGCGCGTAGCGAATGCCGTTAAAAACAACGAATTTTTCATAATTTCCCGAAGTTTCGATGGCTGTTTCCTCCAATGGAAAAAATGCAAAAACTTTTTCCTTATTAACCGGATTGATAATCGCTACCGTCCAGGGTTTCCCATCGGGTTGTTTGCCCCATGAGGTAATATCGCCCGAAATATTAACCAAACCTGATGCATTGCCTGAAGCTAGTAACAATTGTTTGATGCGATCAGCGATATACCCTTGACCTATGCCACCGGTTCCGATTTTCATACCTTGTTTTTGCAAAAAAACCGTTGTGTCCTTTTCATTGAGAATCAGGTTTTGATAACCTACATTCTGAACCGAACTGCGGATGCGTTCTTCGGATGGCATTTCCTTCATACTTCCGTCAAACTTCCATATTCGATCCATGCCAGCCCAAGTCACATCAAATGCGCCATCGGTGAGTTTGGAAAATTTTACAGATCGCTGCAAAAGCTCAAAAACTTCGGCGTGCACTTTGACGGGTTGTTTCCCTGCCTGTTGGTTGACCATAGAAATATCGGAAGTAGGAATCCATTCAGAAATCAACTGTTCGATGCGTTTCAGTTCCTTCACTGACATATCGGCAAATTTTTTACCTTCCGTGCTATCTTTGACAACAACCGTGATTTCGTAAGGACTACCCAACAAACTGTGTTTTTCTTGATACACCATTTGTGCATGTATAGAAAACACAGTGAGTAATGTCAGTATGTTGATCAGGATTTTCACGATTTTTGAGCCAATGTTTTTAACTTTTGAACATATTCGGAAGCCGTGATATTTTCATATCCCATCGAACCCAATACTTTACCATCGGGCGTAAGTACCAATACCAAAGGAAAAAGACCGCTTTTGTTGTATTTTTCGGCTAAAGCATCGTTTTCTTTTGTAAGTGCATCCGATAGTTTGTTGGCTTTTTTTCTTGGAAAATCGGCTTTATACAAAATCCATTGAGAAGCAGCTTCTTTTTTGAAAACATCCGATTGCCAAACATTCGTATCGAGTTTGATACAGGGCGCACACCAATCGGATCCTGAAAAGACCAAGATGATTTTTTTGTTTTCTTTTTTAGCTAAAGCTTTGGCATCTTCAAAATGAGATAGCCAAGTTTGTGCGGTAAGTTGGCTACCCAAAAAGAGCATGACCAACAACATTGAGATTTGTTTCATTTTAGTTTAGTTTTTATGATTATTAAGTAAACGGATTAAAATTAAATTATTATTTTTCAATTGAAAATGACCTAGCATTTAACATTTATTTACACACTTACCCCAAAAAAGTGTCCCACTAAAGCAGTTAGTCCCATGGCAATAGTACCCCAAACGGTGATTCTCAAAATGGCTTTGAAAATACCAGAGCCTCCTGTTTTAGCAGAAATTACTCCCAAAATGATGAGAAACACAATAGAAAAAGCATATAAAATGTATTCCATTTTGGTTAATGGAGCAAAAAGGGTGACCAACAATGGGAGGATACCTCCTATACTAAATGCCGCTCCTGATGCAATAGCTGCCTGAATAGGATTGGCTTGACTTATTTCATTAATCCCCAATTCATCCCTAACATGCGCTGCCAAAGCATCGTGAGCGGTAAGTTCTTTGGCAACTTGTAAAGCAGTTTCTTTGTGTAAGCCCCTACGTTCATAAATTGTTGCTAAAATTTTCAATTCTTCCTCGGGCATAGCTTTTAATTCTTCTGCTTCCCTTTCTATATCAGCTTTCTCTGTATCCGTTTGTGAGCTAACGGAAACATATTCACCTGCAGCCATGGACAAAGCTCCGGCAACCAAACCGGCAACAGTGGCCAAAACTATGGGTTCACGAGTGCTACTAGCAGCAGCAATACCTATGGCAATACTTGAAATGGAAATGATCCCATCATTGGATCCTAAAACGGCTGCTCTTAACCAATTGCTTCGGTGTATATAGTGATTTTCTAAATAGTTATCTATAGTTAACATAGAAGATTGAATTGAATTGAATTAGAATTGAATGTGTAATGATTTCTTTACCAACAATACATTTTGGAGTTTCATCCAATAGATTAGTTCAAATCATTTGAACTATGAATGAATATTTCGTAGAAAGTTGAAAATCAAGAATTGAAATAAAAATAAATGGATTTACTTATGAAGTTTTATTTTAAAAAAATTTTATCCTATTTCAACATTCAATTTAATTATAATAATTGCGATTATCTCGAATGCATGAAATAGAATAATTTCATTAACGTAAGTTAAACCAAATCAGGAGGTTGAATAAATTTGTATTGCTTCAAAAATGAATAAAAGTTAATGTAAAAATAACGTTTTGAAGTCTTTTTAAACCATTCTCTATCTGTTTCATTCTGAGCGTATTCACCAACATTTGACAGCATTAGAATATGATTATCAAATGAATGATTGAAAGGCAAATGTTTATGATGATTATCTAACGGTAAATGTTGAGTAGATTTTTTTCCAAAATGCAAACTGACAAATTCAATCACATCACTGCCTTCTTTCAAATGTTTTTGGGCATGCGTCAACAAATCCCCCAACCAAACCACATCGGAGGGATGAACCTGCATACTTTGTAACAGCAACAGTGTAGAAACGAAAATGATAGATATGTTTTTCATTTAATGAGGCAAATATATACTTTTGAACGAATAAAAATGATATTTAGTGTTATTTTACATTATTTTTATTACTATTATAATAAATTTTTAAAATCTACAATATTTATAGCAACTCCTTTCTTATATATTTAGAGTTTAAACTAACATTTAATATTTTAGAAATTTAGCATATTGGCTCCATCTGTAATAATAAACTTATCATCAAAATCAGTTGCGTTTGTAAATGAAACCCATTTATCGTTCTTCATGTTGATGGTCACTTGTTTTTTTTCAAAAAAATAGGTTTGTTTATCTGTATGGTCTAAAACATAAATATAATTTGAACTATTTTCATTTAAAACTGCGATTGAACTTACTCCCTTAATTTTTTGATTATGAGTAATAATTTTGGCATTGACATGCATTCCATCAAATATTCTCACTGAATCTATGATTTCAGCAATTACTTGAACCGTTTTGGAATCTTGGTCTAATGAAGCACCAATATTCTTAATTTTAGCATGATACACTTTTCCTAATGAAGAAGAAAACTCAATGGTTTGATTCACTTTAAGAGATTCCAATTGTGATTCAAAAACTTGGAGAACTAAGTTAGCCATATTAATATTCACAATTTCCAAGACCGACTCTGATGTCGATATAAAAGAGCCATTTAATCCGAAAATTTTCTTTACACTACCACTTATCGGTGCATAAATCGGGATAGATGCATAATAATTTCCTGCCAATATTTGTGTTGGGTCAATTCCCAAAAGTTCGATTTTCTTTTTCAAACCTTTAAAATTAGCCAGATTACTTTTGTACTCACTTTCAGCTTGTAAATATTTTTTTTCGGAATTTGCATTTTCATTATAGAGTGAAGTCTGACGTTCAAAATCATTTTTCAGATAATTCAAACTTTCATTTAAAGTTGCAAATTCTTGTTGAAGCGATATAAATTCCTGACTCTCAACATAAAATAGGATTTGTCCTTTTTGAACAAACTGACCTTCAAGAACATTCAGTTTTTTGATAATTCCGGGCATAAGCGTCGTTACAGCACTTAATTGTGATGGCGGAACTTCTACTATTCCGGCAACTTCTACTATTCCCTCAAAATTAACTTCATTCAATTTTTCCATTTTAATGGATCCTGTTTTTATTTGTTCCGATGTCAGTTTCAAAAATTGTTGTTCAACAACATTTGATTCTTCTGAATTTGATTTGTCTGAATTACAAGAACTCAAAATAATCATAGATACTATATTTAATATTAATATTTTATACATTTTTAAAAAATTTTATAAGGTTAATTTAAAAAGATTTTATTGGTGATAATACAATTCCAGTTGGATTAAATTGTATTCCAAAACGGCATTTAAGTAATTCAATTCGATTTCTTTTACCTGATCCATGGTCTGTAAGTAATCGAAAAAATCAATTTCTCCTTTTTCATAATTAAGTTGAGCAAATTTTATCAATTGAGGAGCCAACTCAAATTTATTTTTAGAAGCTACACTCATATTCATATCAAGAAACTTTAAATTACCAATCAATTGATTATTTATTGTTTCAAAATCATCTAACGATTTTTCACTTTCTAAAAGTTGAGATTCGTACAAGATTTTCTGTGATTGTACCAACTTATTTTTCCCAAAGAACAAAAGTGGCAATTCAACTCCGACTTGAAAACCCTTCAATGGTTTTGATAATTCAGGACTCATCGATTGAAAATAAGAAATATTGAAATCGGGTAAAAACTCTTGTTTACTTTTTTTCCAATATAACATACTCAATTGTTCGCGTTCTGAATTTAGTTTTTTGGATAGACTATTCTCATAATTATTTGAAAACAAATTCAAAGGAATAAGTTCTAATTGATTGATTGAAAAAACCGTATCGGGAATCAAATTGTAAAAAGTCTGATAATTTGATTGAATTTCGCTAGCTATCAGCGCTTGATTCGTTTTAATTTGTTGCAATTTGGCATCAGCTAATAATTTTTGTAAATGATTGGTCTCCCCAAATTTATTTTTGATATTTTCATTATGGGCAAATTGTCCATACAAACTATCCAAACTTATAAATATTTTTTCTTTATTTTTGAGGTAAACTAACTCGTAATACAAAATAGAGATTTTTTTTGCCAAGTTATTTTTGAGCATTTCCAATTCTATAAATTGAGCATCATATTCTTTTTCAACCAATTTACGTTGATAAAGCAACTTGGTTGGAAAGTCAAAACTTTGTTCAATTCCAACTTCATTGAGTTTATAACCTTCCTGAGAAAAATTATTCTGATTATTGTTTAAATATACATTCGTATTTGTAAACTGTACACTACTTTGAGAGCGAAACTTAGCACTAACTAATTTTGATTCCTCAATTTTCACTTCCTTATTTTTGACAATAGCTTTGTCAATTAAATTTTTTAATTCAATATTTTCTTGAGCATTCATACTGCCAAAAATTGAGAAAAAGAAAATTATAAGCGTCATTTTCTTATTTTTAAATTTCATTTTAATTTTATGATTATCAAAAATTGCGTATAAAACTGGGAGGACAATCATCGTTAAAAATGTCGATGTAATTAAACCACCGATGACAACTGTAGCTAAAGGTCTTTGTACTTCTGCTCCGGCATTTTTGGATATTGCCATAGGTAAAAAGCCTAATGCTGCAGCCAATGCAGTCAATAATACAGGTCTTAACCTTTCTTTAGTCCCTCTAATAATTCTCTCATAAATATCAGAAACCCCTTCTTTTTTTAATTCTTTAAAATGCTCAATTAAAACAATCCCATTTAATACGGCAATTCCAAAAAGTGCAATAAACCCGACACCTGCAGAGATACTAAATGGCAAACCTCTAATCCATAAAAAAATGATACCTCCTACGGCAGCTAGTGGGATTGCGGAATAAACCATTAAAGCTTCTTTGACTGATTTAAATGCAAAATGCAATAAAATAAAAATGAGCAATAAGGCAATAGGCAAAGCGATGGAAAGTCTTTTTTTAGCACTGTTTAAATTTTCAAATTGACCGCCATAAACAACTTTGTATCCTTCGGGTAATATCACTTTTTGTTCAACTATTTTCTTTACATCATTTACTACCGATTGCATATCACGATTTCTTACATTAATACCAATTACTATTCTTCTTTGTGTATTGTCTCTAGAGATTTTAGCGGGTCCTGTAGTGTATTTTATTTCTGCCAATTCACTCAAAGGCACTTTTCCGGCTAAAGGAGTATCAATCCATAGTTGGGTTAAATCACTAATTTCATCACGTTGCTCCTGATTAAATCTCATGACCAAATCAAACTGTTTTTCACCTTCGAAAATAGTCCCGAAAGTTGCTCCGGCAAATCCGGAAGAAATTATTTTATTGATATCAGAAGTATTAAGTCCGTATTGAGCAATTTTTTCAGTACGATAGTTAACCGACATCTGTGGAAGTTTATCAATTTTTTCAACGGAAACATCAGAAGCACCTTCGATATGATCTACTAAATTTTTTATTTCATTGGCTTTAGCAAATAAAATATCCAAATCTTCACCATATATCTTAATGGCAACATCCGATCTAACACCGGTAATTAACTCATTGAATCGCATCTCGATAGGTTGGGTAAATTCAATATCTATTCCGGGAATCACTAACAATGCTTCTTTAAATTTATCAGCCAATTCATCTTTTGATTGAGCACTTACCCATTGATTCTTTGGTTTTAATTTAATAATAACATCAGATTCCTCCATAGACATAGGATCGGTAGGCACTTCGGCTGCTCCAATCCTACTCACAACTTGGTCTACTTCAGGAAACTTTTCAATTAAAATCTTCTCAATTTGAGTGGTAATCTCAATAGTTTTTGTCAGAGATGTCCCTGTTTTCAAAACCGGTTGAATGACAAAATCTCCTTCATCTAGGGTTGGAACAAATTCACCACCCATTTTGGTAAAAAGTAAAATAGAAAAAATGAAAAAGGCAAATGCTATTGCTAGTACGGTTTTTTTATAATCTAAAGCCCATTTAATGGTAGGTTCGTATAATTTATTTAAAAAAGCCATTATTTTCGAAGAAATATTTTTGGTATTTACTTTAGTAGGTTTAATGACTAATGAAGATATTACGGGAATATAGGTAAAACTCAATAACATTGCCCCTATTAATGCGAAACTAAATGTCATGGCCATTGGTTTAAACATCTTACCTTCTACTCCTTGTAAAGACAATATTGGAATAAATACTATCAAAATAATCATTTGTCCAAAAATGGCAGAATGAAGCATTTTATTAGTACTTTTTAAAGTAATTCTGTCAATTTCATCCTTTCTCTCATTTACTGCTAATTGCTGAATTTGACTGTAATTTTGTGAAATTTTGAAAGCAATAAATTCAACTATTATAACAGCTCCATCGATGATGATTCCAAAATCAATAGCCCCCAAACTCATCAAATTTGCGTCGATTTTAAAAACATACATCATAGACAATGTAAAAAGCAAACTCAACGGAATTACTGATGCAATAACTAATCCCGAACGGAAATTTCCCAATAAGAGTACTACGATGAAAATAACAATTAGACTTCCTAAAATTAAGTTTTCTTCAACTGTAAAGGTAGTTTTTCCAATCAAATCGCTTCTATCTAAAAAGCCATTTATATAGACTCCTTTGGGAAGAATTTTCTCAACTTCCTTAATTCTTTTATGAATACTTTCAATGGTTTGCTTTGAGTTTCCATCCTTGATCATCATAATTTGTCCCAAAACCTTTTCACCTTGACCGTTACCGGTAATGGCTCCAAACCTTGTTGCGCTACCCATACCAACAGTTGCAATATCTTTAATTAAAACTGGGGTATTTCCACGTACCATAATCGTGATATTTTCAATATCCTCAATGGTCTTTAACAAACTTTCTCCTCTAACAAAATAAGCTTCATTATTCTTTTCAATATAACCACCACCGGCTATACCATTATTGTTTTCCAATGACGCATAAACATCATTAATACTAATATCCAACTGTTTAAGTTTATCAATATCAATTGCAACTTCATATTGCTTCAAAAATCCACCCCAAGTATTGATTTCAACAACTCCCGGAATACCTGAAAGTTGACGTTTCACAATCCAATCCTGAATAGTTCTTAGGTCAGATATTGAATATTTATTTTTGTATGGTTCTTCGACTTCTAATGTATATTGATATACTTCACCCAATCCTGTAGTAATAGGACCCATTTCAGGATTTGCATAACCTTGCGGAATGTTATCTGCAGCTGTCTTTAGTTTTTCTGCTAATAACTGACGAGGTAAATAAGTACCCATTTTATCATCAAAAACCACGGTAACAACCGACAAACCAAATTTTGAAACAGACCTAATCTCTTTAACTCCAGGTAGATTAGCCATTTCTAATTCAACAGGATAAGTAATGAATTTTTCCACATCTTGAGTGGACAGATTTTTTGAAGTAGATATAACTTGTATTTGATTATTCGTCACATCTGGAACTGCACCAATAGATAATTGAGTCAATGAATACAATCCGAATAATACAATACTAGTTGTAAAAAGGATGACAATTAGTTTATTTTTTAAACTAAATTTAATAATTTGTTCCAACATATTTTAGAAAATAAAAAATTAGATGTAAAATTTTTAACCTTATTAAAATTATAATAGGTTCTATTTTTCAAAAAATTTTCTAAAAAATGGGAGGTTGAATTATTTTATAACTATTTAGGGTAGAATATAAATTTTTGTAATGAAAAGAAGTATTTTTCAGTTGACTCGAAAATGTTAATTCTTCCTCAGTATTTAGAGGAAAAGTGAGCGCAAGAAAAATTTGATTTTGATCAAACTGATGATGAAAAGGGAGTTGATTATGTTCACAATCTTGAGGGATATGTTTGGTAGCATCCTTACCGAAATGCAAACAATAAAACTCAAAAATATCATTACCTTCTTGAAAGTGTTCATCTATATGACCAAACAAATCATCAATCGACATTAAATCGACAGGTTTAATTTGCATACTTTGAAGCAGTATCAATGTAGATAATAATATGATTACTATTTTATTCATTTATAGAAATCAAAAGTAGAATAAATACCTGTCAAGGAAATAACTTAAAATTGTTTTAAAATATATAATTATAAGTTTTTCTTATAATAGCTTCTATCACACAAGAAAAATGATAAATACTTAATTGCAATTAACCGTAATTAAATATTTGCTATATATTTGCCTCAAAGTATAATATTTTGACAATAATTCGTAAATTTATTTTTCAGTTAGTTTGCATTGTATTCTTAACACATGCTTTTCTTCCTCATTTGCATCATGAACAAATGAAGGGTAATTATGATAGTCAAGAACATAGAAATCCAACATCTATTTGGGATTTTTTAAAAATTGGTTTTCATCTCGACGTTTCACTTAAATATGAAAATTCTAAACTTCTCTATGATGTAAAGAAAGTTGACCTAAGTGAAAAGCAAATATTTACCTTTCCTTCTTTTTTTAAAAAAATTTCAAATTATCCCAATAAAATAATATCGACAATTGGCGAAAATGCAACCTCTTTACACTATCTCCAATTTATTAAAAATGCTATTCCTTTAAAAGCACCACCGTTTTAAAGCGTATTTAAATTTACCCTTCAATCCATATTAACACTTTAAAACATATAAAAATGAACGCAACACATCTTCATTTAATACTTACTCATTTTCCAATCATCGGAACTTTATTGGGTAGTTTAATTCTCTTATATGGTATTTTCACAAAAAATACTTCCATTCAAAAATTATCAATGTTACTTTTTATAGCGATGGCACTTGTTGCCATTCCGGTGTATTTAACCGGTGAAGGCGCTGAAGAAACCGTTGAAAAAATATCAGGTGTTTCAGAACAAACTATAAAAGTTCACGAAGAAATGGCTGAAAAAGCTATTGTTTTTATGGCAATTTTAGGTATACTTTCTTTTGTTAATCTTTTTGCCTTAACAAGATCTCTTTCATTTGCAAAAATTTTAACTTATGTGGCTTTGATTTTTTCATTGCTTACTTTTGGAATCTATGCAAAAACCGGTAACTTGGGTGGACAAATTAGACATACTGAAATAAGCAATGTAAATACTGCTACTATCGGATCTGTAAATTCAAACCTAGAATCGGAAGAAGATGATGATTAAATAGTAAATATTGTACTAATTTAAATTCCATTGTAATTGAAATAAATTGCAATGGAATTTTTTATTTTAATACTTTTCTTCCCATTTCTTCTTTTTTTCTATCTTTACATTAGTTTTAAAACATGATAAAAAAATGCCGGAATCCCAAGACCAAATTCAAGTTTTACTGAATAAAATTGAAATCCTATTGTTTCGTCAAAACGCTTTTAATGCTGAAATTGACGCTTTGAAAAAGGAAGTGGAAATTTTGAAAAACAATAACTTGACTCAAGTTCTGCCTCATGAAAAAGTTGAAAAAGAAGTGATCGAAGACACGCATATCAGTATAGAAACACCTCAACAAACTTCAACTCCGATTTCTCCCAAACCTGTTTTCACGCCGCATACTTTTGAAAACACCTCCAAAAAAGCGGATTATTTCAATGTGGATAAAGGTTGGGAAAAATTTATCGGAGAAAATTTGTTGAATAAAATTGGAATAGTGGTATTGGTTATAGGTGTTGCCATCGGTGCTAAATATGCCATAGACCATCAAATGATCAGCCCTTTGACCCGCATTATTATGGGCTACATCATGGGATTTGGGTTGATGGGATTTGCCTTGTATCTCAAAAAGAACTATGAAAATTTCAGTGCTGTATTATTGAGTGGATCACTTTCCATTCTGTATATCATCACTTTTATGGCATTTAGTTTTTATCAATTGATGTCGCAGCCTATTGCCTTTGGCTTGATGGTTCTATTTACCATTTTTACGGTATTGGCTGCTTCTCATTACCAACGTCAAGTCATCGCATTGCTAGGCTTGGTAGGTGCTTATGCCGTACCTTTTCTATTGAGTAATGACACCGGAAATGTATTGTTTTTATTCTCTTATATCGGAATCATCAATTTGGGTATTTTAATAATCGCATTCATTAAAAATTGGAATTGGGTCAACATCAGTGCTTTTATATTTACATGGATGATCTATTTCTCCGTTTTTGAATCTTACTATTACAAAGATCATTTTCCCCTTTTATTTGGATTTTTATTGGGCTTTTTCCTCCAATTTTACATCACCTTATTGGCTTATAAATTTTTCAAAAATGAGCGATTTGAAGTATTGGATATTTTCCTTTTATTATCCAATTCCTTTATCTTTTTTGTAGCCGGTTATGCGCTCTGGAATTATACAAATCCTTGGAAAGAAGCTTTGGGACTATTCTCCTTAGGCAACGCCTTGTTGCATTTTGCTGTGACTTTAGCTGTTTATAAAAGACGTTTTGCCGACCAAAACATGTTTTATTTTGTAATGGGTTTGGTATTAATTTTCCTTACCATTACCATTCCGGTACAATTGGATGGCAATTGGGTAACTATATTGTGGATATTGGAAGCTGTACTGCTCTTCTGGATTGGCAGAACAAAAAAGGTTGGTTTTTACGAAACCCTTTCCTATCCTTTGATTTTTATCGCTTTTTTTAGTTTGATACACGACTGGGGTATGTTCAATATTTCGGATTATTCCTATCCTGTTTTCAATCTGAATTTTGCCTCTTCTGCCCTTTTTAGCATTGCCTTGGGTAGTATATTATATATGAATCACAAAGTACCTAAAAATGTACCGATTGGTGCCATTCCCCATCCAAATTCTTTCCTTTTTTCGCTTTTTGGGATTTTGATGTTGTTGAGTTTGTACTTTACTTTTAGATTCGAAATCTCTCGATATTGGAATCATTTATTTGAATTATCAGGTAGAACCCAAACAGGTGAACAAACTTATGTATACAATTATCATTTACAATCGTTTGAAGCCCTATGGATTCTCAATTATTCGATTGTTTTCTTTACCGTATTGATATATATAAACCATTGGTATTTCAAACTGAAGAATTTGGAATTCCTTAGTTTGGTTTTGGGTACCATCAGTATTTTCGTATTTCTGCTTCAAGGTTTAAACGAACTCAATAGTTTACAAAATACCTATTATCAGACGACGTCAGACCCATATTCCAAATCGATTTTTTGGGTAGCGATTCGGTTCATTTCTTTTGGAATTGTAGGTGCTTGTCTGTGGATCATTTATAGATTTATCATTAAAAACGCTACCGATTCTAAAGTAGTTTTCATCTTTGATTTGGTATTGCATATTGCGGTTTTATGGATTTTGAGTAATGAACTTGTTCAAAACTTGGCATTAACCGGTTATAAAAATGTACACAAATCGGGATTGAGTATTTTGTGGGGTTTGTATTCCTTTATACTCATTACATTTGGTATATGGAAAAAGAAAAAACATTTGCGATTGGGCGCTATGTTACTATTTGGGGTGACTTTGTTCAAACTCGTTTTTTACGATTTGTCGCATTTGGAAACCATTTCTAAAACTATTGTATTTGTATTGTTGGGTATTCTATTACTCATTATTTCCTTTTTGTACAATAAATATCAAAAATTTATTGAAGAAGAATAAATTAATTTTCAATTGTATTTTCATGAATCGATTCATAGTTGGACTACTTTTAATGGGTTTGAGCCATTTGATTTACGCGCAACAACCCAATTTCAAATATCAAAGAGAAATAAAGGACGTTAAACAAAATTGGAGTAAAATCAGTATTCCCAATGACTTGTTTAAAAAACTCAATCCCGATTTTTCAGATATTCGCATCTATAGTTTCAATGATTTGGATACCATTGAAGTTCCCTACTTACTCAAAATCAAAGATGAAGAACAATCGCTAGAATCCGTATCCTATACCAGCCTCAATGAATCGCATGACCTTGCCAATTATTTCTATACTTTTCAAATTGAGCAACATGTTCCCATCAATGAGATAAAATTGACTTTTAATCTGGCCAATTTTGATTGGTTGGTTCAATGGCAAGGAAGTAATGACCTCTTAAAATGGTACAACATTCTCGATGACTATCGCATTTTATCCATCGTAAATGGCACTACGGATTATCAGCATACCCAACTTACTTTTCCAACTTCTCAATATAAATATTACCAATTGCAAATTCCAAGTGTTGTAAATCCGCAATTTTCCAATGCAGAAATCAGTTTGAAAAAAACGCAACCGGCGCATTTCAAACCTTTCAAAATTCAATCT
Organism: Flavobacteriaceae bacterium; assembly: GCA_020854235.1. Classification (GTDB taxonomy): domain Bacteria; phylum Bacteroidota; class Bacteroidia; order Flavobacteriales; family Flavobacteriaceae. The sequence goes on from JADZFW010000117.1 coordinate 38,583, forward strand.
TGGCAAGTAACCTTAGACAAGCCCAATAAAGAAACCCATGTAGCAGTTACATTAGATGAATGGGTTCCGGTAAGTTATATCAAAGTTTTTGCACACAATGAAATCGCCTATTCTAGAAATATACTCATCGAAAATCAATCTGACAGCATCAAAACCAAAGAAGGTTGGAAACCCTTTTATTACTATTTGAGTGGTGGCATTTTAAATTCAAGTGCTTCTAATGAATTTACATTTGACGGAAAATTATTGAAAAGCTTTAGAATTACCATTCAAAACAAAGACAACCAACCTTTGCAAATTGATAGTATTGAAGTCAAAGGTTTTGAACATGAGATTTGGGCGCGTTTTCCCGATTTGAAAAAAAACTATATCTTGACCTATGGGAATCAAAACCAAATGTCTCCCGACTACGATCTCCTAAATCATCCCATTGAAATTCCTGAAAATGTTCCCGCAGTTGCATTGGGAACTGAAAAATTAAGAAATACCCAACATCTCTCAAACTCCCAAGCTTTGTTTAAAAACCCTTTAACATTATGGATTATATTAGGTTTGGGCATTGCATTATTGGGCGGATTTTCTTATCTAATGTTGAAAAATAAACCCTAAAACAAGTACTAATTTTAAAAATGTTTGCTTAATGGAAACTACACTTTACCCAAAAAGTCCACTTCAAATTGATTCAAATCTCACGGCATTAACGCCTTCCTATCAAGGGAAATCTACTGCTGCTATACTTTCCATATTGGTATTTTTTATCTTATATATCGGATTGATAATTGGATTGGGCTATTTAGTCTATTATGCTTTTGTTTATGAAGTGGAGGATATAAACAAATTAAGCATCTTGGTGAAATTAACTGCCATTGCGGGTTCTGTCATGCTCTTTGTTTTTACTTTGAAATTTATTTTCAAACTCAAAAATCACGTGCCGATCAATAGAGTTGAATTAACTCAAAAAGAACAACCTAAAATTTGGGATTTTATCAATAAAATATGTGATGAAACAGGTGCACCACGACCCAAATCAATATTTATCGACCCGGATGTCAACGCTTATGTGAAATATAGCAATACTTGGTTGAGTTTGTTTTTACCCGTTCAAAAAGAACTGACCATTGGCATGGGTATTATCAATGCCCTAAATTTATCTGAATTTAAAGCGGTTATTTCCCACGAATTTGGACACTTTGCTCAAAAAAGCATGAAGATTGGTAGCTATATCATGTCGGCCAATACCATTGTACACGATATGATTTATGCACGTGATGCATGGGATGAAGCCTTGGAAAAATGGAAAAGAATGGACATCCGAATTTCTTTTGGAGCTTGGATTATTTCGCCTATCGTATGGGGAATCAGACAAGTTTTGGCTTTGTTCTATCAATTTTTAAATATGATGTATTCCTCTTTATCGAGAGAAATGGAATTCAATGCCGATAAAGTTGCCGTTAAAACTTCAGGTAGCGAAGCTATAATTTCTGCTCTATGGAAATTAAATGATGCAAACGATTTGTGGAATAAAACACTTCAACACGCCTATGTGGCTTCTCAAAAAAATTTATATACAGCCAATCTTTACCAACATTTTCATGAAGCCATCGAAGAGAATGCAGTTACTCAAAGAGATAAATGGGAAGCACTACCTTCAAATAAACTAGGTGGAAAACACTTTTTTATCGGATCACAACATTCCAAAGTGAGTATGTATGCCAGTCATCCTTCCAATGATACTAGAGAAATAAGTGCCAAAACACCTTATATTGATTGTGAATTTGACAACCGTTCTCCATTGATTTTGTTTGAAAATATGGAACAGTTACAAAATATCACAACAAAATTGGTCTATACCCAAACGCTCGAGAAAAAACCTGAAAATTTCTTACCGGCTGAAGATTTTAAAAACTTCATTCAACAAGAAATCAAAAGCAGTAAATTGCTCTCAGAGTATGAAAATACTTTCGAAAACAGATTTTTGAACATTTTCCCCGAATCAGAATATGAGACCATCATATCTCAAAAGAGTACTTTAAGTAAATCGGATTTTATCGAACTGAAATCTGAACTCAAAAAACTGCATTTGCCTATTCGTGAAATTGACAATCAAATTCAATTAGCACAAGAATTTGCAATGGGAACTACCAAACTCAAAACTTTTGAGTACAAAAAGGTGATGTACAATCAGAAAAATATCACGAATGCAATAATCGCTTTGGTCAAAGAAAAAAATGAGCTTGTTGAATCCAATTTTCCGGAATGGGACAAAAAATTTGCCGCTTTCCATTTGGCATTAGCAAATCAATTTGATCAAAAATCAATTTTATGGGCTTATTACAAACAACATGAAATTTTAAATGATTTTTTTAAATTACTTCTTGGAGTTAAAAATAATCTTCATGAAAAATTAGATGGATTGAGAAGCCGCGAAGAAGTCCTTCCTACCGATTTAAATAATTTCTCCAATCATGCAAAAGCTTATTTTGAACAATTAAATGAAAAATTAAACTCATGGGATGCCTCTTCTTTTATACCTTTACCCAATATTGAAACTTTTGAAGAGTTGAAAGACACCATCATTACCGGTGGTATTTTTGAGCCAGAAAAAGGAGCCATATTTGAAAATGGAGGTTTAAATCGGATTTTTGTCAAATTGGAAAACGCAACACTTCAACTGCAACGTTTGGATCAGAAAAGTATAGGAGAAATTCTGACTTTACATCAAGAATTGGAAATGAAATTGGACTAAAAAACCATTCAAACTATTTCGTAGTCGATCCACCCATTTCTGTGAAAACGTGGTCAATAGGTTCCCACAATTCAATCTTATTGCCTTCAGCATCCATGATGTGGACAAATTTGCCATATTCATAAACTTCAATACTATCCAATACTACTACGTTGTTTTCTTTGAGTTTCCGAACCAATCCTTCTATATTTTGAACCCTATAATTGATCATGAATTCTTTTTTGGATGGATCAAAATAGGTGGTTTTTTCATTAAAAGGACTCCATTGCAAATAATTGATTTCCTCCGGCCGTTTGGCATTTCTAACTTCAAATAAGGATCCGTATTCATTAACTTCCATCCCCAAATTTTGACTATACCATTCCCGAACAGCAACCGGATTTTCTGAACGAAAGAAAATCCCACCAATTCCGACTACCTTGGGAATAGTATCTCGTTCCAATATCTCGGTTGAAAGTTTGAGTCCTGCTATATTTGCATCCTGAATACTTGTAGTAGTTTTACATTGGCATAAAGTCATTAAAATGGGAAAAATCAAAAAATAGGTTTTCATAATCTATATATTACAATTTAAAAAAATAAAAATTTAATTACCCAAACAAAAATACATTAATTAATTTCTGCTTCTAAAAAATAAGAAATATTAAAGTAGCTAATTGCTGATTCAATATATATTCAAACCATACAAGAAAAGTATTAAACCAAATTAAGAAACTATTAATCCGAATCAATAAAGTATTAAACCTAAATAAGAAACTATTAAACCAAATCAATAAAGTATTAAACCTAATTAAGAAACTATTAAACCGAATCAATAAAGTATTAAACCTAATTAAGAAAGTATTAAACCTAATTAAGGAATATTAAACCTAATTAAGAAACTATTAAACCGAATCAATAAAGTATTAAACCTAATTAAGAAACTATTAAACCGGATCAATAAAGTATTAAACCTAATTTAGAAAGTATTAAACCTTTTCAATTAAGTACTATTCCACACTTAATTTTTATTCAAAATAATCTACGCTACCTCATAAAAAAATTTTCATTTACCATCCTTTTGCCTACTTTTACACGCGTAAAACTTCCAAATGACAAATTCACTTAAAGATACTCCACGACATCAAGGATTGAGAAATCAATTGGTACAGATCATTGCCAAAAAGGGTATTAAAAATGAAAAAGTACTCAAAGCCATGTCCAAAGTACCTCGACATCTTTTTATGGATTCTGCTTTAGAAATTCATGCCTATGAAGACAAACCTTTCCCGATTGCTGCCGACCAAACCATCTCTCAACCCTATACTGTAGCTTTTCAAACCGAATTATTGGATGTGAAACCCCAAGCAAAAATATTGGAAATAGGAACCGGAAGTGGTTACCAAACCGCTGTTTTGATGGAAATGGAAGCTCTTGTTTATACTGTCGAACGTCAAAACGAGTTGTATAAATTATCCAAATTGGTATTACCCAAATTGGGTTATAAACCCCGATATATGAAATTTGGTGATGGGTATATCGGTTTGGAAGAATACGCTCCTTTTGATGGAATTATTGTAACTGCTGGTGCGCCTTTGATTCCCAAACCTTTGTTGGCTCAACTCAAAATAGGTGGAAAGTTAGTCATTCCTGTTGGTGAAAATATCCAAATCATGACGGTTTTGGAAAGAGTCAGTGAAAAAGAATTTACCAAAAAAGAATATGGCGAATTTAGATTTGTACCCTTATTAAAGGATAAAGAGTAATATTTTGAAACAAAATTGAAAACTTTATTGATTTATAAATTAAAAATTCTACATTTGTCATAAATAAAATAACCAAATTCTTATTTATGACACGGAAATTACTTTTTGTTGCATTATTTGCAATTTCATTTCAAACCTTTGCTCAGCAAAAAACTTTCTTCACCTCAACAACCAAAACAGATTTTAATTACTTAGATAGCGGTATTCAGTTGCCTCTTAAACAAGTATTTGAATTAAATGTAGATGCCTTAAAAGCTGAAATGGCTGCTGCACCTCAAAGAAGTGAGAACTTGAGAAAATCTGCTACCCTTATTTCTCTTCCCAATGCCGATGGTCAATTGGAAACGTTTTATGTTTTTGAAAACGCTGTAATGGATCCGGCATTAGCTGCTCGTTACCCTGAAATCAAATCTTATTATGGAATTGGAATTGACGACAATACGGCAACTATTTATTTCAGTTTATCGCCTCTTGGATTTAAATCCATGACCCTTTATCCTGATAAATCTGCTGTTTTTGTAGAACCCATTTCTCAAGATTTACAAACCTATACGGTTTACAGAAAATCTGATAAAAAAAGTGCATTGAATGCATTTGAATGTTCGGTCATTGACGAAGTTTCAGCTGTAGATGGTATGACGTTGAGACCCAATGCCGATGATGCTGTATTGAGAACTTTTCGTTTAGCGCTTTCCGTAACAGGTGAATACACCGTGTATTTTGGTGGAACCAAAACTTTAGCTTTGGCTGCAATGAATAATACCATGACGCGAGTAAATGGAGTTTTTGAAAAAGACTTTTCAGCTCGAATGGTTTTAATAGCCAATAATGATGTTCTGATTTACACCAACGCTTCAACCGATCCTTATTCTGTAGCTGCCAGTATGGCCAATTGGAATAAAGAATTACAAAACAACTTGACCAGTGTAATAGGCAATGCCAATTACGATATCGGACATTTATTTGGTGCTACCGGTGGTGGCGGTAATGCCGGATGTATTGGCTGTATTTGCGTGGATGACACTTCCAGCACAACCGATTTGAATAAAGGTAGTGGTTATACTTCTCCTGCAGACGGAATTCCTTCCGGTGATAATTTTGACATCGATTATGTAGCTCATGAAATGGGTCATCAATTTGGAGCCAATCACACCTTTACTTTCAGCAATGAAACCGGAACCGGTGCTCAAATGGAACCCGGAAGTGGTTCAACTATTATGGGTTATGCCGGTATCACAACCAAAGATGTTCAACCTCATTCTGATGCGTATTTCCATGCTATAAGCATTCAACAAGTTACCAATAATATTAAAGCGAAAACTTGTTCGGTAAATACCGCTACCGGAAATGCGATTCCTACTGCCAATGCAGGTGCCGATTATACAGTTCCAAAAAGTACACCTTTCATGTTGACCGGAAGTGCTACTGATGCCAATGGTGATGTGTTGACCTACTGCTGGGAACAAATGGATGCCGGAACTTCAACTACAACCACTCCATCAGCTACAAAAACAGCTGGCCCCAATTTCAGATCATATACCCCAACAACTTCTCCTACCCGATATTTTCCAAAAATGTCTTCCGTTTTGACCGGAGCAACAACTACTTCCGGAACTGAAATTCTCGTTGAAGCTTTACCATCCGTAGCCAGAACGCTTAATTTTAGATTAACCGTACGTGACAACCGTGCCGGTGGTTCAGGTAATAACAGTGATGACATGATTGTAACTGTCAATGCTACAGCAGGTCCTTTTGCCATTACAGCTCCTAATACAGCCGTTTCTTATGTAGGCGGAAGTTCTCAAACCATAACTTGGAATGTAGCTGGAACAACCGCTAATAATGTAAATTGTGCTAATGTTGACATTTTGATTTCAACTGATGGAGGTACTACATTTACAACATTATTGGCAGCTACGCCAAATGACGGTACTCAAGCTGTTACGATTCCCAACACTGCCGGAACTACCAATAGAATCATGATCAAAGGTACCAATCATATCTTCTTTGATGTATCCAATACCAACTTTACCATTACAACTGGTACAACCGATACGGTAGCGCCAACTGCTCCCACTTTAGTGGCAAGTGGAACTACTGATACAACTACCAATCTATCTTGGTCAGGTGCTACAGACAACGTAGCCGTTACCGGATATGATGTGTACAGAGGAACTACTTTGTTAGGCTCAACTTCGGCTACAACTTATGCCGTTACCGGATTGACTGCTTCTACTGCGTATACCTTTACCGTAAAAGCAAAAGATGCTGCGGGCAATATTTCTGTTGCCAGTAATACAGTTAATGTAACAACATTGGCTCCATCTACAGACACAACTGCTCCTACTGCTCCTACTTTAACTGCATCTGGAACAACTCAAACTACGACAAACTTGTCTTGGACCGGTGCAACAGATAACGTAGGCGTAACCGGTTATAATGTGTACCAAGGAGCTACGCTTTTAGGCTCTACTACAACTGCAACAACTTATTCAGTTACAGGATTGGCAGCATCAACAACCTATTCGTTTACTGTTAAAGCCAAAGATGCAGCCGGTAATTTATCATTGGCAAGTAATACAGCAACTGTAACTACATTATCTAGTAGTGTCACTTACTGTACTTCTCAAGGAAACAGTACTGCAGATGAAAAAATCGGTAAAGTCGTATTGGGAACCATCAACAATACTTCAACAGGAACTGCAGGATATGAAGACTTCACTTCTTTATCAACTAATGTTACTAGAGGAACTGCTTATACCATCACGATTACTCCTTCTTGGACATCTACAAAATACAAAGAAGGATATGCCGTATGGATTGATTACAACAGAGATGGAGATTTCTTGGATACCGGTGAAAAAGTTTGGACCAAAGCAGCTTCAACTACAACTCCTGTATCTGGTACTTTTACCATTCCTGCAACAGCTACTTTGGGAACAACCCGCATAAGAGTGCAAATGAAATACAATGCCATCCCAACTTCATGCGAATCTTTCTCTTATGGTCAAGTAGAAGATTATACAGTTAACATTGTTTCAACAGCAAGAGATGAAAGCTTCAATGAAATTTCATTCACGCTATACCCCAATCCGGTAGATGGTGATATTCTCAATATTAAGAATTTAGTAAGTGAAAATTCAACTTACAGCATCTTCAACATGATGGGCATTGAATTGAGTAAAGGATTGATTGAAAATGAAAAAATTGAAGTGGGATCACTAGCAACAGGCACTTATGTCTTAGTGGTTACTAATGAAAATGGAACCGCAACTAAAAGTTTTATAAAGCAATAAAATTTTTAATCTAAATTATAAAAGCCATACTTTTTAGTATGGCTTTTTTTTTTGTTATCATTAATATAGACTTTTATAAAATCGAACTCCCGACACGACTGTTGGAACTCCTCACCCAAACTTGGTAACGCTCTACCCAAATCCCATAAATTCCCACTTAACTATAACGATAGCAGTGAAATCCCAATAACCTGCCTCGCGGCAAGGCGGGCTTAATAACTCATTCAAACTGTTGGAACTCCCGACACGACTGTTGGAACTACCGACACGACTGTTGGAACTACCGACACGACTGTTGGAACTCTCGACACGACTGTTGGAACTCCCGACACGACTATTGGAACTCCCGATACGACTGTTGGAACTACCAACACGACTGTTGGAACTACCGACACGACTGTTGGAACTCCCGACACGACGATTGGAACTCCCGACACGACTATTGGAACTCCCGACACGACTGATGGAACTACCGACACGACTGTTGGAACTACCAACACGACTAATGGAACTACCGACACGACTGTTGGAACTCCTAGCTGCCGCACGAAATAAGGGAGTATTCATTAGATTGTGTAAACTAATTCTTTAGAGTGGACTTCAAACAAATCGAAATATAACCTACTCTAATTAGAATTACTCGGTGGCTGAGGCATCGAAGCCCCTGACAAATCAAAATGAAACTTTCACGTCCTAAACTATACTAGAAAATCCTTAATATAATCTCAAACCTATTAAATCGCTTGATTTATTATATTTTTTGAGTAAATATTATCTCCGAATATTAATAAAAAATCCCTTTTAACAGTTGTTAAAAGGGATTTAAGTGGGGAGAGATATAATGTTACAATTTACCGTTTACAAATGCAATGGCAGCACCGACGATACCACCCATCAAAATAGTCAAAGCGATGTCCATCACCATTTTATTGTAATCGGCTTCCATGGCTGAATACATATAAAAATTCATTGAAGCCGAATATAGACCGCCAATTACGGCTCCTACTTTGGCTCCACTTGCCCAATTGGTCAATCCGGAATGAGAAACCACCACATAGGCAACTAAAATTCCAAAAAACATACAACCCAAAAAAATGAAAAGCATGTTTTCAGTTCCGTTTGAAGGGAAAATGTCTGTAAAAAGAATCCCATAAAATAGCCAACCCAATAAAAAATAAACAATTGTGCCGACTACTGAACCGACTAAAAGATTTTTGGTTTTCATGATTATAAAAAGTTTAATTGGTTAATATGTAACAAATGTAACTAATTATTCAATTCAAATGAATTTTTGATTTCCCTTAAGGCTTTATAGAAATATTTCCAAAAAAGTGAGGTGTTTGGAGTACAGTTACTAATCCTAACCGAATACCTGAAGTGCTTCGTTATAAGCACTTTCAAAATGTAGTATTTGGATACCGGTTTCTACTTTTTGAGTTGTAAAATAGGAAAGTAGTTTTTCAGTAGGCATATTTCCGGTTAAATCATCTTTAGCCATGGGACAACCACCATACCCTTTAATGGCTCCATCAAATCGCAGACAACCACCTTTATAAGCGGCATCGACCTTTTCAAACCAATGTGATGGATGTGTGTGTAAATGTGCACCCCATTCCATTTGTGGAAATTGAGGAATCAGTTCATGAAACAAACTATAAATATGGTTGGGATCAGCACTTCCGATGGTATCGGAAAGTGACAGTATCTTAACTCCCATATCACTTAATTTTTGGGTCCATTGAGCAACCAAATCCACATGCCAAGATTCTCCATAGGGATTTCCAAATCCCATTGATAAATAGGTTACTACTTCTTTATTCTTTATAGCAGCTAGATTTAAAATTTCTTCTAATACAACAACCGATTCAGCTATCGTTTTGCCCGTATTTCGCATTTGGAAATGCTCCGAAATTGAAAAAGGATATCCTAAATAAGAAATTTGTTCATAATTCAAGGCATCGGTTGCTCCTCTTACATTGGCAACAATAGCTAGTAACTTCGTTTTAGTAGCCGACATATCCAATCGATGTAAAACATCAACCGTATCCCGCATTTGAGGAATGGATTTGGGAGATACAAAACTTCCAAAATCTAAGGTATCAAACCCAACTTGCAATAAAGATTGCAAGTATTTCACCTTACTTTCAGTAGGTATAAAATTTCTGATCCCTTGCATGGCATCTCGAGGACATTCTATGATTTTGACTGGATTCATATAGAATTCAAACTTACAAAATTTATCGAAACGAATGGAAAACTTTATAATTGGCAATTCAATATTTATTTACATAATCCCTGCGTTATAATCTTTATGAATCTTATTGTTTATAAAATTACAATCATTCATCAAAGTCCATTTATAAAAAAAATATGTAGTTTTGTCTTATGCCAAATTATTCAATCATTGTTGTAGCCGTATTAAGTCACTTACTGGCTGTCATCAGCCCAGGCCCTGATTTTGTGATGGCACTCAAAAATTCAATGACTTATTCACGCAAAACCGGCATCTACACTGCCATTGGGTTTGGAATGGGTATTGGAGTCCACATCTTATACAGTTTTGCCGGGCTTGCCATCCTTATTTCTCAATCGGAAGGATTGTTTAATATGATTAAATATTTGGGTGCTGCCTATCTGTTTTATATTGGGATTAAGTCAATATTAGAAAAAACAAACAAAATAAGTGTAGGAAGTACCAAACACATTCAAGACATTACTCCTTTTAAAGCGATAAGTATGGGATTTTTAACCAATGTATTGAATCCTAAAGCGAGTTTATTTTTCTTGAGTTTATTTACCTACATCCTTCAATCACATCCAAATTCTGGCACTTTAATCATCATCAGTGCTTTATTGATGATCAATACGACGCTCTGGTTTAGTTTGGTGGCAATTTTCTTCAACATTCCTTATATTCAAAAACAATACAACCAATATCAAAACCTGATAGGTAAAGCATTGGGTATTTTTCTAATTGGTATTGCTTTTTTGCTTGTGTTTAATTAATGCACTTTTTCAATTCTGTATTTTTTATTTAGCAAAAAAACGAATAGACATTTCCTTTGTTGGGTACTTTAACACCAGTAAATTAAGGATAAAAGGTTCATTATTTTTTGATTTTTAACCTATGAAATAGTCATATGATTTACATCATACCAACCTATGATGATCAAATGACTATTACATCTGACCATTAAAAACAAATAATTATAAACACATAAAAAGAAGGTATTATTTAAATTAATAAAAATAATAATACATTTACTTCTAAAAATTAATAAAATTTATGAAATAAAATTACTCTTATATTAAATTTACTAAACTAAATTAATTATTTATTAACATAATAAATAATTGGTATTAATTTTTTTTCTACATTTGTTATATA
>JADZFW010000118.1 GCA_020854235.1 Flavobacteriaceae bacterium
GCAGCTCGACGCAATATTGATATGACCTTGGTGGTTTTCAACAACATGTTGTTTGGAATGACCGGTGGACAAATGAGTGGCTTGTCAACTAATGAATTTAAAGATTACAAGCAAAGTGCTGACGAAGCAGATCCTTATGATGTGGTGCAATTGGCGCATACAGCAGGAGCAGCTTATACCCGAAGAGTCAATCACATAGCCAACTTTACGCCTGCATTGAAAGAAGCGATTGCCACTCCTGGTTTTTCTTTGGTGGAGTTGGCGAGTTTGTGTACTTCTTATGCCATGAAAAAAGTTTCGGAATATCAGGAATATATTGTGGAGGAAGAAAAGTTTCTCAACGATAGACCAGTAGGTCATTTGCCGTTACGTCAAACCAAACCACTCATAGAAAACATGAAAGGTTTGGATGCTTTATTTGGGAATAATTTGGATGGAAGAATAGGTATATTAATAGCCGGTTCAGCTGGTGGAGGTGTACAATCGGCTGCACAGCAATTGGCACAAGCCGGTATTTTAGCGGGTTTACACAGTACGATGAAAGGAGAATATCCCATTACGGTAGGAACCGGATTTTCTATAGCCGAAGTCATCTTATCCAAAGATCCTATCCATTACACAGGATTGGAAAAATCTGATGTGGCATTGATTATTACAGAAGATGGATTTAAAAAAGTTAAAGACCTATTAGCACCCCAAACGAAGGTTTGGATTGATGATAAAGCCGAGATAGAATCCAATTATACCCAAAAAGGATTTAGCAAAGCCGGTGGTAAAAAAGGAGCCGCTTTGAGTGCTATAGCCTATTGGTTGAATGAAAGTGGTGTCTTTTCACCTGATGCTTTATTGAAAGTCGTGGAAAATCATAAGTACGCACCCGAGTTGCAACAGGCAATCAACAGCTATAAGTCGGTTTAATTAATTTATTTTCTGAGATAACTCCTTAATCGCTTGTTCATCACTACGAGGAATAATCATCAACACATCTTCGTGATCTACCACAATATAATCACTTAATCCTTTGATGATAACTTTTTTGTTGGCAGCTGTTCGAATCATATTTCCGGTTGCCTCTTCAAAATATGTTTGAGCAAGAACTACGGCATTTTTTTGAGCATCTTGATTCAATTTTTGATGTAAAGCACCCCAAGTTCCCAAGTCATTCCAACCCATATCGACGGGAAGTACATATACATTATCTGCTTTTTCCAAAATGGCATAATCTACTGAAATATTTTCAGCTTCCGGATAATTGGATTGTATAAATGCTGTTTCACCTGCTGTATTGTAAACTGCATTTCCTCTGGCAAAAAGCTCATAAGTTTGGGGCAAAAAGGTTTGAAAAGCTTTTAGAATACTTTTGGCACTCCAGATAAAAATCCCCGCATTCCACAGATATTCGCCACTTTCCATAAATTTTACGGCATTTTCATAGTTGGGCTTTTCCGTAAAACGATTGACTTTTTTGATTTGATTTTCATCTTTCTGAAATTGGATGTATCCGTAACCGGTATTGGGGTAAGTAGGTACGATTCCCATAGTCATTAAAACATCTTCTCGACTGCATTTATCAAAGGCTAGTTGCAAACTATCTAGAAAAACATCTTCTCGGTCAATCCAATGGTCGCTGGGAGCGATTAAAATAACCGCATCCGGATTTTGAGCATAAATCTTAACAGCAGCATATAGAATAGCCGGAGCTGTGTTGCGCATTGTGGGTTCCAAAACCAATTGGTTGTCTGTAATATGGGGCAATTGATGTTTACACAAATCACTGTATTTATCATTGGTAGAAATCAAAATCTGATTTTCAGGAATAAGCGGTAGCAATCGCTCAAAAGTTTGCTGTAACAGTGATTTACCCGTTCCCAACATATCATGAAATTGTTTCGGATGATCGGGAGTACTTACAGGCCAAAATCTAGAGCCTACGCCACCGGCCATGATTACGGCATAAAATTGAGTTGAATTATAAATCATAAAAAGAGATTCGATGTTGAGGTATCAAAAATAGTCATTTAACTTATCAAATGTTTGACAATAGTAATATTTAAGAATTTTGATTATGAATTTGGATTTAGATTCTATGAATGTAACGCAGGGAATTAACAAATTACAATTTAGGATTTACAAGTATGACTTCGGCATGTTGACTGACTAAATACTTGCGTTTGGAATAAAATTCCAGGCATTCGTAACGGGTACGTCTTTTGGCACCCAAGATGAACTGCATTTGATTGAGTTGGAATACGGTACCCATTTCCAGTTCATGTAATAATATTTTATCAGTTGGCGTATCATAACGTTTCAAAACTAGAACCAATTTGGAATCAGAACCACTGGAAGCTTTTGGGTTTTTCATGTGTTTGGCCAAAACTCTTAAAACATCATCCGGGAAAACATCGTGATTGAGCAAAGGTAACATCAAATGTTGAAATGCCATTTTCCATTCAACTCCATGCGGCTCGACTTTTCGTTTGTTGTTTTTAAAGTTGACAAAATGCGCCATTTCGTGAATCAACGTAATGAGAAAGGCATAAGGATTCAAGCTGTGATTGACGGTAATTTGAGCTTTGCCATTGGATTGAATTCTAAAATCGCCGTGTTTGGTCTGTCTCTCTTTGGTGATTTTGAAATGCAAAGGATATTTTTCCAACAAATCGATAACATAAGGGATTGAGTTGTTGGGAAGATATTCGGAGAGGATTTTATGATAGTGGTTTTTGTCCAGAACAAAAGTGGTTTGAAGTTAGAAACAAATATTTAATAAAAGATTAGGGTGTGCTATGGGCAACAGGTAGGACTTTACCATTAAAAAACTGATGTCCGTTTAAAGTAAAATCGGCTATAAAACGCGCCATTTCACGAGCAGTTGTTGGGGCTTGATAACCTGGAAAAGCTTCAGCCAACATTTCGGTTTGGACCGCACCCAAAGCCAGTGCATTGAAGGAAATGCCACTTTCTTTGTATTCTTCAGCTAGCATTTCAGTTAAGGTGATTAAAGCACCTTTGGACGAACTGTAAGCAGCCAAACCGGGAAATTTGGAGCTTCCTTGTATGCCACCCATACTACTGATGTTGACTACATGACTACCTTTTTGTAGTTGAGGCAAAAGCGCTTGGGTCAACTGGACTACTGCAAAAACATTGACTTGATAGACTTCCAAAAAGTCGGAATGGGTTAGTTTTTCGAAAAGTTTGTTGATGAGTTTCCCGGCATTGTGAATCACACCATCCACTTTTCCAAAAGCTTTGAAATCCAATTTTTCCGCAAATGAAGGATCCAAAAAATCTACCGAATAAGCTTCAACATTGGGTAAATTTTTTATAGGCTCAATATTTCTTGAAAGCGCAATAATACGATGATTTTCAGATAGAATTTTGACTAATTCCAATCCGATACCGCGACTGGATCCGGTAATGATGATGGTTTTTTGCATGGCGTAAAAATACGGATTATTAATCAATATTTTCTATCATTCCGAGATTGAATCATTCAAAAACTACAAATTCATAAGCGCCTATATCAGCAGGATTGGCACGGGTTTTTCCCAATAGATCCAAAGGTACCAAAGTAGTACCGCTTACCGCAGCATGTGCTTTTCCGGCCGAATTTTGACCGATAAACATTTTGTTAAGGGAAATGAATTCGGTTTTGAAATCGGGTGTTTGATTGAAAATATTGCCGGTGTAATGTGTTGTATCTGTGAAATTGTATTGTGGTTTGGTAGTATATTGATTGCTCACATCATTGAATCGAATCAAATTATTGATGAAGTTGTAATTGAAAATTCCTGTATCCACTTTTTCCAATTTCATTTCAATATTGTTATTACCGTAAATGATGCAATTGGTAAAAGAAGCTTTTTGTAAATCAAATGGGATAAAATTGACTTGATCTTCGGTATAAAAATTATTGACAATTACGGTAGGATAGCTTCTAACACTTCCATTCCAATAATTAGCAAAAGTGCAATGGGTGAATTCGTAATAACCTCCTTGGGTACCGGCAAATGCCGAATAACCGAAATTATTGAAAACCAGATTTTTTCCGTTTATGTTGGACAAACGCGCAAAAATACCAAATTGTGCGAAGTTGTACATTTGAGAATTATGGATATCTAGAGTTGGAATGGTGGTTGAAGTGTAACCATCGACCAATAAACCGATACTTCCGTTTTTGATAGTCGCATAATTGATTTGGTTATTGATACTTCCATTTCTGAGCCAGATGACACCCCATTGACCGGGAATGTCGCTGTATTCGGGTTCCAAACGGTCACCTTCTAGGACGACTTCGGTTTCAGGTTGACCTTCCACATTGATACTGCCTTGAATATGTAAACTAGAATTGGGATTGACAATAAGACCGGAATTGGCGTGAAAATGAACTTTGGTTCCGGCTTGCATCACCAATGTCTTGGCTTGATTATCGGGTGTGCCAACGACCATATATCCGTATACAACATAAGGTTTATCATCGTTGAAAGTCAATTCGGCATCGTTTAAATACCTGCCTTGTAATTCGGTTTCTTCACCATCGAGCGTTAGTGTTTCGATGATACCATTGGTTTTGTTGGGATAGAGAAAATGTGCATCTTGAACCAAGGTAACCAGTTTCACCACTTGTTCATTCACTCCTGAATCAAACAATAAATCATCTATGTATAAGGGTTCGGTTATTTCAGTATAATCAAGTGTGGTTTCGATAAAAACAAAGATGCTGTCTTGCGCCAATATATCAATGTTTTCAAAGGATTGCCCGGGTAATCCATCTACATTCAAACGATAGCCGGAATTTGTTCCACGTCCCAATCGGATGCTAGGTATGGTTATCGCTTTATCACTGTGATTGTATACTTTAAGTCGATAGGTACTCGAACCGATATTGGTGAAAACGGTATCTAAATAAACGGTATCTTTTGAAAATTCGAGGTTGCCTTGAGATAAGTCGGTTGAAAAATCCATTCGACAGGAAACTACAGACCACAAAATAACAGAAACAACAAAGTATGTAAAATGACGCATAAAAATTTTATAACTGAATAGATAACGCAATATTAGGGAAAATGTTTTACATGTATAAAGATTGGATTTTATAAACTTACATTTACTCTCATTTTTTTTGCTTTAATTGACATTTCACCTTTAAATTGTTGATAACTTCCCCTAATTCAATTCAAAAAATTGGGCAAAAAAGTAGCATTTTTTTATCTTTGCCAATTACTAAAAACTCAACAATAATAAGCGATAGATTATGAGCGACGAAATTAAAAAAGATTCGTATTCAGCGGAGAGTATTCAGGCGTTGGAAGGCATGGAGCACGTGCGTAAACGTCCTTCCATGTATATAGGTGATATAGGGGTAAGAGGTTTGCACCATTTGGTTTATGAGGTAGTGGATAACTCCATTGACGAAGCGATGGGAGGTCATTGTGACACCATTGACGTATGGATCAATGAAGATAATTCTGTTACCGTTAAGGATAATGGTCGTGGTATTCCGGTTGATCATCACAAAAAGGAAGGTGTTTCAGCTTTGGAAGTGGTTATGACCAAAATCGGGGCGGGTGGTAAATTTGATAAAGATTCCTATAAAGTTTCAGGTGGATTGCACGGTGTTGGGGTTTCTGTGGTCAATGCACTTTCAATCAATTTGAAAGCTGAAGTACATCGCGATGGCAAAATTTGGCAACAAGAGTACGAACGTGGTAAAGCCATGTATCCTGTCAAATCAGTAGGAGAAAGTAAAGACAGAGGAACCATTGTCACCTTTAAACCCGACTTTGAAATTTTTACTACTACTTTAGAATTTAGCTATGAAACGCTTGCTACCCGTATGCGTGAATTGGCTTATTTGAATAAAAAACTCAGAATCAATATCACCGATAAACGTACTAAGGATGATGAAGGAAATTACATTTCCGAATCTTTTTACAGTGAAATAGGTTTGCCGGAATTTGTACAATATTTGGAAGGAACTCGTGAACCATTGATTTCCAAAATCATTTCGATGGAAGGTGAAAAACAAGGTGTTCCGGTAGAAGTGGCCATGACTTACAATACGTCTTACGGTGAAAATTTACATTCTTATGTAAATAACATCAATACACATGAAGGTGGTACACACTTAGCGGGTTTCCGCAGAGGGTTGACCAATACATTGAAAAAATATGCTGAAACTTCAGGGCAACTGGATAAATTGAAATTTGAGATTTCGGGAGATGACTTTAGAGAAGGTCTTACTGCCATTATTTCTGTTAAAGTTCAAGAACCACAGTTTGAGGGACAAACCAAAACCAAATTGGGGAATCGTGAAGTAACAGCTGCTGTAAGCCAAGCGGTTTCGGATATGTTGGAAATTTATTTGGAAGAAAATCCGAATGAAGCGAGAATCATTGTTCAAAAAGTGATTTTAGCGGCGACTGCCCGACATGCTGCTCGCAAGGCTCGTGAAATGGTACAACGTAAAAGTGTGATGTCCATTGGAGGATTACCCGGTAAATTGAGTGATTGCTCCAATAACGATCCCGCTAAATCAGAAATATTTTTGGTTGAGGGAGATTCTGCAGGTGGAACAGCCAAACAAGGTAGAGATCGTAATTTCCAAGCCATCATGCCTTTGAGAGGTAAAATTCTCAATGTAGAAAAAGCCATGCAACACCGCGTATTTGATAGTGAAGAAATTCGAAATATTTATACAGCTTTGGGTGTGACCATTGGTACGGAAGAAGATAACAGAGCTTTGAATATGAGCAAACTGAGATATCACAAAGTGGTCATCATGACTGATGCCGACGTCGATGGCAGTCACATTGCAACTTTAATCCTGACTTTTTTCTTCAGATATATGAAAGAACTGATCGAAGCAGGTTATGTGTATATCGCTACTCCACCTTTATATTTAGTTAAAAAAGGTAACAAGCGTGAATATGCTTGGAATGAGCAACAAAGAGAACAAATTACCGCTCAAATGGGTGGAGGCGTTACCATCCAACGCTACAAAGGTTTGGGTGAAATGAATGCCGAACAGTTGTGGGATACCACGATGAATCCCGAGTTTAGAACCTTGCGTCAAGTTGCCATAGACAATGGAACCGAAGCCGACAGAGTATTCTCCATGTTGATGGGCGAAGATGTACCACCTCGTAGAGAATTCATTGAGAAAAATGCGGTTTATGCCAATATTGATGCTTAAGTTTAAATTCCAATTTTCATAAAAATTAAATTCCAATAATTTTAAAAGGTCACAAAATAGAAACGTTTTGTGGCCTTTTTTGTTTTTATTTACTACTTTTGAATTTACTAACTATAAAATTTTATATCATGGTTTTTTTATTCATCATTCTTGTTATTATTGCTATTCCCTTGATTATCGCCCTTTTTATTAAAAAAGAATACAAAATTGTGCGAGAAGTTGTAATCGATAAGTCGGTTACTGAGGTATTTCAATATATCAAACATTTGAAAAATCAAGATTCCTATAGCAAATGGGCTACTATGGATCCCAATATGAAAAAAACGTATACCGGTACCGATGCCGAAGTAGGATTTATCTCTGCATGGGAAAGTACAGACAAAAATGTGGGAGTAGGCGAACAGGAAATTAAAAAGATAACCGAAAACGAACGCATTGATTTTGAATTGCGTTTTCACAAACCCTTCAAAGCAGTACATACGGCTTATATGAAGACAGAAAAAATATCGGATAATCAAACCAAAGTGCATTGGAGTTTTGAAGGATCTATGAAATATCCCATGAATTTAATGATGCTTTTTATGAATTTTGATAAGATGATTGGGGATGATTTACAAACTGGTTTGAGTCGGTTGAAAGATAATTTAGAATCATAATTCAATGTCGTTTAGTTTACAAAAAATATTCAAACTTTAA
>JADZFW010000119.1 GCA_020854235.1 Flavobacteriaceae bacterium
CCTCCAATGGGTACAGCCAATACTACCCTATCCAATATCCATAAATATGATTTTTCACGTAATTTGAACCTTTTAAATAAATAAACAGAAATAATTACTGCAAGTGCAGCACCATGACTTGCCAAACCTGAAAAACCAATTATTTTAAAAGGTTTAAATTGAATCGGAATCAAGATTTCCATTAAATGATTCTTGTAATAATCCCAACTATAGAAAAAAACTTCACCCAATCTAGCACCCAATAAAACCGCTAATGCCACATATACAAATAAGGATTCTACAAGATCAACGTTTACGCCATCTTTTTTGTACACTTTCTTTTCAATATAAATTCCTACTAAAAAAGCAAAAACAAACATCAAACTATAATATCTGATGGCAATTGCTCCAAAATCGAAGAGTATAGGCGAAGGATTCCAATGTATGGCTGAGGTGAGCATGAGCTTTAAGTTTAAGATTTAAAGTTTATGGTTTATTTTACATTATTATTCAAAATATAATCTATAATCTTCGTATTCAAATGAATACGGTCTCTTCCTCGCACGTTATGAGCATGCATAGGATACGTAAAGAAATCAATAGGAATATTTTTTTCAACGGCTTCTTTGAGTAAAGTCATACTGTGTTGTGGTACGACTGTATCATCATTACTACCATGAATAATTAATAATTTAGATTTTAAATTTTTAATTTTATTATGTAATCGGGTGGATTCATATCCATTCGGATTTTCCTGTGGTGTATCCATATAGCGTTCTCCATACATCACTTCATAGTATTTCCAATCAGTAACGGGTCCACCTGCAACACCTGCATTGAACACATCAGGATAATTTAAAAGCAAGGATATGGTCATAAATCCACCATAACTCCAACCATATACTGAAAGTCTATCTGAATCAACATAAGGTAATGATTTTAAATACGCTACTCCTTTCATTTGATCGGACATAGCTGCAACACCTTGATTGCGGTGAATTACACTTTCAAATTCAAATCCGCGATTGGACGAACCTCTATTATCTAAAGTGAAAACAATATAATCTTCTTCTGCTGCTAAGTATTGCATCCACAAACCAGTACCTCCCAACCAATTATCAGTAACCAATTGCGCATGTGGTCCACCATAAACATAAATTAGTACCGGATATTTTTTGGTAGGATCAAAATGAGCCGGTTTGGTAATTACAGCTTCTAGATCTTGCCCTTCATCAGTTTTTAATTTCACAAATTCAGTTGTTCCCAATTGATAATCCTTTAATGGATTGGTTGATTCCAATAAAGTTGTTGATTTTAAGGTTTTGGTATCCAATAAAATGGTTTTACCTGGTGTGTTTAAATTGGAAAAAACATCTAAAATGTATTTTGTAGAATGATTTAACTGAACTTGATGTGTTCCTGCATCCGGAGTCAAAGCAGTAACTTTATCTTTTACTAGATTTACTTTGAATATTTGTGATCCTTTGGGATCTGTACCAGTTGCTTCCACAAAAATATGCTCACATTTGGGATCAAATCCTAAAATTTGAGTTACTACAAATTTGAAATGGGTTATTTTTTTGGATGTATTTGATAATAAATCATACTGATACACATTCATAAAACCATCTTTTTCACTCATCCATAGAAATGCTGTATTGGAATTTGGAAAGAAAAGTGCCGGAAATTCAGGTTCAACCCAACGATCATTGGATTCTTCAAAAACAGTTCTCACTTTCTTTCCGGTTGTAGCATCATACACATTAAATGAATAGTGATTTTGGGCTCTATTTTCTTCCGCAAGAGTTATGTACTTTTCATCGGGTGACCATCCTAAATTGGTCAAATAATGTTCATCTGAAGTATCAATATCCAAATAAACTAAGCTTTGTGTTTTCACATTATAAATGCCCACTTTGGCCAATTCACTGCCTTGACCTGCCATTGGATATTTAATACTTTTCAAAGTTGCGGGATATGTTGTTTCATCTACCAATGGATAATTGGTCACATGCGTTTCATTTTTTTGATAAAAAGCAAGAAAATTACCTTTTGGGGACCAAAAAGTTCCTTTCGAAATCCCAAATTCATTGCGATGAATGGATTGACCTGAGACAATATTGGCATCTGAATTATTGGTTACTGCTATTTTAGAATTTTGTGCACTACCCACGTACAAATTATTATCTATGGTATATGCCAGCATATAATTATCATAATTAAAATCAAAATGGTCGGCTCCATCTTCCATTTTAACAGCAATTACTTCATTCTTATTATTGTAATCATAAATAGTGTATTCCGTTTCGGTTTGAAATACCATGTGATTGGCATTAATTTTTTCAAAACTCGGCAATCTTTTTAGGTCGGAATAAGTCTTATTTATTTCAGATAATGTCAAATCTTTGGATATTTTTCCATCGGCACTTTTGATATGAAAAACATTATTTTCCATGTAAATATACTGATCAGTACCTTCAATCCACTGCAACATTTGTAAGCTTTGTGGATACAATCCTTTGTAATATCCCAATACAGAATCGTCAATAGTAAGATGTTTTTGTTGGGCTTGAATATTGAAAGTTGCAATAGCAAAAATGAATAAGAAGAAATTTCTCATGTTTAGTACTTTAAATTTGGTGATTATTAGTATGAAGAATTAGGATAAAGTTACGTATTTGCAAGCAATTATGCTTCTTCTTCAATTTCTGATAGATTGGCATCTTTCAAAATGACTGTATGTATCGTTCGTCGTTGTAACTTAGTAATACTAATCTCATAACCTTCCAACACAATTTTGTCGTTTACTTTGGGAATTCGTTTAAAATGGTATAAAAGTAAACCTGCCAAAGTCGTATAGTTTTCATTTAATTCGAAAGGATGAGGCAATAATTCGTTGATATCGACCAAAGAATGCATGGTTTGCACCATTATACTTCCATTTTCATTTCTTTCAACAATTGGTTTTTCCTCGTCATCTTCATCCTGAATTTCACCAACCAATTCTTCCAAAATATCTTCTAAGGTAATGATTCCTTGTGCACTCCCAAATTCATCCATCACTACAGCCATGTGTATGTGTTGTTTCTGAAAATCTGTTAAAATCTCACTGATGAGTTTGTTTTCATATACATAATAAACAGGATCGAGTATGTTTTTAATTTTAAAATTGGGTTTTTTAAAATACTCCTTAAAAATATCTTTTGCATAGGCAATTCCGATCAAGTTATCCATCGAATCTTCATAAATAGGTATTCTTGAATAACCGTTTTCTAAAACCTTTTCGACCAAATCTTTAGTAGGTAAATCAATATCTAATGCAAATATTTCATGACGTGGCACCATTATTTGACGTGCACTGTGATCAGTAAAATCAAAAGCATTTTTGATGATTTCGTAATTTTCGGCTTGAATGATGCCACCTTCCTTACTTTGATCAACCAATAATCTCAATTCATCAACACTATGGGTTTCGTGTTCACCCACCGGTTTGATACCAATTATATTTAAAATAAAATTTGAAAAATGATTCATCAACCAAATAAATGGTTTCAAAACCACAAAAAAGACATGAAGTGGATAGGAAATAGCCAATGTAGTAGCTTCTGCCTTTCGAATTGCAATAGATTTGGGAGCCAATTCACCAAATACAATATGTAAAGTTGTAATTAATGTAAAACCTATTACTACAGATAAAGTATGTAAGGATTTTTCAGAAATTTGGATTCTCCAATAATCAATAAAAGATTTGATCATTTCAGCTACCACCGGTTCACCCAACCAACCTAATGCCAAACTTGCCAAAGTTATACCCAATTGAGTAGCAGATAAATAGGTATCCAAATGATTGATGATGTGTTCGGCGCGTTTTGCAATTTTATTACCTTGTTCGGCTTTGAGATGAATTTGAGAATAACGCACTTTGACGATTGCAAATTCTGAAGCAACAAAGAATCCGTTGAGTAAAACAAAAAATAAAATTACGAATATATCTAGTAACATGTTTATTAAAAAATCAAATGCAAATTTATCATTTTCATCATACTAATCGCAATTCTTGGATAGAAAATGTAAAAAACTATTTTGAATCTTTAAAACTTTGTTTATCAATCCTTGTCAAAATTGGAAAATGATCGGAATATTTCTCTTTATACGTTTTAAAGTAATTCACTTTTAGACGATTATCAACTAATATATAATCTATTCTCATGGGAATTTCGAAATCATAAGTGCGATCAAAACCGGTTCCGGCTCGGGCAAACGCATCTTTTTTCCCTTTCAACATTTGTCGGTAAACCCATGAAAAAGCTGTATTGTTAAAATCACCGGCTATAATGATAGGATAAGTAACCTGAGCTTGATGTTTAATGAGTTTTTCTACTTGATCTTGCTGAATTTGAAATGCAGAACTGATTCGCATTTGCAAATGTTCGGCATCCTTTTGCCCAAAATACTCTTTTTTAGGATTGAGTTTGACCGATTGTAAATGCACATTATAAACCCTGATCGTATCCTTATCTACCATGATATCTGCCCAAATGATATTGTTGGCAGTTTTATCAAAATCAAAACTTCCATGAGCAATTATCGGAAACTTGGAATAAATAGCATGCCCAAATTGAGATTTTTCAGTTTTGAATTTTTCAAAAATAAATGGATAATCCAATCCGGTAGCATCTGATTTGGCATAATCTTGAAAACAAAGGATATCCGGAGCTTTTTCTTTGATGAGTTTTCCAATTTTTTGAGGAATCTCCTTATCGTCGGACCATTCATATTTGTTGAACATCCGAACGTTGTAACTCATGATTTTCAAATCATCAGATTGGAGAATTTTTTCTCCCGAGATTTTATAAAGTCGCACCAAATTTGGGTAACCCAAAACAAATAATACCAGTGGAAAAATAAAATACCTTTTAAAAGTAACCAACCAATACACTAAAAATAGAACATTGATAAAAATGATAAATGGCGTAAATAAACTATAAGCAGCTATACTTTTGAGTGCTTTGGGTTCGATAAATGGAATTAAAAAAGCGAATGCCAATAGTAAAACAAATACTATAGATATTAATACCAATATTTTATGTAAAAAAGACTTTTTTTTGGCTTTGATTTGCGTCATGATTCCTTTTGATTAAACAAAAATTCCTTTTCTTCCTGTGTAAGCGAGTTATATCCTGATTTACTGATTTTTTCCAAAATTAAATTAATTTGCTCTTGAATTTCCTTTTTCTTTCTATATCCTGGTTGGGTTTTGATTCCGTTTGGCTGGGAGTAAACTTTTTTAAATGATTTTTTGGAATTTGATTTGTTAAACTTAAAAGTATTTAAAGCAATGTGGCCTCCCAAAAAAGTCAAAATATAACCCATTAATCCTCCTCCTAAATGAGCTACAGCCGCACCAGCATCTACTCCACCTGTACCGAGTACACTCAGTACAATCCAAATCAAAGCCAGTATCCAAATTTCAACAAATCCAATAAATCGAAATCGAAATGTATAATGTGGAACTTTGGCAGCTAAACCAATGAAAACAGATGTAACTCCTGCTGAAGCACCTATTAAATGTTGTGATTCCAAATGCGGTGTAAATCTGTAAAACAACAAATAGGAAATTCCGCCGGCAATAATACCCAAAAAATAATAAATCAAAAACTGTCTGGTGTTAAAAAAATCAATAAATACATTTCCAAAATAATACAAGACAATCAAATTGGATAAAATATGTAAGAAATAAATATGAGTAAAACCATAGGTGATGATTGTCCATGGTTTGGTAAAAAATTCATGGATTTCACTCGGCATATTAAACCACTCTACAACCCAATAAGGCATAAATATACCAGGAATAAAAAACAAAAGGCATAACAAAATAATTCGCTCAACCACATTTGTTTTCTGAAGATAGGTAATGATACTTTGCATACTTATTTACATGAATAATTCTGAAATCGTAAATCCAATCTTTTTACTTTAAAATTTCAATTAAGACATTATTATCAATTTCTACCGCACTTTCAATCCCCAATGAAAATCAAAATGAGAAACTATTTCTCCTTTTTCATTTAATCCATTTGCCTTTAAAATTAAGGTCTGGGGTTGACGTGATGTAATTGCTTGTGCTATAACTTCCTTTATAATTGCCCCATCTGTACAACTAAAAGTTATCCTTCCCGTAGCCTTTTTGGTAAATGTTCCTTGCTGATGCGTAACCAACATAGAAATATTGGCACCCGAATCTTTGATGTTTTTCATAACCAAAACTCCTGTTGAAATCTCTGCTGCCATGGCTTGAACCCCAAAATACATAGATTGAAATGGATTTTGACTGATCCATCTGTGTTTTACAGAAAAAATGGTTTTCTCTGCATCAATATGTTTTATTCTAATGCCAACAAGATATGCCGAAGGCAATTTCCACAACAAAAATCTATTGATATTACCAATATTAAATTCCATACTTGAATAATTTATGCGAAAATAATAAATCTCAAATCAATCAAACTGATAAATAGCATCTTTTTAAATGAATTTTAAAATTTATACAACAATTCATGAGCTAAATAATTTCGATATGCAAAAGATAAAGAAATTACAACTATTAAAATATATTTCATATCCTATTGTATATCATGTATATAAGCAAAAATATCTATTTGATTCAACTATGTTTCATGTTAAAAAAATGTTAAATACAGTACTTTGTGATACACAGTACTATCTTTAAGCTATATATTTGCATAGTCAATTAATATCTAATACCTATTATTATGTCACAAGAAACCCAAAACAACAATGCATTATTAATTCACCTTTCGGCATTTTCCAATTTGTTTATTCCTTTAGGCAATCTCATTTTTCCAATTGTCCTATGGCATGCCTTCAAAAAAGATAGTCCTTATGTGGATCATCATGGGAAAGAAGCTATTAATTTCAATTTGAGTTTTTTCATTTACTTCATTACCATTTTAATAATATTCATCGCTTCTTTAGTAGGCGTTATTTTTAATTTATTTCAAATGAATGAACTGAATAATCCTGATCAAGTTTTTGAAATTCTGTTTTCATCTAGTGGTACTTTTATTTCACTTTTTGTATTGATCTTACTTGTTATATTCAAATTTGTATTAATCATTTTAGCAGCTATTAAAGCTGGACAAGGCGAACTCTTTCGATATCCATTAACTATACGTTTTATAAAATAAATATCATGATCTCACTTATTATCGTATTAGTCAGTGCAATTCAATTCTTATTGAAATGCGTATTAAACTAATCAAAATATCAACTTTTGATTTATTATTAATCTTTAACAATCAATCCTCATGAACATCGAAAACACAAAAGCGCAAATGCGCAAAGGGGTACTGGAATATTGCATTCTCAGTATCATCAGAGGAAACGATGCCTATACTTCCGATATTTTGGAAAAACTGAAAGAAGCCAAAATGCTCGTCGTAGAAGGAACTGTTTATCCACTGTTGACCCGACTTAAAAATACCGGATTTTTAAGTTATCGTTGGGAGGAATCCACTTCGGGTCCACCTAGAAAATACTACAAACTCACCGATAAAGGAGAATTGTTCCTCAACGAACTAGAGAATTCTTGGTCTGAGTTGACTATTGCCGTAAACCAACTAACACAAACTAAATAATACTACAATGAACAAAACAATTAACATTAATTTGGCCGGAACGTTTTTTCATATTGATGAAAACGCATTTCTCAAATTGAGACATTATCTCGATGCCATTGGACTATCTCTGATGGATGATCCTCAAGGCAAGGATGAAATCTTAAAAGATATAGAACAACGTATCGGTGAATTATTCAATGAAAAACTCACTAAAGAACGTCAAGTCATCAACGAAAATGATGTTGATGAAGTGATTTCCATCATGGGGCAACCTGAAGATTACCAATACGACGATGAATTATTTAAAAATAACCAACCCAAAGTTACAAAGTCCAAAAAACTATACCGCAGTGGTAAAGACAAAATTTTGGGTGGTGTTGCTTCAGGATTAGGTCATTACATCGGATTGGATGCTACTTGGGTTAGAATCATTTGGCTTTTATTGATGATTCCATGGGGATTCAGTTTCTGGATTTATATCATTCTTTGGATTATCGTTCCCGAAGCCAAAACCACAGCCGAAGAATTGGAAATGATGGGTGAACCTGTCACCATCGACAATATTGAGAAAAAAATCAAAGAAGAATATTCTGACTTAGAAAAAAGAGTTAAAAACGCCGATTATTCTCATGTAAAAAATGGATTCCAACAAATTTTAGAAACCATTGGCAGTATTTTCAAAACCATTTTTCATTTGTTTGGAAAATTCATTGGTGTGATTTTAATAATTATTGCTTCTCTGACTTTGGTCGGACTCATAATTGGACTATTTTCTGTAGGAACCATCGAAATCATGGGTTATGACAGAAATCACATACATTATCCTGAGTTTTTTGATGTTTCTGTGGTTCCAACATGGATTTTAGCCCTTGCCATGCTTTTTGCCATCATGATCCCTTTTATCTATTTGTTTATTTTGGGAATTAACATCATTTCCAATAAAAAATTAGGTTTAGGTAAAACCGGGAACTTATCTCTACTAGGTGTTTGGCTTGTTTCTCTTTTCACTTTAGCTTTTGCCGGCATTGAACATGGAACTCAATTTGCCAATGAAAATTTTGTAAGTGTAAACAAACAATATACTTTGAAAGAAAAGGATACTTTATTTGTGAGAATGCTTGGTAATGATTTGATTTCCAATAGAAAATTTTTATACAGAAGTGACAATCTAGAGGAAGTTACCGATACCAATGGTTTAAAACAATTGTATTCCAGTTATGTACACGTTGACATCCGTCGCAGTAGTGATGATAAAATGATGGTAAAAGTATTGAAAACCGCTCGTGGTTATACCAAAGAAAAAGCTCTTTCCAAAGCTGAAAACATCACTTATTCTTATGAATTGAATCAAAATAAATTAAATCTGAATGCGTATTTCCTAACCGATTCCGATTTGAAATACAGTAGACCCAAAATTGACGTAATCATTTACGTTCCCGACAATAAAGTATTGTATTTGGATCATTCTACCAGTTCATTCTTATACGATGTGCACAATGTGCAAGATGTATACGATTCTGATATGGCCAACCACTACTTCATCATGAATTCTGAAGGTTTGAATTGTACTGATTGCATTAAAAATATTGAAAATATTGAAGATGTAGATATTGACATTGATAAAGAAGGAATCAACATCAACATTGACAATGGTAAAGAACAAGCCAAAGTAAAGGTTGATGAAAATGGTATTGAAATCAGATAATATCATTCAATTTTAATTACTTTTATCCAAAGAAATTTAAATCTCTTTATTATGCAAACCTTTTTCAAAATATTCGTACTAAGTGTAATTGGACTTACTACTCAAGCGTGTCTTTTCAGCGGTGTTTCAGGTAGTCGCAATGTGACCACTGAAAATAGAGAAATCAATTCCGATTTTAACAAATTGGAAGTAAGTCAAGGAATAGAAGTGATTTTGACTCAAGGCAATTCGGTAACTTTATCGATTGAAGCTGATGACAATTTACACGAAATTCTCATGACCGAAGTTAAAGATAGTGTACTCAATATTTACTTCAAAGAAAATGTATCTCAACGCAAAGCCAGTAAAGTTTATTTGACGATGCCACAATTAACCAGAATCAATACCAATAGTGGCGCTGAAGTTAATGGTCAAAACACTTTTAACGCTTCATTCATCAATTTTGACGCTTCTAGTGGCAGCGAAATCAATTTGAGACTCACAGCTCAAGAAGTTTCAGCCAATTCCAGTAGTGGTAGTGATATAACCCTTGTAGGAAATTGTCAAATGTTGATAGCCAATTCCAGTAGTGGTAGTGAAATCAATGCAGGCGAACTCATCGCTCAAGTAGTAAAAGCCGACGCTTCCAGTGGTGCCGATATCGATGTCAATGCAGTGGATAAATTTAGCGGCAATGCCAGCAGTGGCGCTTCTATTGATACGGAAGGCAATCCTAGATCCAGATCGATTGATAAATCATCGGGTGGAAGTGTTCAGGTGAAGTAATATTTAAGATATCTAAACTCATTTAACTTAAAATATATAATTCATTTTTTTAATTAGTTTTTAAACAAACCCATTTGAATTTTTCAAATGGGTTTGTTCTTTTAGATTAGGGTATATTATCTTTATTTGTTTATCTTTGAATATAAATAGCCCAAAAACACTTATTCTATTTTATCAAATAACTTTATACTTTATAAAAATAAATTCTGCTACCCATGAATTCCAATTTTAAATTACTGTTTTTCAGCATACTCATCATGTTTATTACACAACAATGTGGTTTTGACAATATGAAAGAAGAAGCCAATCAAAAATTTGGAGACCAACATTTTAAAACTGCTATTGCTTTAATTGAATTGCATAAAATTAGGGAAGGTTCATATCCCGAAACATTGAAGGATTTAAAATATATAGGCGATTGGGATCTAATCGTTTTTAGTTCGGTTTCCTACACTAAATTGGAAACAGGATATGAACTCAATTTAATCAATGGTTGGATTGGAAAACCCAACGAATTGGTTTATCCCGATGCATTTTGGAAAGGATTGGGTTTGCAAAAATCCAATCTAAAAAAATAACAGTTTTCAATAAATTTAACTAATAAATTCAATGAGATAAAAACTGAATTTGTCATCAAGAGTGGACTATTATCCATCTTATTTTTGTATTTAACCTTTCGAAATTGTAAAAAATCAAATTGAATTTGGTTTCTTTGTACTTCTTAACAAATTATGTAACATGCCAAACCGTCTGGAATATATCAATCAAATCATGAAAAATACCCTGATGGAAACATTGGGAATCGTTTATACTGAAATTGGAGATGACTATCTCGTAGCAACCATGCCGGTTACACCTCGAGTTCATCAACCTATGGGACTTTTACATGGTGGCGCTAGTGTTGCCCTTGCTGAAAGCGTAGGTAGTACTGCCTCACACGTATTAGTCAACTCTCCCGACTATGAAATCAGAGGAATCGAAATCAGTGCCAATCATTTGCGTTCCAAAAAAGATGGGATGGTTACTGCAACAGCTCGTATCATTCACAAAGGTAAAACAACCCATTTATGGGAAATTAAAATCACCGATGAAAAGGGACATTTAATTTCATTATGCAAATTGACCAATATCGTTTTACCTAAAACCAAAACAGTTTAAATTTCTCTGAAAGCTCACTTTTCATTTATTTATTAAACAGCAATGTCTATACAATTAGCCGATTTTTTTCCACCTTCAAAACCAATGGTTTGGTACAAAAAACCACAGGAAACTTCTATCAAAGGATTGGTGCAGAAAAATTCAAAGGTATATGACATTCAAGAATTCTCTACTTCAGGATTTGTCATGTGTCCTTTTGAATACAATCAAAATGGCGTTTTGATTCCCAATCAGTTTGCCGATGCGTATGAAATCCCGATACCCGACATATCTACACATCTTACTAATGAACTTGATCAAAAATCTGATCCAAATGCTTATCAGAAACATGTAGATTTGGTTCATAAAACGATTGGTTTTATTCAAGAAGGAAAAGCTCAAAAAGTTGTCATTTCTAGAAATATTATCCTAGATTTTGATTTTCAAAAAACTATATCTGTTTTTGAAAAACTATGTTACAACTATCCTGATGCTTTGGTTTACCTTTGGTTTCATCCTCAGTTTGGGTTGTGGATGGGAGCTACACCGGAACGTTTGATAACATTGGAACAGCATGATTTCACAACCATGTCATTGGCTGGAACACAGTTATTTACCGAAAACCTCATTTGGCAAGAAAAAGAAAAACAAGAACAAAAATTGGTAACCGATTACATTCAAAAACAACTCCTTCCCTATTCTAGCCAATTAGAATTATCTGAAACTTTCACCAAAAAAGCAGGCATATTGGCACATTTGTGCACCATGATAAAAGGCCGTTTAAATCCTGATAACAACCTATCCGATATAATCAATCAATTACATCCTACACCTGCTGTATGTGGAACACCTCGTAATATTGCAAAACAATTTATATTGGAGCACGAAGGTTATAATCGTGAGTTTTACACTGGTTTTCTGGGTGAAATCAATCCTTTGGGTAAGTCGGAACTATTTGTAAATTTGCGCTGTATGGAAATCTTTGACAATCAAGTTCAAATATTCGTGGGAGGTGGCATTACCGAACAAAGTAATCCTGAACAGGAATGGTTGGAAACGGTTAATAAATCAAAGGTTTTAGGAAAATTCATTTCCAA
The DNA here is from genome assembly GCA_020854235.1 of Flavobacteriaceae bacterium. Classification (GTDB taxonomy): domain Bacteria; phylum Bacteroidota; class Bacteroidia; order Flavobacteriales; family Flavobacteriaceae. The sequence goes on from JADZFW010000119.1 coordinate 12,324, forward strand.
TTAAAAATTAAAAACATCATCCGTATGAAAAATTCATTTTTATTATTTCTCTTGCTTTGGCAAATGTCAATGTGGTCTCAAGTTCAGGTTTCATCTGGAAAAGTAGAACGTTTGGAAAACTTTCCATCCCAATTTGTGAGTGCCCGAAATGTTGATATTTGGTTACCTGAAGGATACAATTCCCAACAAAAATATGCTGTTTTGTATATGCACGACGGTCAAATGTTGTATGATCCCTCTGCATCATGGAATAAGCAAGAATGGGGTGTAGATGAGCACATAACTTCATTAATGAAAGATTCCTTAATCAAACCAACTATCGTTGTAGGGGTTTGGAATTCGGGAGCAAACCGTCATAGTGATTATTTTCCTCAAACCCCTTTTGAATCGCTTACCAAAGAATACCAAGATAGCTTGTATCAACTTTATAGAGATACCGGTTCGCCTCTATTTGCATCCAAAGTGCAATCGGATGGGTATTTGAAATTTTTAGTAGAGGAATTGAAACCTTATATCGATTCACATTACGCTACATTGACTGGAAAAGAAAATACGGCCATTATGGGAAGTAGCATGGGTGGATTGATTTCGCTATATGCCATCTGTGAATATCCACAAGTATTTGGTACTGCCGGCTGCCTTTCTACGCATTGGCCAGGTATTTCAGATCCAAATGATACACGTATTCCACAAGCCTTTTTAAATTATATGGAATTCTATTTGCCTTGCTCTATGGATCACAAAATCTATTTTGATTATGGAACAGCAACGATTGATGCTTGGTATGAACCTTATCAATTGCTCGTCGATGAAAGAATGATCAATTCGGGATTTACTCCTGCAAGTTGGATGACTCAAAAATTTGAAGGTGCCAATCATTCTGAGGAAGCTTGGAATGCGCGATTGGATATTCCATTGAAATTTTTGTTGCAATAATGCTATTATAATCAAATCCATTTTTCAACTATTTTCCTTATTTTGTTAAATCAAAATAGCATAAACTCCTTTTTTGGGGTTTTGAAATTATATTTTGGGGTTATTTAGTCCTCCATTCCGGTCTTGAAATCATCCGTTGAGGTCTTGAACTATTCTTTTGCGGTTGTAAACCCAAATTTTGGGGTTCTGAACCCTAAATTATAGGTTAAAAACCAAAAAATTGCGGTTAGGAACCCCAAAATTTGGGTTGAAAACATCAACGGATGATTTAAAAACCGGAAGTTATAAGTTATAAACCACAAAATTGCGGTTAGGAACCCTAAAATTGCGGTTAGGAACCCTAAAATTAGGGTTGAAAACCTTACCGGATGATTTCAAGACCGTTATAGACGATTATTAAACCGAAAATTATCAGTAAGCAACCTCTAAATCCCTTTTATAAAATTTGCTATTGGGTTATTTTGAGTTTGTTGTTACGATTGTAACAACTTTTAAAGAAATGGGAACATTTTGGATAAAAAAAGAAAGCAAAATAGCGTATTATTCAAAGTTCAATCGATTTCAAAATTTCAGAAAGTTCTGTTTGATAATCAAACCATTGTATTTCAGGATTGCGTTTGAACCAAGTATTTTGGCGTTTGGCATAACGGCGCGAGTTTTTCTTGATTTCAGATAGGGCAAAATCCAATGTCGTTTTACCTTCAATATAATCAAAAAGTTCTCTGTAGCCTACCGTTTGCAATGCATTCAAATGTCGATGTGGAAATAAAAGTTTGGCTTCCTCCAGCAATCCATCTTCAAACATGGCATCAACCCTTAATTCAATGCGTTTGTAGATTTCTTTTCTAGGTGCGTCCAAACCTATTAAAATGGATTGAAACGGTCTTGGTTCTTTGGGTTTTGCCTTAAAAGAAGCATATTTTTCACCTGTTTCCAAACAAATTTCCAAAGCCCGTATGACGCGATGTGGATTGGATAATTCAATTTGATCATAGGTTTCGGGATCCAATTGTTTCAGTTTTTCCTGCAGATGTTCCAAACCATTTAATTCCAATAATTGTTTCAACTCATTTCTAATTTGCGGTGAAACATCTGGAAAAGCATCCAAACCTTCCAATACGGCTTGCACATATAGTCCGCTTCCTCCTACCATGACGACATGATCATATTGGATAAACAAATCATTCAAGAGCAATAAAGCATCTTTTTCAAATTGACCCACACTGTAATCTTCAATAATACTTCTATTTTGAATGAAATGATGTTTGACAAGAGCCAATTCTTCATGGGAAGGTACAGCAGTTCCAATGCGCATTTCTTTGTAAAATTGTCTTGAATCACATGAAATAATCTCGCATCCCAAAGCTTGCGCCAATGCAATACTCAACCGAGTTTTGCCAATACCTGTAGGCCCTACAATAGTAATGAGTGTTTTGGAAGGCAAATTCATGTATTTGAATTAATTGGTTTTCGTCAGGATGATTCTTTCGTTTTGAATTTTGATTAATTCTGCAAAAAAAGACTTTAGATATTCATATTCATCAGCTTCGAAAGTAATTTGATTCAGTGCAAAAGTCAATTTTATTGTAATTCTATCACTTACAGCTTCAGAAAGATAAGTCATTTCACCGGCATAATTAGGCAAGAAAAATTTTCTACTTTTAGGTAATTCTTGAACGGTATACCCATTAGGTATCATAAAAACAACCGTGTAATTGTATTTTCTCAAATAACCAAAATCAACCGGATATTGTCTGGATTTTTGTTTAAATGGGTTTTCTTCAAATTCGTAATACAAGAAAGGTTTGATATACAACCTATTTCCATTTAATTCCTCTCCCGAAATAAGTAAATCAAATTTTTCCTCCAATGGAGTATTAAATTCAGCCAAATTTTCAATCACATAATTACTCATTTCAACTTCATCATCATGTGATAATCGCTCATCGATATAATTTTTTTCTCCAATTTCTAAAATTTCACTTCTTTTAGCCAATGCATTGTATCCACTTTGCATAATTCTGTTTTTACTTGAGAAAACACCATCTTCACTCATCTCAATCATAGATGTTACGTTGGTCGCATTGTTTTTCTCTGGGACATACTGAAACCAATAACTATCACCTTTCTTGGGAAAAACTCTGATATCATTGTTTAAACATTCAAAAGGTAGTATACCAAAAGGAGTCAAATCATTGGTAGCATCCAAGAAATAATGAGTTCCTTTAATCGTAATATGTGCAACAGCATAATCAAAATCAATTAGTCCGGGACTTAACTTGTTTGCAAACCCATTTTCTCTAGTGGACAACAAAGCCAAGTCAGCTTGAATACCGGCTGCCAATAAGGCATTTATCAGCATGGAATTGATTTCGGCAACATTTCCGGTTTTGGACTCAAAAGCTTTTTTGGAGTTAAAATCATTAAAAATTTCATAATTACCGTTCCAATGATAATATTTTCTGATATACTCGTAAACATTTTTAGCTTTTATCAATTCATCAGGTTCTTTAAGATATTCAACTGGTAAATACTTTTTGATAAAATTCACTTCACCCACTTGTCTTGCAATTTCATAATCTCCAAATAGTTTCTTATCTGTATCACTCCAGAAATTGGCATACTGCTTTGAAATACCTTCTGCATCGGTAAATGTTTTCAATTCAAAACTCACCCGTTTTAAAAAATTGTATTTGCTATTCATATAATCTTCTTCAATAAATGCAGGAACATCGATTTCTTCCAATTCTAAAAACAAACAATCGGCTGTTGCATTTCCAACATCAATACACTTTTTAACAACTAAATTTTGTTTGATATTTTGTTTTTCAATACCAATTGTTATGATATTATAATGCCAAAAACCAGGTATCAAAGCATAAAATGTACTTTTTAAGGTTGGAATATCATTTTGAAAAGTCCAACCTTTTCCAAAGTTTAAATAATATGGAGATTTTTTTATATAACTATATTCCAATATACTACCCTTTTGCAAATTGGGAAAAGTAAAATTTACACTGGAATAATTATCACTTATTTTTTCATAAAAAACATTTTTCATGTCTAAATCATCAATCATACGAGAATCATTGACAATATTAGTTGTAGTCGCTCTAACTTTGGTTATTTCCTCATTTTTATGATACCTGATTTTAACATTTCCTTCTTCAAATCCTTCTGTATCCAATATTTTAATCCTAATATGTACTTGGGTTACAATATTGTAATCACCTCCATCTTCGGTTTTGGAATAGCCAATTTCATTTAAAACTACCGCATGAGCAGTTGAATCTTTTTCATAAACCGTTAAATTCTTTTCGTAATCTGAGAATATGCCCCATTTAGGAAAATTTGTTTCTTGACTTGTAACCTGTAGAGCAATAAAAAATAATCCAATTGATAGCAAATTTCTTAATGTAATCATAACCTGATAATTTTTTGAATTCTGTTTTTAAGTATACTGGACTTTACGATATACCGATTATCCATAGAATCGGTTAAAGGCATAATTAAGTTGTTTAATATTTCCAAATGTGTAATCTGATATTCCAAATCTACATATCCATATCCTTTCAAAATCCCATTTTCAATGACAATAACCGATTTTTCACTCACATTTCTACCTTCACTGATTAAAATCATATCGGGATGATTGAATTCGGTTGGGGTTTTGATTTTGATATAATCACTGTTAAAACGAGGATTGTGCTTCTCAATTTCCTGATTGAATTTCAAACGTGCCATGACAAAATTACCTGTTTCATCATAACTGACACTGGCCATTTTGGAGAGAATGGATTCAGCTTTTTTGGTTTTCCTAGCCAAAATATCTCTAACTCGCTGACGCATATTACGCGCTTTCCCGATATACATGATTCTTCCATTGCTTTGATGGATATAAAAAACGCCGGTTGAATCGGGTGTGCTGTCAATGACATTTTTGATTTTTTCTTTTTTGAGAATAAAATCAAAGTCGGTTACACTTTCTGAAATGATATTTTTTTCAGTATCCTTTTGAAGTAAAAGTTCGAGCAATTTAACGGTTGCAAATGCGTCTCCATCGGCTCTATGTCTATTGGATACGGGAATTCCCAAAGATTTACACAATTTCCCCAAACTATAAGAAGGCATCTCGGGAATGAGTTTTTTACTCAATTGAACGGTGCATAATGTATCTCTGTCAAAATCATATCCCAACCGTTTAAACTCTTTGCGAATCACGCGATAATCAAAATCGGCATTGTGAGCTACAAATGTACAACCTTCGGTAATTTCAACTACTCTTTTAGCAATCTCCTGAAACTTGGGAGCTCTTTGCACCATGTGGTCGGTTATACCGGTCAATTTGACCACAAAATCCTGAATCTTACGTTCGGGATTAACCAAACTCACCAATTTATCGACTACTTCATGACCATCAAATCTATAAATAGCTATTTCCGTAATTCGCTCATCAATTACACTTCCACCCGTTGTTTCCACATCCACGATGGCAAATAATGTTCTTTTTTCCAAAATCCTCTACTTCTTTTTGATTTTAATTTGAGTCAGTGATTCATCAGAATTTTAACAATTCCAAAAATCATGAGCTAGGTTCATTCTTTTAATCGTTTTCATTTCCCTTTTCTTTTTTTCTGTATTTTTCTTGCATTTCTTTTTCAGCTTCTTTTTGAGATTTCCATTCTTCTTTTTTGGAATCTCTTTCAGCTTTTTCGGCTTCTTCTTGTTGGATTACTTCATCAGCTCTTCCTTGAACTCTTTCGATATTCTGATAATACTTTTCAGCATTTTCAGCATTTTGATCCATTTTGGCATAACCGTTTTTATAATATTTCAAAGCTTGTGAGTACTTGCCTTGCAATTCATAAAACATACCTATGTAATAATCACTCAGCGGTGATTCAGGATACAAATCTTCTATCATTTTTCCAAATTCAGCTAGATATTTTCCATTTTCCTGATCGATAATAATGGATTCAATGGCATAAATATCCCGTTCTCTGATTTTGAGATTGGTTCCAAATAAATAATCAATTTCAACATATTTCTTTTTCAAATAGTCAATTGCATCGGGTGGACTTAATTGTTGAATATTCAGATTGAATTCTTCAGGTGAAATATAAGCATAACCACTAAATATGTGAGCCAATGCGCCTGGAATTGCTTGACCAATGGAAGAGGTTTTGGTCGAATTATCAAACAAATCGTATTTGACCAAAACATTAGGATTTTCCAGATTTTTTAATCCATATCCTACTTGGTCAATTTTTTTATGAATATCGACATTGTTGTATTTTCCTGAATTGAGATAATAATAAATTTTGGAACGCTCCATGGTTCCCAACTTCATTTCCAAATAAGTAAACATATCGGGACTAAAGTATGGGTTGATATTGATAAAAGCATCAAAAATCGGTTCGTTCTCAAGGATGTAATAATTGATAAAATTGGCTGAAGCTGTACTTCCTACAATGGTTCTAAAGGGTGATATACGATATTTTTGTTCCATGTCATCCAATAATTCAGCTCCAATAAACCTATAAAAACGATCACTATTTTCTGTTGGTAATCCATTGACTTTGTCATATTCAATATCGGTTGTTCTTTCATCTCCTTCATTTTGAAATACACCTACCAATATTTGTTCGGGAGCCAAATCTCTTTGCGCAAATAATTTCATATTTCCCAAATACACATCAAAGAGAAAATCTCCATCCAAAATGACCGTTATCGGATAATAACGTGCCGTATCTTTTTCATAGGTAGGTGGAACATATATTTTTAAAGTTCGGGTTGTACCCATTTCCACCGAATTGAATCGTTTCAACTGAACATCCTGTGCTTGAGACCATACAGAAACCAGCAGAAAGATTGAAAATACAAATCGCTTCATGAGTTAGTTTTTAGGGTTGGGACTATTTAAATTTTAACCTAATCTCTATCGCAATCTTCAATTATAAATAAAAATAAATCTTTAAATGGTATAAATGGTTAAGATTATCTCGCGATAAATAAGATTTGAGTCAAAGATACAATTTTTTATTTTTCAATTGAATTCTTCCTAATAACTTATTCTTACAACTGTTATATTTCTGTATCTGTAAAAAATACAACAATTAAATTTTATGTATTTTTGCTTCTTAAATCTTTAAAACCAGTATATGAGTACAAGAGTATGGACCAGTATCAAACAATATGAAGATATTCTGTTTGAATCTTTTGAAGGTATTGCCAAAATCACCATCAATCGCCCTGAAGTGTATAACGCATTTCGCCCTAAAACCAATTTTGAAATCTTGGATGCGCTCGAAATATGCAAAGAAGATTCTTCCATTGATGTCGTCGTTTTGACCGGCGCAGGAGATAAAGCTTTTTGTAGTGGCGGAGATCAAAATGTAAAAGGAATCGGTGGTTATGTCGATGATCATGGGGTACCTCGTCTCAATGTACTGGAAGTTCATAAACACATTCGCGAATTACCCAAACCGGTTATAGCTATGGTCAACGGTTACGCTATTGGAGGCGGACATGTATTGCACGTGGTTTGTGATTTGACTATTGCCAGTGATAATGCACGTTTTGGACAAACCGGACCCAAAGTGGGAAGTTTTGACGGTGGATTTGGTTCCTCTTACTTAGCGCGACACGTTGGTCAAAAGAAAGCCCGAGAAATCTGGTTTTTATGTGAACAATATACTGCTGAGGAAGCTGAACGCATGGGAATGGTAAATAAAGTCGTGCCTTTAGCCGAATTGGAAGAGACAACAGTTCAATGGTGTAAAACCATGCAAAAACGCTCCCCTATGGCATTGAGAATGATCAAACGCTCCATGAATGCCGAACTCGACGGACAACATGGTTTGATGCAACTTGCCGGTGATGCAACCTTAATGTTTTACCTCATGGAA
>JADZFW010000120.1 GCA_020854235.1 Flavobacteriaceae bacterium
GCAAAGTCGATGAGATTTTCCAAATGATGTTTGACTTCGGCTATTTTACCTTCCAAAGCTTCAATCAATTGTTGGGCTTTATCAATATCAAATTTTGAAATCCGCTTGATCCGAATTTCAGTTAATCGGATGATATCTTCTTCGGTTACGGCTCTTTTTAAATGTTGGATATGTGGTTGCAAACCTTTATCAATAGCTTTTAAAACGCCTTCCCAAGTTGCTTCTTCTTCGATGTCGTGATAGATACGGTTTTCGATAAAGATGCGTTCGAGCGAAGCAAAATGCCATTGTTCGTGCAACTCTTCCAATTCGATTTCCAATTCGCGTTTGAGCAAATAAACGGTATGATCGGTGGAGCGTTTCAGGATTTCGTGAACACTGATGAAAACGGGTTTGTTGTCGTCGATGACACAACAAAGAGGCGAAACAGACAATTCGCAATCGGTAAAGGCGTATAAGGCGTCTATCGTTTTATCGGGAGAAACACCGGAAGGCAAGTGGATGAGAATTTCTACTTGAGCCGAAGTATTGTCTTCAACTTTATTAACTTTTATTTTTTTCTTGTCATTGGCTTTCAAGATGCTGTCAATCAAAGTAGATGTATTGGTGCCGAAAGGAATTTCGGTAATAACCAATGTATTTTTATCCAATTGACTGATACGAGCTCTCACTCTAACTTTGCCACCACGCATACCTTCACGGTAATCACTGATATCGGCTATACCTGCGGTCTCAAAATCGGGTTCGAGGAAGAAGGGTTTGCCTTTTAAATATTTAATACTGGCATCGATGAGTTCGTTGAAGTTGTGGGGTAAAATTTTAGTAGATAAACCTACTGCAATGCCTTCTACGCCTTGTGCCAACAAAAGAGGAAATTTGACCGGTAAATCCACGGGTTCTTTCCTACGTCCATCATAAGTAGCTTGCCAAACTGTGGTTTTGGGATTGAAGACTACTTCTGAGGCAAATTTGGAAAGGCGTGCTTCGATATATCGAGGTGCGGCTGCGCCATCGCCAGTGAGAATATTGCCCCAGTTACCTTGCGTATCGATAAGAATATCTTTTTGTCCCAATTGCACCATAGCATCTCCAATGCTGGCATCGCCGTGCGGATGGTATTGCATGGTATGTCCTACCAAATTGGCAACTTTATTGTAACGACCGTCATCCAAGTCTTTCATGGACTGCATGATGCGTCTTTGCACAGGTTTGAAGCCATCGCGAATGGAAGGTACAGCACGTTCCAAGATGACATAAGAGGCATATTCTAAAAACCACTCCTTGTACATTCCTGTAACTTTGGTAATGGTCTCAAATTTTGACGAATCGGTTTGACCCGGAAACTCCGCATCTGCTTCAGGCATTACCGCATCATCTTGCTCCTGATTGTCATATGAATTTTCCGAAAGATCTTCGTTCAATTCTTCTTCGTTGATATTTTGATTTTCGTCGGACATTATTTTTTAATACTTAAATCATGAAACAAGAAATCCAATTATTCAGCTACGACATCCAATTCCACTTTCAAATTTTCAATGATAAATTGTTGACGTTCCGGAGTGTTTTTGCCCATATAATATTCCAATAAGGCTTCAATGCCAACGGTTTTATCCATCATGACCGGATCCAATCGGATGTCGTCGCCGATGAAGTTTTTAAACTCATCGGGGGAGATTTCTCCCAAACCTTTGAATCGGGTGATTTCGGGTTTGCCTTTGAGTTTGCCTATGGCTTCTTGTTTTTCGGTTTCGTCGTAACAGTAATAGGTCTTGTTTTTATCTCTTACTCTAAACAAAGGCGTTTCCAAGATATACAAGTGGCCTTCTTTGATCAATTCGGGAAAGAATTGGAGAAAGAAAGTGATGAGCAGCAAACGGATGTGCATGCCATCGACGTCGGCATCGGTAGCGATGACGATGTTGTTGTAGCGCAAGTTTTCAATGCTATCTTCAATGTTGAGTGCTGCTTGCAATAAATTGAATTCCTCGTTTTCGTAAACTATTTTTTTGGTTTTGCCGTAACAGTTGAGCGGTTTACCACGCAAACTGAAAACAGCTTGGGTATTGACATTTCTCGATTTGGTAATTGAACCACTTGCAGAATCTCCTTCGGTGATAAACATGGTACTTTCCAAACGATTGTCTTTTTTCAAATCGTTGAGATGTACCCGGCAATCTCTCAATTTTTTGTTGTGCAAATTCACCGATTTGGCTCTTTCACGTGCCAGTTTTTGAATGCCTGCCAAATCTTTGCGTTCCCTTTCGGCTTGGATGATTTTGCGTTGTAAGGCATCGGCGGTTTCGGGGTTTTTATGCAGGTAATTGTCTAGGTATTTTTTGACAAAATCAGTGATGAAAACGCGAATACTGGGTAATCCATCACCCATTTCGGTCGAGCCCAATTTGGTCTTGGTTTGACTTTCAAAAACAGGTTCCATGACTTTGATACTGATAGCCGAAACGATGGATTTTCGGATGTCGGAAGCTTCGTAGTTTTTACCGTAAAATTCACGGATGGTTTTGACTACGGCTTCGCGGAAGACATTTTGATGGGTTCCGCCTTGGGTCGTATTTTGACCGTTGACAAAAGAGTGAAACTCTTCGCTGTATTGGGTTTTACTGTGGGTTAATGCTATTTCAATATCATTGTCTACCAAGTGGATGATAGGATATTGCATGGTTTCTTCGCTGATTTCTTCTAAGAGTAAATCTTTCAAACCATTTTCTGAAGTGTATTTTTCACCGTTGAAAAGAATCGTCAAACCTCGGTTGAGATAGACGTAATTCTTAATCATTTTTTCGATGTATTCGTTTCGGAATTTGTAGTTTTTGAAAATTGTATTGTCGGGAGAGAACACTACTTTGGTTCCTTTCCTGAGGTTGGTTTCAATGACAGGTTCGTCTTTGACCAGATTTCCACATTCAAATTCAGCAATTTTGGTTTGTTCGTCTCTGATGGATTGTACCAAGAAATGAGAAGAAAGGGCATTGACCGCTTTGGTACCGACTCCATTTAATCCGACCGATTTTTTAAAAGCTTTGGAATCGTATTTACCACCGGTGTTCATTTTGGACACTACATCTACCACTTTACCCAAAGGAATTCCACGACCATAATCTCGCACCGTAACAGCTTCTTCTTTTACAGAAACTTCGATGGTCTTGCCTGCGCCCATGACAAATTCGTCAATACAGTTGTCCATGACCTCTTTGATCAGGATGTAGATTCCATCGTCGGGAGAGGAGCCATCGCCCAATTTTCCGATGTACATACCCGGACGCATCCGGATGTGTTCTTTCCAGTCGAGCGAGCGTATATTATCTTCGGTATATTGCGTGTTTTCCACCATGGTCTACATTTAAGAATAATCTGCGAAAATAAGATATATCCTTTGAAAATGAAAGGTTCAGCGGTGGATTTTATTAACAAGTTTGCGTGATTATTCTTCTATTACAATCTCTTGAATGGCTTTTTCGGGAGTAAGAATGTTAAAGCCATTCCAAAATTCAGGGTCGTATTGAAACAATTGCGTAGATTCAAAATCGTTATTGGGTTTCAAATTATCAAAAGCTGCTGCTGTTGTGATTTGATTATGATCAAAAACCAATTCAATTTTATCTACATTGATGATGTGCATATCCATTTGAACTTCCACTTTGTTGATGCGTTTTTTGCCTTTGACATTTTCGTTTTTTTCTACCACTGTTAAAGGTCTGTCAATACCTGCTTCATTAGCTGATTCACGCATGAGGTATTTGAGGACGTATTTTTCATTTTCTTTTTTGAAAATGACAATGCTTTTATAGGTCAATGTATTGGCTTTTATTCCTAGCATATTGAAATGTTTATCAAATATGTCATTGGCACCCCAAAATTCTGCTTTGACAATAGCAAAACTAAAAGCGTCTATATAGAGTTTGCCTTTGTATTGGCCACTACTACCATCGGGATAAAAATCCAGTACGTATAACCAGTCGCCGTCATAATTGGCAAATCCGTTTTTTTCAAATGTATATCGATTGGATTTATTTAAAAAGTCCACATCTGATTTTTTATTGAGAAACAATTGATTCAAGGCATTATTTACACTTTGGGTTTTTGCAGCCGTAAATTTGATATTTTTAACCGATTGGGGTCTATTACTTTCTTTCTCTATTGCTTTATTAATGGAGTCGATGGATTCTGTTTTGTCCAATCGAATAATCCCCGTTTTGAGAATCAATTGAGAATCCGATTTGAAATTATCGTTCATGATTTTCATAAAATCTTCCTGCATTTTTTCACCACTCGCCAATTCTTCTTTGCTTTGAATAGACAATGATTTTTGAAGCATTAATTTGCTTTCGGTTTGATTTTTAATAACGCCATCGGCTAGTGTTTCATTGAGATACACATATTTCTTTTTGACATTTCCGAAGGTTTGATCCAATAATTTTTGATTGATATTGTCAATGGTAGATTCAGTCAAAGAAAATTTGAACTTCTTCATATTAGAAGTGCCGGTTTGCCTGATAAAAAGGGAAGTGTTTTGATAGTTTATACTGTAATTTTTTTCCAAATTTTCTTTGACCATATCGATGATGTCTTCGGGAGACATATTCCTATTGGTCAATAAAACCGGAATAACTTCGTAAATATCGGGAGTGAGAAGTAGGGTAGGTTGTAAAGATTTTTTAAAGGGGATTTTTAAAGTTTTGTAACCTAAACTAGAGATGGTAATAGAATCTTTTTTTTCGGATAAATCTTCCGTAAAAAGAGTGAAAACACCTTCGTCGTTGGTCATCACGCCGTTGTATTCTGATGTTTGAACGGTGGCATAAGGAACCGGAAGTTGGGTTTCAGCGTCTAGAATTTGAGAAGTTAGGGTTTGTGAAAAAGCATTTGAAGTAAAAGCTACAAGGAAGATGGAAGCATATAATTTCTTTACCATTGGAATTGTTTTAAAATCCAAAACTAACCAAATATCCTGATTTTAAAAATAAATAAATGTTAAAAAGAAAAATGTTAATGGGCAATATAAGGCAGAGAAGAATGGTGTAAA
>JADZFW010000121.1 GCA_020854235.1 Flavobacteriaceae bacterium
ATTGGATTACACCAAAGAGACAACCAACGTTTGATTGATTCACTTCAAAAATTAAGAGATGTTGGCAATTCTGTATTGGTAGTCGAACACGACAAAGACATGATCATGCACGCCGATTATGTATTGGATATTGGGCCGGGAGCAGGCAAGCACGGTGGAGAAATTGTCAGTGAAGGCACTTATCAAGAATTGTTGACCCACGACACTTTAACAGCCGATTACCTCACCGGTAGACGCAAAATCGAGGTACCTCAAATCCGTAGAAAAGGAAATGGAAACAAGCTCATTCTCAAAGGTGCTAAAGGAAACAATTTGAAAAACGTTAATTTGGAAATTCCCTTAGGGACAATGGTTTGTGTAACCGGCGTTTCGGGAAGTGGCAAATCTACACTGATCAACGAAACCCTTTTCCCCATTCTCAATCAACACATTTACAGAGGAGTCAAGGAACCCATGCCTTATGATAGTATCAAAGGGTTGGAACACTTGGACAAAGTCATTGACATTGACCAATCACCCATAGGCAGAACACCTCGTTCCAATCCAGCCACTTATACCGGTGTATTTACTGAGATTCGAGATTTGTATGCCATGACACCTGAAGCCAAAATCAGAGGCTACAAACCGGGACGTTTTTCTTTTAATGTCAAAGGCGGACGTTGCGAAACCTGCGAAGGTGCCGGCGTAAGAGTAATTGAAATGAATTTTCTCCCCGATGTGGAAGTCATCTGTGAAACCTGTCAAGGAAAACGTTTCAATCGAGAGACTTTGGAAATAAGATACAAAGGCAAATCCATCAGTGATGTCATGAATATGACTATAGAAGAAGCGGTTCCATTTTTTGAAAACTTTCCAAAAATTCACCGCAAACTCCAAACCCTTCACGATGTAGGTTTGGATTACATCACCTTGGGACAATCCTCTACAACTTTGAGTGGTGGCGAAGCACAACGCATCAAACTGGCAACAGAATTATCCAAAAAAGCAACTGGCAATACCATTTATATTTTGGATGAACCTACAACGGGTTTGCATTTTGAAGACATCAAAGTATTGATGGAAGTTTTAGATAAATTGGTAGAAAAAGGAAATACCGTTTTGATTATCGAACACAATATGGACGTCATCAAACTCGCTGATCACATCATAGACATTGGTAAAGAAGGCGGAAAAGGTGGAGGAAATATCCTTTGTACCGGTACTCCGGAAAAAATTGCCACTTGCAAAGAGAGTTATACCGCTACTTTTTTGAAAGCCGAACTTCAATAAAACAATTCCAATATTGATAAAAAGCATTTTTGGAACAAATTACCCATTATTTTCTACAAATTTTTATTCAAAAATGATTAATAACATATTTCTATATATTATGTTATTTTATTGTATTTAATTAAATTTATTAATGTATTTATATTGATTAATTTAATATATTTGTATTGCATAAAGCGATTCTCCTAGATTAAAAATAGAAAGATTTATTGTAAAATAAAAAAATGTATCTCAAACGGTGCATTACATATTTACGCCCAATATTTAAGTAAAGAATTGGAATGTCGAATCTAGAAGTCACTATAAAATCCAAGAGGATGATGCCGAAAATCCCTAAGAGTAGGTTCATTTAAATGTTACAATCGTATGAGTAATTCAGGTGAAGATTTATTAAAAATGCTAATCAAAGGAGCATGGTGGGTTGTCAAACTCATTCCGGGAATTATTAAAGGGATTTACAAAGGCATCAAGTCCATGGTAGGCAGTACTCAAGCAAAAACTGATCTTTAATTTCTACCCTATCTTAAGTTTATTTACCCACTATTAAAATTTAATTATTTTGATTTCTTAAACATTGAATCTATTCAATTTTTCAAATATTTCTAAAACAGATGCATTAAAAAATTGGAACCATAACCTAAATAACAGATAAATATATGAGAAAATTACTTTTACTTCAGCTTATTGTATTGGGTTCACTTTTTATAACCCAAAACATTTGGAGCCAAACCAATTTAGATCAAAATTTAGTCTTGCATTACAATTTTGACAAAAACGGAAAAAATGCTGCTCAAGACAAATACCATCTCAAAATCGACGATGCTACTGAAAAAAGGTGGTATGCTTGGGAAGTTGGAAAAGACGACAAACCAGAAACCGCTTTGAAATTTTGGGGAAATTCAGACGGACTCAATACAGGGTTAGACATCTCTCCCGACAAATTGCCCGAATTGACCTACACCGCATGGGTTTATGGTCGACCACTTGGATACATTTTCGGCACTTCCTTACCTTATGATGCCGATAAGAAATATACTTCGCGTACACTTCAAGTCACTAAAAAGAACATCAATGCCGAATGCAACCGATGGACCAGTGACCACAAACCTTTTTTTTCCAATATCAATTCTAAAGGTTTGGAGGAAGATCAGTGGAATTTCATTGCAATGACCGTCAAAGCACAAGACTCTACCATGATGCTTTATGCCAATGGGGAATTTTATGAGCTCAAAAAAGATGTCAAAGTATTCCACTCCAAAAAACCCAATACACTCATCATCGGATTTACTAAAAGTAATACCATGAGTCCCAGACTTAATGGTAGAATCGATGAAATCAGAGTGTATGACAAAGCGCTCACTACTGAAGAATTAACTCAATTGAGTGGCATTACTTTTAAAAGTGCTAAAGAAAGAGCCGAGAGAACTTCTTTGATAAATATGATTCTACTATGGACTTTGATTGTATTTTTAGTTTTAGCTACTTTGTACATGATTTATGTACTCTTCACTGAAAAAAAATACAAAGCCATTTCCGATGCCGAATTCAACCAGTTTGCCATTGATGCCAAATCCAATCCGGATTTTATGGCTACCAATCAACTCGCCCACAAATATGTAGAAGATGCCTTTGAAACCTGGAAAGTTGTAGGTGGTACTCCGGGAGACGAATTCCGCTCACCCAGCACACGTAAGAATTTTGTAGACACGTATGCTGCACTTGATAAAGCAAGAGCTTTAAAACCTACCGACAAAGCTGTTACCAATAGAATGAATGAATTGGGTGATGTTCTAAACGATTTAAGTAAACGACGTTTTTACGGTAATAAGGCTTTGACAATTATTGCATTTATTGTACCATTGGCCGTAATGTTAATCCAATGGAAAATATTGGATGCAGGTCGTATAGCAGGAGTTGTCGTATTAGCATTACCAGCAATTGCCTACATTTTTGCCAATTTTGCTCCTTCCTATTTAGTTGCCAATAGAAGCAACATGTTTGGAGGTATGTTTGGAGGAATCATAGCTGCATTAATGGGTGCCGGAGCAGCTGCGGCTGCAGCTCAACATTACAACCAAATCACTTGGAGTGATGGTAGTAAAACCGTTGAATCAGACTTGGGTTCCGATACTGCTTCGTTAGGATTCGGGTTGGTGATTATCATTGCAGCCATCTTACTTTCGGTTGTTTTGGTTACTATAGCTGCTACCATTGCATTCTTTAGAAACTACGTCTTTTATAAATAACCTAAATAGTGATTATTAATTGTTAAAAAAGACACACTTTCAATTTCGGTTGAGAGTGTGTTTGGTTTGATTAAAACAAAAAAAAATGGGAATATTTTCAACCGGAAAATTGAGCGAACTAGGACAACGCAATTTTGACATAGGCCAAATGTATTTAGAAAAAGAAGATTTGGAAAATGCTCTCAAATACTTCAACAAAGCTTTGGAATCCGACCCGGAAAATCCTAAAAGTTTAGAGGCAATTCAAAGTATCAAGTCCAAAATCAAGAATTTGAGAAAAGAAATAGATACCACTAAAGATGTTGTCTTTTTTACCTCCAAGACTATCACTACTGATCAAATAAATTGGTATTTAGACAATCATTACTTAGTGTACAGTATGGGTTTTGGTAAGGACACTTGGGGATTCTGTTTTATGAAAAATATTGGAGAGTTACAGCAAAGAGTTTACCTATCTCCTCAAATTCCCGCCAAAGAAATCGAAAAAGGTTGGGAAGACGGTTTTTCAATCACCCATACGGGCTATGATGAAAAAAATTGGCTCATTGTCATGCAAAATGTAGAAGGCGTAGGCGACCAACAGTGGTTTTACAACAGTGATTTTCCCGAAGATGAAATTGATAACTTGTACAACGAAGGTTATCAAATTACCAATTGCCATTACGGAGATGCTTGGTTAGTCGTCATGGATGAGAACACTTTATTTACCGAACAAGCATATACTTTTTACGAAGCATATCCGGATGAAGAAATTGATGCCATTTGGGAAGAAGAACGCTTTATTCACACTTTATTGTTTGATGGTGAAAATTGGTTGATGATTCACCATCTCTGCGAAACTTGGAATTCACAAGGTTTGATAAATCCAGCTAAGTTTCCTTTCCGTGATTTGGAAAAGAAATTTGATGAAGAAGGTGAATTACCAACTAGTATCAAACACGACGGTGAAGATTGGAATATTGTTTACACTTCAATGATTTACGAAGAGGAAGAAGAAACTGACCTCGATATTGACCTTGAAGACATCCCCAATGTGAGTATTGAGGAAGCCATGAACGAACTCAACGCATTGACAGGTTTGGCTGCTGTAAAAGAAGAAGTCAATAACCTCATAGCACTGATTAATCTCAATAAAATCAAAGCAGAAAGAGGTATGAGTACCGCCCATATGTCGCATCATTTGGTATTCACAGGTAGTCCTGGAACCGGAAAAACTACCGTTGCACGCATCATAGGTAAAATTTTTAAAGCCATTGGCATCCTACAAAAAGGACATTTGGTAGAAGTAGATCGCTCTGGATTGGTAGCCGAGTTTGTTGGGCAAACCGCTACTAAAACCCAACAAGCCATAGAAAAAGCCATGGATGGGGTTTTGTTTATTGACGAAGCCTATGCTTTATCCAAAGATTCTGATAGTGATTTTGGTCAAGAAGCGATTGATACTTTATTAAAAAAAATGGAAGATAATCGGGATAAAATTGTGGTAATTGTTGCGGGTTACACCGATGAAATGAAAAACTTTATCCAAAGTAATCCGGGATTAAAAACCCGTTTCAATACATATATTCAATTTGAAGATTACAAACCGGATGAACTCCAAATCATTTTTAAAAAATTGGTTTTTGATGTCGAACATCAACTTACATCAGAAGCTGAACAATTTGCACAACTCTATTTTGAATACTTATACAAATCAAAAGATAAATTTTTTGGCAATGCTAGAACAGTTAGAAACCTGTTTGAAGACGCCTTAAAAATCCAATCTTCCCGTTTGTCAAAGGAAAAAGACTTGAGTGATGAACAATTGAGAACCATCGACAGAATAGATTTGGAAACCGCAGTTAAAGATCATTACATTGAGCAAAAAGAACAAACTTTGGAAGATGTGATGCGAGAATTGAATGAATTGGTGGGTTTGCAAAACGTCAAACAACAAGTTGCCGCTCTTGCCGATTTTATCAAAATAGAACAAATGCGCAGACAAAGTGGACTTCCTTCAAAAAATCTGGCATTACACAGTGTATTCTATGGGCCTCCTGGAACAGGAAAAACCACAGTGGCAAGATTGATGGGTAAAATCTATAAGAGTTTGGGACTCATGTCTAAAGGTCAAGTCATAGAAAGCTCACGTCCCGATTTGGTCGGTGAATACATTGGACATACTGCGATTAAAACCAATAAATTGATCGACGAAGCGATGCATGGAATCTTATTTGTAGATGAAGCTTATGCCTTAAGTGATAATTCGGGTGGTGGAGATTTTGGAAAAGAAGCCATTGAAACATTACTCAAAAGAATGGAGGACGATAGAGACAAACTCTGTGTCATCATCGCCGGATACACCGATAAGATGAAAGGTTTTATCGATACCAATCCAGGATTAAAATCTAGATTTACCAATTACTTTTTCTTTGAAAATTATACTGTAGACGAACTTCTTAAAATTATTCAAAACCAGTTTAAAGCTGAACAATACGTAGCGCAGCCGGAAGTAGATAGTATGTTGTATTTAATCTTTGAAAAATGGTTAGAAACAGCAGATGCCAATTTTGGAAATGCTCGTGATGCCAGAAATCTATTTGAAAAAATCAAACTCAACCAAAGCAAGCGTTTGACCAAAATTATTAATCCCACCATGCTAGATTTGACGAGTATTGTGAAGGAAGACATTACTACTTTGGAAGAATTTCAAAAAATTTTTTAGGAACGTATTTAAAAACTAGATTACCTGAATTAATAATATGGGAATTCAAATGAAATTTAAAAATCTTTCTTTTTAATTTCCATATTTACTTTTATGTCTTTAAGTAAATGTTTTAAAGTAATTACATCTGCATTGGAATAAATGAGATGCGAGCCTGATTGTGTTGAAGTATGGAGTAAATTATTTTGATCTAAAATATTTTTGGTTTGACGTGCCAC
>JADZFW010000122.1 GCA_020854235.1 Flavobacteriaceae bacterium
CTACTCCCATTTTATCGATAATACTTCCTATATCAAATGGATGCAATCCTTCTACAATAAATGAAATGACAGCTACTTTATGAGCGGCTGTTCCCAGTATTTTTACTTGGGGTATTTGCTCCAATGCCAGTGTGGCATAAGTGAGCAATTCCTGCTCGTGGGCTGCCATTTGTTCCAAACCTATTTCATGTATGAAATCCAAAGCAGCGCCAAATGCAATACCATCGGCAATATTGGGCGTACCTGCTTCAAATTTGAAAGGAAGTTCGGCGTAAGTGGTCTTTTCAAAAGTAACCTCTTGAATCATCTCTCCTCCACCTTGATACGGCGGTAATTTGTTGAGCCATGCTTCTTTCCCATACAATATACCTATACCGGTAGGACCATACATTTTGTGTGCAGATACTGTATAAAAGTCGCAATCCAATTCTTGTACATCTACGGCAAGATGTGAAACCGCTTGTGCACCATCGATGAGTACGGCGGCGCCAAAACGATGGGCTTTGGTAATGATTTCTTTGATAGGATTGATGGTTCCCAAAGTATTGGAAACATGATTGACGGCTACTACTTTGGTACGATGGGAAAGCAAAGCTTCAAATGCTTCCATTTCCAATTCGCCTCGATGATTGATCGGAATTACCTGTAAAGTCGCTCCCGATTTTTCACATGCCATTTGCCAAGGCACAATATTGGAATGATGTTCCAATCGAGAAATGAGTACTTCATCGCCTTTTTGTAATAATTGAGCAAATCCATTTGCAACCAGATTGATACTTTCGGTTGTCCCTCGGGTAAAAATGATTTCGTTGTGCAAACGGGCGTTAAAGTGTTTTTGGAGTTTGACTCGGGTGGCTTCCAAAGCTTGGGTAGCTTCCATACTCAAAGTATGTACGCCGCGATGCACATTGGCATTGGTATTTTGATAATACCGCGTTATCGCATCTATGACCACTTGCGGTTTTTGTCCGGTAGCCGCATTGTCAAAATAAACCAATGGTTTGCCATTGACTTGACGTTGTAGGATTGGAAATTGCGCTCGGATACTTGCTATATCAATCATGTAGTTTAGATTAGTAGTGAGGGCAAAGTTACGTAAAAGTTGGATTATCTAATCAAATAAAGTCAAGTGTTTATGGGATAAAACAGTTCAATAAGTGTTTGTTTCATTTTGCTTTCGCAAATGTTAAAATACGACAAATTACGTATTACCCTCTTTTTCTATATGTTATATGTTTGCCATGTAACCATAAACTTCAAACTATGCGTATCATCAAACTCGTGCTGGGAATTAATTTGCTTTTGTGGTTTACCCCTCAAGTATATGCTCAAAAACCGGTTTTAACCGATGAAGAGGTCGTTGCCGAAATGGTAACAAAAGAAGTTGATGAAGTCTTTCAATCGGAAGATTTTCTCAAGAAGAAAAATAAAAAATTTGCAACCGTTTCAGGCACAATGGTCATTGATATCGGAGTGGTTCAAAATGGAAAAGTTTCCTCATTCTTTAAAGTAGATAGTGACATCAAGGATATAGATTTTATCAATTTTATGTCGGAGTATATCTTGAATCACAAATTTAAATTCAAACTTCAAAAACAACAACGTTACAAAATCCGCTATTCAATCACTTTTTAAATCTAAATATATCGAAATGAAAAAATTATTAACTTTAAGTTTGACCCTATTTATTTTGGGTTCATTGCCGAGTTCGGCTCAATTTGGAAAACTATTGGACAAAGTAAAAGGAGGTTCCGGTAGTAAAACATCAGGAAATTTTACAACCGTATGGGAATCGGAGTTTGACAACAAAGCCAGTCGATTGGCTGTTAACAATGGCGATGGCAGTTTGATTTTGGGAACAGATGATAATTCGGCTACTGTTTTGGATGAAAAAGGTAAAGTGATATGGAGTGGTGATTATAAAAAAATCACAACCAATGCTACCAATAAAAGCGAGTATCAATATGTCATCTGGAAAGATAATGGGGGCTATTTGTTTTTATTTGATGAACGCAAGTTGGGAACCGACCGCATTGCCGTTTTAGATGTTTTGACAGGAAAAGAATTGTGGAATTCTGAAATTTACCAAAATCTTATTCCCAAAGGAACTGCTGCTGAAGATGGAGCTGATCAAGGGGAATTGGAAACTGTAAAATATATTACCGAACTTGACGCTTTCCTCATTTCTCAAAAAGCTTCCGTTATTTTGGTCAAAGCCAATACAGGTGAAAAAATTTGGGAAACCAATCGTTTCACAGGTGGTGTTGGTAAATATATCTACGATGCCAAACGCAATGAAATTATCATGATTAATTTCAAACCTACCGCATTGGGTGCCTTGTTTACCGGTTTTAAAAACCAATTGGTTAAAATCAATGCTTCCAATGGAGAGATTTTATGGGATGCCTCTTTTCTAGGTTTTGTAGAAAAAGAATTGGTAACCCGCAGAGCCGTAGTAGATTTATGGATTAAAGAAGACAAAATATTTCTACATCTAAACGGATTACAAGTATACAATATCAATAATGGTCAAAAATTATGGGATGCCGTTTATGAAAATGATATGGGTGCCAATGGTTTGTTTGAAAACTCTAGCAACAAAAAGTATTATCGTACAGTAGCCAATCCCATCTTTACAGATAATGCCGTTTATCTAGTCATGTTTGGTACGAGAGACCGTACTAAATACGTTGAAAAACACGATTTGGAATCGGGTAAACTCTTATGGGCTTCCGAAAAAATTACGGGTGCTTTCTCTATGCCCAATCTTTACAAAACCGGTGGTCATGTTATGTTGCAAATCGGAGGGAAAGTACAAGTTCAGGAATTTAGAATGGAAACCCGCAACAATCCAATGGGTGGTACTTACAAAGTAAGAGTTCCCTATATATATTGGGACTACAAAGCTCAAAAAAATGGCGTATTAGCTATTGATGATCAAAACGGAACAACTTCTTGGCGTTCTGAAAAATTTGACAAACGCATTACAGACCTTATCATTCATGAAGACAAAACGGTTTTTGTTGGAGATGGAGACCAATTTTATAGCTATGACATTGCTTCGGGTAAACAACTGTT
The DNA here is from genome assembly GCA_020854235.1 of Flavobacteriaceae bacterium. GTDB lineage: Bacteria > Bacteroidota > Bacteroidia > Flavobacteriales > Flavobacteriaceae. Next base: position 3,079 of record JADZFW010000122.1, read on the forward strand.
TAATGTCACTCACGACGATGCCGGTGTGGGTAAAGCAAGTGATGTAATTGATTTTGGAGACCAAGTAGTCGTATTGTCCGAAAAAGGATTGGCTTCTTACAGCAAAGCCGATGGTTCAAGGGCTTTTAATACCGATAAAATCAAAGGTGTGGATTTCTTCTATGAAATAGGTGGAAACTACTATTTGAGAGATCAAAGAAACAGTAAAAATATCATACACGGTATCGATATGACCAATGGAGAGTTGAAAGGTTCGGTTGAGTCCAAAGGTCGTGGAGGCAGTCCACAATATGGAGACGGTATCGACATCACCGAAGATGGTGAATTTATCTTTGCTTTCAAAGGCAAAACCGTTGAAAAAATTAAAGTCAATAACTAAATTAGGGTGAATTAGTTATAGAGGGTTGTCGCCGCAAGTCGGGGCAACCCTTTTTTTATAAAATTTGAATATCATGCGCATCTTCTATCTGTTCTTTCTATTGCTTTGGATTTCACAACCTGTCTCTTCGCAGCAAATTCAATGGGCTCACTCCTTGATTAAATACTCATCCGATTTGGGTGGAAAACAATATGGAATCAAAAGAATATTGGGTAAACCTGATGTGTTTCCAACCGGCGGATACAGCCCCAATGCTTGGTCTCCCAAAAACGCACTCGACGGTAGGGAAGTCATCATCATAGGTTTGGAAAAACCGCAAACGGTCAAACAAGTTGCCATATTTGAAAACCTAAATGCAGGCTGTGTTACCAAAATTTCACTTTCAACAGATGGTGAAAAATTTGAAACCGTCTGGACCCGAAAACCCGATTATCAAACGCCGGTATTTAGAACCACTTTAGCTACAGACCGCAGTTATTATTTCGGAAGAAAGAGAAGAAAAGTCGAAGATATCCCCGAAGTAATCAATCCCGGTATTGAACATGCCTTTTTGGATAAAGCCTATTCTCAGATTACTGCTGTCAAAGTGGAATTGAATTTTGCGCTGATTCCCGGAGGCAAACAACTCGACGCAATAGGCGTATCGGATAGTGATCAACCGATTGTTGCGGTGGTCAATACCAAACCTGAGTTTGATAATTTAACTCCGTCGCTAGAGGTTTTTGATCGTTTTCAACACATTACCTCGGTGTGTGTTTCCAATGACGGCAGTGTACTTTATGCCGGAACCACAACCGATTCAGGACTTTTTGAAATCTACACTTTTACCCAAAATGAAACAGGAAATTGGGATCATCCGAAAATAGAGCCCCAAATCATCGAGGCAAATGCTTACAATTTTGTCGAATTTGCCGATGCTAATTACCTACTGAAAGGTGGTTCTACCTATACCAAAGGAAGCAATGAATCCGGATTCGTACTCTTTTCCTTGGCTAATAGCAACTATATTTCTCAAGGGCATATTAAAATTGCAGCTTATAACAATTATAACGATTACGCCGATGCCAGTATCACCAGCGATTTGAAAGTGTTGGTCATGGCTATTGAAACCGATTTTTCACAAGGTGGCAGTGATTTGTATTTTGCTTTTCAAAAAGAAGACGGTACGTATGGCTTTTTACAAAATATGGGAAAAAATATTAATTCGGCAGCCGAAGAATTCAATCCTCAATTGTTATCAGACCAAAAAACTTTACTATTTGCTTCTGATGGATACAGTGGTTTTGGAAACTTTGACTTATATGTATCTTATCGATTGGATGATACTTGGAAAAACTGGAGTATTCCTGTAAATTTGGGTAGCCAAATCAATTCGGCAGAATTTGAAGGCTCACCGCATTATGATGAAATAGGTCAAACTCTTTACTATACGACTTTTAGTGAAAATCAACCTGTAGTCAAGTCTGTACAAATTCCACTTTCGATGTTGAAATTGTGAATTCAAACTTAAGTTGTTTAAAATTCAAGATTTTAATTCTCTTTAAAAATACGTAAGTAATCGTATGGCAAATTGCGTGGTTTCATTGCAATTTTGCTTATTGTATAATCATCTATCCCGTGTTACCAATATTGCTCATATTGATTTTAGTCTTCCTGATATTGATAGGGTACATCCTCTATCAATCTCATGTGCTCAGACAGCAGCATCATCGGAAAATGGAAACGTTGCAAGCGGTGCAAACTGATTTAATCGGAACGATTCAAAAGCAACTGGAAAAGAACTTTCTCCAAACTGAATTTAAAAATAGATACCTTACCCAATTTGAAAACCTCAAAAGCGAAATAGTCTTGCTTCAAAATGTGTTACTCAAAAGTGTTACGAATCAAAATAATAGCTAATTTTAGGGCTTAATTCTCCATACATGCGAAGTGTTTTTCTCCTAGTCTTTTTAGCTTACTTCCCGATTGTTCAGGCACAAAACCA
>JADZFW010000123.1 GCA_020854235.1 Flavobacteriaceae bacterium
AAACCACTGAATGCATCCAAATCGGCTTTGAGCGAACCGACCACTAAGGAAGCTTTGATGCGGATGGGAATTTTATTGGCATCATCGGTTACCCATAAAGTCAAACTTTCTTGATTTTCAAACACCCTTCCTTTTTGAACCATGGGTTGCACTCTCCAGGTTTTGACTTTACCAAATTTGGTGTTTATGGTTTCCCTTTTAACAAATTTCAATTTAAAAGGAAATGATTCTCCATCAAAAAACATATTTACGGTAGCTTCACTTCCTTCTTTGATATTCACTATATCGAGATTGCGAAGGTAATAGATAGCAGAAACCATATCTTGTACATTGTTTATAGGATATGTTTTTTTGGTATTTTTCTGCAAATCATCGACTGTAACCGTATTGGTTTCATAATCAAAATACTTATCTCTTCTGATGAGATAACCGTCTTCATCTACTCTGCGTTTGTGAAAAATAGGTTTGATATTACCTTTGGTAAAATAGGATTCATACGTATCGTGTACGACATAAAACATTTTGGCTGCACCTGTAGTCCAACCCTTGCCTACAGCATGATATAAATCTTGTCCATTGCGTTTTTCTGAAGTGAGTTTTAAAGTGGCAAAACCGGCATTGATGACCCCAAAATGGATTCGAAATTTTAAAAACTCTCCGGGTTTAAAAGCGCTATTGGTATAGGTTGTGACTGCTGCTTTATCATGGGTTACAGATTGTTGCGCTTCAATCCCAAAGAAGAAAAAGAAGACTAAAACAAACCCTACAATTTGATGATTTTTTCTCAAGTTCATTGATTGTAATAAGTTGAAATTCATTCTGAACTAACAATTTTCATTCCAAAAATTGACTTCGGTAGCAAACCTACAAAATTTTGATTAGGTATGGTTTAAAAATTTGTTAAGTGTCGTTCTAATAGCTTCCGATTTCAATAAACATTCGTTGTATTCCTGCTCTGGGTGGGACTTGGCCGTGATGGCACCTCCCACAGAAAACGAAAGATATCTATTTTCGGAATGATATAAAATACTTCTGATGATTACATTGAAATCAAAATCGGCATGTGGTGTAAAATATCCAAAAGCCCCCGAATACAAGCCTCTTTTGGATTCTTCCAATGATTCGATAATTTTCATCGTCGAAATTTTGGGAGCTCCGGTCATGCTTCCCATGGGAAACAAAGAACGCAGTATTTCTACCGAACTAATCTCAGGTTTGACTACAGCCGAAACTGTTGAAATCATCTGGTGTACGCCCGGAAATGAATAGACTTTACACAATTCTTCCACTTGCACACTTCCCTTAGATGCTATTTTGGATAAATCGTTGCGAACCAAATCCACTATCATGATGTTTTCAGATCTTTCTTTGGGATTGAATGCTAGTTGAGATTTCAATTGTGCATCCAGAGCCGGATCATCATCTCTTCGAGATGTTCCTTTAATCGGTTGCGTGAGCACTTTATCTCCCGATTTCATTACAAATCTTTCTGGTGACGCCGATAGGAGATAGTGTTGTTCGTGTTTGAAAAATACGGCAAATGGTTTGCGAGTCAATGCATTCAACTCCTTAAAAACTTCTAGTGGATTTATTTGAATAGATGCTGCAAAAAACTCCAAACAAAAATTGGTTTCATAGGTATCTCCTCGCTTCAGATGATTTTGGAGTTGTTCAAACTTTTCAAAGTATTGTTCTTTTGAAATCCGTTGCTGAATCGTGCCATTTGACAACATAAACTCCTGTTCTATTCTCGTGTTTTCAATAGCTATGACATCTTGCTCCCATTGGGTATCACATGATTCATGATACCTTATTTCTAAAAAATCAGCGTGAAATAAAAACAACTTTTGGGGTTGGAAAAAGTATAAATCCGGGAATTGCAATCCGTCGAAATGACTAGAAGTCAAATCTTCAATATCATTTTTTAAATCGTAACTCAGGTAACCGAAGAGGTAATCTTGGTTGTCTTTTTGGAAGTGTTCTAACTTTTTAAAAGCGCCTTCAACCGAAGTTTTGAGTTCGCTGACAACTCCTACTGCCAATGCTTTTTCAAAACGAGAATACGTTTGGGTTTGTTGATTGGAATCCAAATAAGCTAAAGTGTCAAAGGTTTGAGCCCAATGTAATAGCAAATTGGAAAAATCGAATGGTAAATCTGAGTAGGCAATCTTTTTAATCATCATCTAAATCGGTCGGTCTACTACATAATTGATCATGTCTTCCAAAGCCGTACGATACTCCGATTCGGGGAATTTTTGCAGCATTTGCAAGGCTTTCTCCTGATGGCTTTTCATCTGTTGGAAGGTATACTCCAATCCGCCGCTTTTTTTAACAAAATCAATCACTTCTTTGACTCTTTGCTTGTCTGTATTGTGATTTTTAACCGAATTGATGAGCCATTTTTTTTCAGCTTCCGAGCAGTTATTGAGTGTATAAATCAAAGGCAAAGTCATCTTTTGTTCCTTGATGTCAATTCCTGTAGGTTTCCCTATTTTTTCATCCGAATAATCAAAAAGGTCATCTTTGATTTGAAAAGCCAAACCAATGGTTTCGCCAAAATTCCACATATCATCCACTACCTCTTGGGAAGCTCCTACTGAAGCTGCTCCAATAGCTGTACACGAACCAATCAAAGTGGCTGTTTTTTGTCTGATGATGTCAAAATAAATAGCTTCTGTAATATCCAAACGGCGGGCTTTTTCAATTTGAAGCAATTCGCCTTCACTCATCTCTCTAACCGCTCGGGAAATGATCTTTAACAAATCAAAATCCCCGTTATCCACTGAAAGTAATACCCCTTTTGAAAGTAAAAAGTCGCCTACTAAAACTGCAATTTTGTTTTTCCAAAGCGCATTGATAGAAAAGAATCCTCGACGCATATTGCTGTCATCTACCACATCATCATGCACCAAAGTAGCGGTATGAATCAATTCTACAATGGCTGCCCCGCGATACGTTCGCTCGTCAAATCCACCATTGGAAACCATCTTGGCGGTGAGAAAGACAAACATGGGACGCATTTGTTTGCCCTTGCGATGCACGATGTAATTCATAATCCGATTGAGCAAAGGCACATGGGTATGCATGGCGTTTCGGAACTTACTTTCGAAAAGTTCCATCTCGGTACGGATCGGTTTTTTAATGCGTTCTACTGCTTTCATCGTTTACAAAAATACATAATTTTTTTTATGCAATCGCATGTGTGAATTGTTGTGTAAATAACCATTCCCAACTAGTTGGAGAACAATAATCAAATCCCAATAGCAATCGAGACCAAATCCCAATAACCCAATAACCATCCCGATAGCTATCGGGACCCAATAACTAAATAACCTATTGATGCAATCACAAAAAATTTAAGAATGCCCACATATACATTTCATTAATTGTGTAACTTTGGGGTTTCTAAACATACTATACAAACTAATACACAACACAATGCGTTATTTTTCCATATTTATTTTATTATTATTGAGTTCATGCAGTCCTAAAATTCAACCCACTGTAGGTATTGACAACAATGGATACATGGTTGGATTGGCTCAAAAATCGGATTTTGAGAAAGCTCCTTTCAGTGAATGGTTTAATCAAGAGTATAATGCTTACACAACCGAAACACAAATCATCAATCAAATCAAACCTTTATTAAAAGGAATAAAAATCAAAGCGGTAATGGGTACTTGGTGTGGCGATAGCCGCCGTGAAG
>JADZFW010000124.1 GCA_020854235.1 Flavobacteriaceae bacterium
ACTATAACATCATGGCTCACAAGAAAGGAGTAGGTAGTTCCAAGAACGGTAGAGAATCGGAAAGCAAACGTTTAGGCGTTAAAATTTTCGGTGGTCAAGTTGCCAATGCTGGTAATATTATCATCCGCCAAAGAGGAACCAAACATCATCCGGGAGAAAATGTGTATATGGGTAAAGACCATACCATTCATGCTCAAGTAGACGGTATTGTTGTTTTCAACAAACGAAAAGACGACAAATCTTACGTTTCTATCAAACCGGCAGAAGCTTAAATTTTTCGTTTTATAACTTCAAAGTAGAGTTGTTGCCCGGCAATAACTCTACTTTTTTATTTTACCATTTCAGTCAAATCTTCAAGTATTCAATTAAAATACTCGAATGAAACTCCATTTTTTTACAACATGAATGTAAAATAATTGGAATAATTACGTTATTTTGCGGAGTGCATTTTCTATACAACATACTGATTTTCTTTGTTGATTTACTACTTCCTTTTACATCTTTTTTCAACCCCAAAATGAAATTATTTGTGAATGGTAGAAAAACTTCCATGTATCAAATTACCTCCAAACTCAACCCATCTGATAAAGTGATATGGATGCATTGCGCTTCATTAGGTGAATTTGAACAAGGAAGACCCATTATTGATAATTTCAAATTTCAATTTCCAAATTACAAAATTGTCCTTACTTTCTTTTCTCCTTCAGGATATGAAATCAGAAAAAATTACGAAGGTGCCGATGTGATTGTTTACCTTCCGATGGATACACCTCAAAAAGTGCGCAAATTCATCAACGTAGTGCATCCCGAATTAGCAATTTTTGTCAAATATGAATTCTGGCCCAATTATCTAAAGCATTTGCGTAAAAAAAACATCAAAACCATTCTTGTTTCAGGGATTTTCAGAGAAAATCAAGCTTTTTTTAAATCCAATTTTGCTTGGTATAGAAACCAATTAAAAACTTTTTCACATTTTTTTGTACAAGATGACTCTTCGGTAACACTACTGCAAAATATCGGGTTTCAAAACGTATCCCAAAGTGGTGATACGAGATTTGACCGCGTTTCTCAATTGGTCTCTCAAAAAAAAGATATTCCATTTCTGAAAGAATTTGCACAAGAAGCACATGTATTGGTAGCCGGAAGTACTTGGTCCCCCGACGAAACCATTTTGGTCCCATACATCAATCAAACCCAAAATTTAAAATCTAAATTTATCATCGCTCCACATAACATTCATTTGGCAGATATCGAGAAATTGAATGCCGGAATTCATAAAAATGTGGTTCTCTATTCTCAAATCAATATTCAAAATGCCTTCGAAGCGCAAGTTCTTATAATTGATTCTATCGGATTACTGAGTGCTGCCTATGCCTACGCTCAAGTAGCCTATGTAGGTGGTGGCTTTGGATCCGGTATTCACAATGTATTGGAACCGGCAACCTATGGTATTCCCATTCTCATTGGTCCTAAATATCAAAAGTTCAAAGAAGCCGTAGATTTAATTAGACTTGGAGGTTGTGTCGAAATAAAAAACGAGTTTGATTTGACCCAAACATTAGATTTATTAGCTCAAAATCAAAATATTACAAAAACAAAAGGTCAAGTTTCAAAACTCTACGTCATGAATAATATGGGAGCTAGTGAAAAAATATTGGCTTATATTCAAGATGTATTGTAACTTTGTGGGTTCTAAGCCAAGCTAATCTAAAAACTGAGGATGATACCAATACCATCCTTCCCAAAAACGCAACCAAATGGATAACAAAGTAAAAGAAAAATTGAAAGGTTTTTTCACTTTTCAATTTGAAGATGAACTTATTAATGAAATAGCCAATACGGGTGAACTAAGGCTAATAAAAGCCGGCGAAATATTAATGGACATCAATCATCATGTCAATTTTGTGCCTTTTCTTTTGCAAGGTGTTTTCAAAGTGCTAAGTGAAGATAAAAATGGCAATGAAATCGTGATGTATTTTTTAGAAAGAGGCGATACTTGTGCTTCAACATTTATCAACTTTATCAATACAGAGAAAAGCAAAATCAGAGTGATTGCAGAAATCGATTCTGAAGTTGTTTTGGTGAGTTTGGATCATTTTGACGATTGGATGGTCAAATACAAATCTTTCCGTTCCTATGTTATTGAAAGCTATAACATTCGCATCAAGGAAATGATTGAAGCAATCGACACTTTGGCATTCATGCAAATGGATCAACGCTTGTTGAAATATTTGAGAGATAGAGCGCAAGTACTCAGAGAAACAAATATTTCTACTACACATCAAGAAATCGCGTACGACCTAAATACCAGTAGAGTAGTTATCTCTAGACTTTTAAAACAATTGGAAAATGAAGGTCGAATTGTCCTTAACCGCAACCGCATCGAAGTAATTGATTTATAGACTAAAAATTACTAATCCTCAGTACAGTTGCACTCAACATTTCAACGTGATATTCTCTGGCTTGGTATTCGACAGTATTGGAAACTCCTCCTGTCAAAGGATTAAATTGACTTGAATCACAAGGACAATTTAAATAAAGCCCATCATAAGTCATAGCTGTACAATCATTGACGCCATAATGCGGACAAGCTCTATCGTAAGCTATATATCCACTACCATTTCTATTGATTATAAGAATACCTTTAAGCCCAAATTCAGGAGAAATAGGCGTATAAGCATATCCACTCGGGACCAATAAATTTTGATACATAGGCAAACTCATATCAATTGTTACATTGACATCTCTATTGGGCAATAAATCATTTGGTTTGTAGTCTTCACATGAAATGAATAATCCAAAAGACATGAATAAAAAATATAAAGTTCGCATAGATTGGTATAGTTTCAAATAAAAAACGCAAATTACAATTTATTCGTATATATTTTGTATTTTTGCTCTCCTAATCTCATCCAAGTCTTTTGGATTGAGATTTTTGTAATTTTAGGAACGACCAAAACAAACCATTTTAATACAAAAAAAGGTTCCCATTCAATTAATAAAGCATCAAAAATGAGTAGCATATCTTATTATTCTGCAGAAGGTTTACAAAAACTAAAAGATGAATTACATTTTTTAGAACATCAAGAACGCCCGCGTATTTCTGAAGCCATTGCCGAAGCACGTGATAAAGGAGATTTGAGCGAAAATGCCGAATATCACGCTGCCAAAGAACAACAGTCCATGATTGAATACAAGATTGTGCAACTCAAAAATACGTTGTCCAATGCTCGTATTATTGATGAATCTCAATTGGATAATTCCAAAGCTTTGATACATTCCAAGGTGAAAATTAAAAATTTGACACTCAACAAAGAAATGAGTTTTACCCTTGTCGCAGATGCCGAAGCCGACTTGGCTGGTGGTAAACTTTCTGTCAATTCCCCTATAGGCAATGGTATTTTAGGCAAAAAAGTAGGTGATATTGCCGACATTGCTGTCCCTAATGGTAAATTGCAAGTTGAAATTTTGGAAATTTCAAGGTAAAATTTAATATTAATATTTTATGAAAACCACTGTTTAGTCAACGGTGGTTTTTTTATTTATAGCTATATTTGTTAAAAATTATTTTATCATGGCAAGTATTTTTACCAAAATTATCAACGGAGAAATCCCAAGTTACAAAATAGCAGAAGACGAACGATTTTACTCTTTTCTTGACATTAATCCCAATGCCATTGGTCATACATTGGTGATTCCTAAAAAAGAAGTGGACAAAATCTTTGACTTAGATGAATCTGAATACACTGCTTTATTGCAATTTTCTTATAAAATAGCCAAAGCTATCGAAAAAAGTGTGTCTTGTAAAAGGGTAGGAATTGCAGTCATTGGACTGGAAGTACCTCATGCTCACGTACATCTTATTCCACTAAACGAAATGAAAGATGCAACTTTCGGAAGCAAAGTGAAATTGAGTAATGAGGAATTTGTAGCCTTAGTGGAAAAAATAAAAAGCAACCTATAAAAGTTGCTTTTTATTTTTATATAGTTTTTCTATATTTTGTTACTCCTTAATACCCGCAACTTTCAACATAAAATAATGCAAGTCGGTGTTGACTAAAAAATTGGGATGATTTTCCTTTCCGGGTCCAAACATTGCAATTTCCACATAATCAGCCGAATGATTATCGCCAATCCAACCTACATTGGTAAATTTTTTCTGAATATCTGACAATAATTTGAAAGGTAATTTTTTGTAATTATACAAACCATCTTCTCTTTTTTCTAATCCATGATAATAACCAAAAATCTCTTTCGCATCTTCATTGGAAATTTTAAAGCCATTGGCATACTCAATTTTTTCAATCACTTGTTCCAAAGTAAAATCAGAAGTAATGCCATTTAATATCCATTCATTGGTTTGTTTAAACTTCTGAATCCGGTCAAAATTTTCATTTGCTTCTTTGCCATAAACCACGCCGGGATTTGAATTTCCATGATCGGTTGTAATGATGATTAATGTGTTGCCATCTTTTTCTGCAAAATCAAGTGCCACAGCCAAAGCCTCATCAAAAGCCACTTGATCGTAAATCAATCCTCCAATATCATTGGCATGCGCTGCCCAATCCACTTTACCGCCTTCTACCTGCAATACAAATCCTTCGGGGTGTGATTTCATGTGTTCGATAGCTTTGAAGGTCATTTCCGCCAAAGTTGGGATTCTTTCTTGCAATTCCGGTGAACTATTTCTATCAATGGTGTAAGGCAATCCATCTTCGTGAAATACACCCAAGATAGGTTTGCCACTTGAGGTTTTCAATAAATCTGTGCGGTTTTTTACCACTTGATAGCCACCTTTTTCAAAATTTAAATACATATCCTTACTATCTTTTCTCTTATCGGATGCAAATACTTCATGACCGCCACCCATCAAAACATCAAAGTTTTGTTCCAAATACATCTCAGCAATATCTTCCATACTTCCTCGATTTTTAGCACTGATTAAAAAACCTGCCGGAGTAGCATGGGTAATGGGAACAGTTGTCACACAACCGGCTTTCTTTCCTGCTTTTTTAAATTTTTGCCAAATAGGCGTATGCACTTCGCCATTGGTTCCAAAATTGAGTTTGCCGTTTTCTACTCTATGTCCGCCACCCCAAGATGAACTTGCAGCAGCTGAATCTGTTACAATTGAAGAAGCCGAAGCCATATCCATCAAACCTCTGCTCACTTTATTTTCACGATATAAATTGAGCCAATTCGATCCATTTCCAGTAGTTCGTTTCAAATACAAATCAGCCATATTCAAAGTTCCGATACTCATACCGTCACTGACCATAAAGATGATGTTGCGTGCTGTTTTATTAAACTTTTTCTTTTCTAATCCCGATGCTTGTGAAAACACTTCTACCGGACTGAGTAAGGTGGCTCCGAGTCCAAACAAGCTTGCATTTTTAAAAAAGTTCCTTCTTTCCATGAATAAATATTTAAGTTTTTTTAATGTATGTACTGTATGAAGCAGTAAAGTAAATACCTTCTATAGGCAAAAGTAATTTTATTTTCTATAGTCTGAGTTAAATAAGTGAAATTTTACAATTTGATAGTTTGGCTTCAAATACAGCTTAAACGAGAACCTACTTTAGAAAAAATACAAACCTATTCAACTGTTTTTATAAAAATAATCACTTCTTAGGCAATTTGATTAAAAATACGGTTCCCTTACCTACTTCCGATTCCAATACCATGATTTTCCCATTGTGAAAATCCTCTATGATGCGTTTAGATAATGACAAACCCAATCCCCAACCTCTTTTTTTGGTTGTAAATCCGGGTTCGAATATTTTTTTAAACAATTTTTTTGGAATTCCCTTACCCGTATCGGTAAATCTGATCATTACATATTGAGAATCCTCATACATTTTAAGATAGATTTTTCCTCTTCCCTGCATGGCATCAATGGCATTTTTAACCAAATTTTCAATTACCCATCCATACAATTCCGCATGTGTATTGACGATATAATGAGATGCTTCTGATTTGAATTTGAATTGAACTTGCTTGGAAGCTCTAGATTGCAAATATTGAAAGGCATTTTCCGTCAATGCCACCACATCTTGCTTGCTTAAAGGAGTTTCTGAACCTATTTTTGAAAAACGATTGGCAATAACTTCCAATCTCAACACATCTTTTTCTATTTCGGAAGCAACTTCCATATTTTTGGCATCTTCTCTCAATAAAGCAATCCAACCCAAAAGAGAAGTCAATGGCGTTCCTATTTGATGTGCAGTCTCTTTTGCCATTCCTGTCCACAATTGGTTTTGAGCCGCAATTTTACTACTGTGATTAAACAAGTAAATCACGACCGAAAACAAAAATAGAATCAACACCAATCCCAAAGGATAATACTTCAAATTGGTCAAAATCTCCGAATCACGATAGTATAAATATTGTTTAGAAGTATCGTCCAAATTGATTTGCAATGCTTCGTTTTGAGTTTTCATGATACTCAATTGTTGCTTCAAATAATTCAAATCATCAACTTTTTTCTCATCCAAATTCTGAAATTCCAAAATATTCCCTTGTTCATCCGTTAATATCAAAGGAATATTATAATTGCTTGAAATAATTTGAATCTCAAAAGACACATCTGCATCCAAATCAGCATTGCTAAACATTTTTTTATAGGCTGTAGCCAATATTTCCATCTTCGTACGTTCCTCTTCCTTAAACTTTTGAAAGAAAATATAGGTATTCCATAGAATCAAACTCACTATAAAGAGCGATACCAAGATGATTCCCCAACGGATGATATTTTTAGTGAAAGTATTTATGGAAAATAATTTTGTTAGTGAAATATTTTAATTTTAAAATTATTTTCATTCAATAAGCTTATGAAGTAAAGAATGAAAGCGAAAACAAAGATACAAAACCTTTTACATTGACAGAATAGAATAAATTTTTTGAATGTCTTGATTCTTTTTTTCATTAAAAAAATATGTAAGTTTGCACATTAAACAAATATCACATGGAAGTAACCGGACGTATTAAAAAAATTGAACCGACCAAAGAATTTGGAAGCAGCGGTTTTAAAAAAAGAGAATTGGTAATCACTACTGAAGAACAATATCCACAACACATTCTCATCGAATTTGTACAAGATAAATGTGCCTTATTAGATGCAGTTCAAGAAGGTCAAAATGTAAAAGTAGCCATCAACCTAAGAGGTAGAGAATGGATTAACCCACAAGGCGAAGCCAAATATTTCAATTCCTTAAACGGTTGGAAAATTGATTTAGTTCAAGCTAATGCACCACAACCTATGGCTCCTACACCCAAATTTGAAGAAGTAGATCCATTTGTTGATAGCAACGAACCCGATGATTTACCATTTTAGTCCCGATTCTCGATAGCTATCGGGACGGAAATAGAAATTAGCCCTTCAAATTCGCTCAGGGTAATTAGAAGTAAGTAGCTTTATTTTTAGATTTATTTCTAAATTTTGAATTTACATGTTTTTATTAAAATCCGAAGATAAATTTCCACCTATTGAACTTGCAAACGCTGATGGGGTTTTGGCTGTAGGTGGTGATTTACAACCGGAGCGTTTACTCGAAGCTTATAAACTAGGAATTTTTCCTTGGTATAATGAAGGTGAACCCGTTATTTGGTACAGTCCTCCCTTCAGAATGGTTCTCAAACCAAACGAAGTCTACATCAGTAAAAGCATGAAAAAGATATTGAAAGATGAAGTTTTTCATGTCACTTTCAATCAAAACTTTGTACAAGTAATCGAACTTTGTCAAAAAATATACCGTCCTGACCAACCCGGCACTTGGATTACCAAAGATTTGAAAAAATCCATGATAAAATTGCACCAAATGGGCAAAGCAAAATCAGTGGAAGTATGGAAAAATGATGCGTTGGTTGGCGGTTTATATGGTTTGGATCTGGACCAAATTTTTTGTGGTGAAAGCATGTTTAGCATGGTTCCCAATGCCTCTAAAGTAGCTTTTATCTCGCTTTGCCAAAAACTCGAACGCGAAAACTATCGCCTTTTGGACTGTCAAGTATACAACGAACACCTAGAAAGTTTGGGTGCCTACGAAATACCACGATCTGAATTCAAAACTTATTTGAATTTATAATTGAAAAGCTTCTCCTATTCAAAAATCAAACAATTCCCACCAATACTGATATAAATCAAAAATCCAAATGAGTCTAAACTTAGCCCAAAAAACCGTCGATGATTGGATCAAAATTCACGGTGTAAGATATTTTAACGAATTGACCAATATGGCTATGCTTACCGAAGAAGTGGGAGAAGTAGCCCGCATCATCGCCAGACGTTATGGCGAACAAAGCGAAAAGGAAAGCGATAAAGATAAAGATTTAGGTCAAGAATTATCTGATGTCTTGTTTGTATTACTTTGTCTAGCCAATCAAACAGGTATTGATTTACAAGCTGCTTTCGATGAAAATGTGAAACGTAAAACTTTTCGCGATCACAATCGACATCACAACAATTCCAAACTAATATAATCCGCATCAATTACTTCCAAACTCCCATCCGATACTTCTTCACTGGTTGTTTAGGGAATTGAGCCCAAAAAACCCCGTTTACCCGATCCAAAACTAGCAATAAATCTTCCGTCGCATTGTAATAATCTGGATAATATTCAAGAGGCAAAATCGCAATATTTTGTCTGCAAAAACAAGGTTCTTCCTGACGCAACTTATTGATTTCTAACAATAATTCTTTACTATCCTCCACCAAATGTTCTTCTCCCTTTACTATGCGATCCCTGACTCTCTTGACATAAGTGTGATAAAAATACTCATATTCAATACCTAAAAAAGGATGCTTGCGCAACAACTCTGCTGAATTATAATAATATTGTACATGTGGCATATCGACAAATCCCACAAAATGTCCTCCCCATCGCAGCTTAAATTTCTGAGTTAAACTGTCCAACATCATATAGTGTCTGGCTTGTGTCGTATATTTTTTGTTTCTATAAATGCCAAAATCTGAAGCCAAACCCAACTCATGAAAAGATAACTGCGCTTGTGAATAACCACTTTTCAAAACCTTTTGCTGATCTTCTCGGGTGCGTTGATCGGATATTACTTTTATGGAATATAATGGATAATGATCTTTAAAATAAAGCATTAAAGAATCTCTTCTCCGCAAAAAATCGATTCTTTGTGTGAACAACCAAGGCTCCCATCTTTCAAATAATGTTTGATTCGGCACTAACAACAAACTTAAGTATTGTTTGGAAATACTATCCAAAACGGTTTCAGAGGTTGCTTCTTCACTCGGCAAAATCAGCCAAGAAATAACCGAATCATTATCCTTTGTGCCAAATATTAACCTTTTAGGGACTACAGCAGGCATCGAATCCTTTTTAAAAAGAGTCAAAATCATGGGTCTTACGCCAACAATGTGATTTGCAACTAAAGTCGTGTCACAATTCAAAGCTTCCCACAAAGGTTTTTCTTGTGCCTGGTTCTTAGCTGAAAAGAAAAAAAACATTACCATAAAACACAAAATTCTAATCATGCTGCTGTTAATTAAACAATTCTAAATCAAATCTTACAATTCTATTCTCTTGTGACAAAGATGAAAAAAAATCGTGTACTTTTGTGAATATTAAAATTAATTTTCATTATGCAAAATAGAAATTTAAATAATATACCATTTTGGAAATTAGCTCTAAGATTGGGAATTGTATTTATCTTGATTGTAATGACCATCCAATTTTTTTGGGAATGGATCAAAACCGGTAACTTGGAGTTTTTTACTGATGCTTTTAAAAATGGGTACTGGAAAGCTTATGCAACATATAGAGTTATATTGGCAACTGTTTACGGATTGATTTCTGCCTACTTTTTGAAACGTAATGCATCCAAAAAGTGAATAAATATCTAGATAATACTTCTCCTGCCAAAATTGCAGCCGAAATTCACATTTCCGGCTCAAAAAGTGAGTCCAACAGAGCTTTAATCCTCCAAAAACTCTTTCCGCAGATTTACATAGAAAACCTCTCTGATTCAGACGATACACATCATCTCCAAAATGCTTTACGTTCTGAAAAAGAAACCATAGACATTGGTCATGCCGGAACTGCCATGCGTTTTTTAACGGCCTATTATGCTACGCTTGAAGGTAAAACTATGTTCCTTACAGGATCTGAAAGAATGCAAGAACGACCTATTCAAATTCTGGTGGAAGCCTTGCGTGATTTAGGTGCAGATATTGCATATATGAATAGAGAAGGGTATCCTCCTTTAAAAATAACAGGCAAAAAATTAACCCAAAACAAAGTTTCTCTCGATGCCAACATCAGTAGTCAATATATCTCAGCATTGTTACTTATCGCTCCTTCTTTGGAAAAAGGTCTGCAAATTACTTTAAAAGGTCATTTGACTTCCATTCCCTATATTCAAATGACTTTGGCGCTTCTAAACCAAATAGGCGTTCAAACCACTTTTATAGATCAAATAATTCAAGTACAACCACTAAAAAAATCTTCTCAAATCATTCAAATCGAACCCGATTGGAGCAGCGCTTCCTATTTTTACAGTTGGGTAGCCCTTCATGGCAATTCAAGTATTTTTTTAAAAGGTTTTAAGGCAAATAGTCTTCAAGGAGATCATGTAGTTGCCGAAATCTATAAGTCTTTTGGCGTGGAAACAATTTTTTCGAATGCAGGTATTCACATCCAAAAAAACTCACAAGAAAGCAGTGTTAAACCTAACAATTCCTCAATTGTTCTAAATCTCAACCATGCACCTGATATTGCTCAAACCATTGCGGTTACTTGTCTGGGTTTGGGTATAAAAGCAAAATTGACCGGCTTACATACTCTCAAAATAAAAGAAACAGATAGACTCGCTGCCTTAAAAACTGAATTGGAAAAACTAGGAGCAAAAGTGGAAATAACCGATGATTCTCTGACCTTAACTACGCCAAAATCATTGAATCAAAATACCATAATTGCTACCTACAACGATCATAGAATGGCAATGGCTTTTGCCCCATTGTCATCAATAATTCCTCTCCAAATAGAGAATCCGGAAGTTGTTACCAAATCGTATAAATTGTTTTGGGAGGATTGGAATAAACTTATTTGTTGAGTTTTTTTATATCTTTGGGTTTATTTTTTTGATAAAAAAATTAATACAAACAAAATGAATAAATTTGCTTTTACCATTCTAACCTTTCTCATTTTCACAAATACATTTAGTCAAAATACTATTGAATTAAGTGTTTGTTTGGATCCAAACATCAACTTTTCCAACCGGGAATCTTTTGAATCTACCTTGATTAAAGCCCAACCGCTTTTCGCTGATGTTTTGGAACAATTTGACTTTCAATTGGTAAAGAGTTTCGCTATTTCTGATGAAAAAATAGCGTATTTAACTTCTCAAGCGATCCAAATTTCTGGCAGCGATAATGCCGTACAAAACCTCAAAAACGTCTTTAAAATACAGGGTGATTTATCCGATTCCAAACTTCAAGAATTGGCAAATGCATTAGAAAAAATAAAAGAAGTAAAATATTGTAGTTTTTCTTCTACTATACCTATTGATCCACCTTATGATATTGCTCCTACTACGCCCAATTATATAGGAAATCAAACCTTTCTCCAAGCCAATCCGGGTGTCAATATGACTTTTGCTTGGAATTTGGGATATTATGGCCAAAATATCAGGCTCAGAGATGTTGAATATGGGTTTAATAAAAATCACGAAGAATTCAACGACATCAATACCAATCTGGCAACTGGCACAACAGTTCATCCTGATTGCACTGTAGCTTATACAGAACATGGCACTTCCACAACCGGTGTGATATTCGGGCAAACAGGTAGTTATGGAATAACAGGTTTAGCCCATGGACTCTCTGAATTTATTCTTTATCCCGAGTGGACAGTTGAATATGGGTACAACCGTAATTATGCCGTGAGCCAAGCCATCAACAACAGTTTGACCGGCGATATCATCGTTTTGGAAATGCAAGCATATGGAGCAACCGGTTCAGGTAATGATTTTGTTCCTGCCGAATATAACTTGGAATTATGGAATCTAATCAAAGCTGCTACAGATGCAGGAATTGTTGTAGTAGCTGCTGCCGGGAATGGTGCCCAAAATTTGGATGGCAGTCTTTACGCAACATATATGAGTAGAGGAAATAGTGGGGCAATACTAGTAGGTGCAGGTACTTCAGATACCAATCACAATCGCGTAAGCTACAGTTCTTATGGAACACGTGTAGATGTGCAAGGTTGGGGAAGTTCAGTGTTTACATCCGGATATACAACGCTACCTGAATTAGCAAATGATTTCAATCAAACTTATTCCAATTTTTCAGGAACGAGCTCAGCTACAGCAGTTGTAGGCGGTTGTGTAGCTGTTATACAATCATACTACCATGAGCAAACAGGAAGTTACCTAACTGGAATTCAAATCAATCAAATTTTAAAAGCAACCGGGATTCCTCAAGGAACCGGTACAACTGGACAAATAGGTCCACTGCCCAATATGGAAAACGCTTTTCTTTATATAGACAATATGTTATCGATGGGGGAAATAAGTGATTTTAGTTTTCAAATTTTTCCCAATCCAACATCAGATGTCTTATATTTTCAATTTACAGAAAACTCCAATACCTCTCATCCTATTCAAATATTCAATGCTTTAGGTCAAATAGTCTTCGAAGATGAAATTCAAAATTCAATAAATATTGCCCAATTGACAAATGGAATGTACTATGTTAAAATTCAAAATTTTAATCAGAGTACGACTCAAAAATTTATCAAAAAATAGAAATCTTTCATTTTGATTTCTTCTATGTCTTGATGTTTTTTAAAACTATTCCACTTTAACGCATAGGATATTTATTATTTCTTCAATCTCTTGGGGCCACTCAATACGATATCCTCTGGAACTTGACCTTTAAACTTTTTAAAATTCTCAATATATCGAGCCGCCAAAGCATCGTATTTTTGCCAATATTCTTCTTTATTTCCCCAAGCAGATTCAGGTGTAAATACATCGTCATCTATACCGGGACAAGTCAATGGAACTTCAAATCCAAAAATTCCATCCTTGCGATACGTCACTTGATCTAATTCGCCTTCTATAGCTGCGTTGAGCATTCTACGAGTGTGTTTGATACTGATGCGTTTGCCTACTCCAAATTTACCACCTACCCATCCTGTATTGACCAACCATATTTTGGCACCACTTCGAGCTGCTTTACTCTTTAGTATTTTAGCATAGTAGTAAGGAAAATGCACCATAAACGGCGCGCCAAAACAAGCACTGAAAGTCATTTCGGGTTCTATCCCTAAACCTAATTCTGTTCCTGCAATCTTGGAAGTATAGCCACTCATAAAATGGTATATAGCTTGATCCAATGTCAATCTGGCAATAGGCGGCAAAACTCCTTGAGCATCAGCAGTTAAGAATACAATATTTTGGGGTTGCGTATAAGCCATCTTTTCGGGAACGGCATTGGGAATAAAATCAATGGGATATGAAATACGCGTATTTTCGGTCAATTTATTATCATCCAAATCAATGAATCTCGAACTCTCATCAAACATGACATTCTCCAATATGGAACCAAATCGATGGGTACAAGCATAAATCTCAGGTTCGGCTGTTGGCGATAATCGAACCACTTTGGCATAACAGCCTGCTTCAAAATTAAAGACACTATCATCACTCCAACCGTGCTCGTCATCTCCTATCAAACTACGTGTAGGATCAGCAGATAAAGTTGTTTTTCCGGTGCCACTCAATCCAAAAAACAAAGCAACATCACCCTTGACTCCTACATTTGCAGAACAATGCATCGCCAAAACATCTTGCAAAGGCAACAAGAAATTCATAATCGTAAAAACCGATTTCTTGACTTCACCTGCGTATTTGGAACCGGCAATGATAGCAATTCGTTGTGCAAAATTAATAATAATAGCCGTTTCACTTCGAGTACCATCTATACGTGGATCTACATTGAAAGCAGGAGCAGCAATAACCGTAAATTCAGGCACAAAATTGCGATGCGCACTTCTATCTTCATATACGTTAAACATATTATGAGCAAAAAAACTTTGCCAAGCTGTATCCGTAATAACCCGCACATTGAGTTTGTAATCGGGGTCGGCTCCAGCATAAACGTCTTGCACAAATACCTCTTCGCCCTGTAAAAACGCAAGCAAACGGGCATAAATGGAATTGAATTTTTCTTCTGTAATGGGTCGGTTGTATTCTCCCCAATCCACCATTTCGTCTGTGGAAGGTTCTTTGACAATGTATTTATCGTCGGCAGCACGAGCTGTCCATTTTCCCGTATGAACCACAAAGGCACCACCTTGAACTAATTTTCCTTCATTTCTAATGATAGCCTCTTCATATAAAGCAGCTACCGGTAAATTCCAAAAAACGGTTTCCAAATGCTTGAATCCATGATGCTCCAATCCAAAATCACTCTTGAATTCTGTGGCTTGTTTTTGAGCCGGTGTTGTAAATTTAAAATATTTCATTATAAAAATTTTAACCTTTTTAAATTTGTTTTTTAACTTCCTGTCTTCATTAACCTACTTCAAAATCGCTTGCTTTTTCCAAAGAAAGCAAATCTATTTTCAACATTCAATCTATGATTAAACTAGGACACTGAGTTTGCCAAAGTGCTAGTTTTATAACCAATCTCTAACCAATTTACGATCTCCTATGTACAATTCATTGGGTGCATTGGGATCAATCGCCCATTTGATGCGTTCCATGCCTCCCTTAATATCTTTGACTGACCCGCAAAATGACAATCTCAGATGTCCTTCCAATCCAAATTCGATACCCGGCATTACCAAAACTTTCACTTTTTCCAATAAAAAAGCTGCCAGTTTCTTGGAATCCTTTTCGTAATTAGAAAAATCGGCAAACACGTAAAAAGCCCCATCCGGTTTGGTATAATGTACACCACTCAAGGTATCTAAATATTTACACAAAACATTTCGGTTGTTTTCCAAAGTTGAATTGAGTATTTCTACGCTAGATTGATTGCCATTTAAAGCTCCCGTCGCTGCTTTTTGCAATAGAGCGGAAGGTCCAGCCGTTTGGTGACTTTGGATATTGGTCATGATGTTGACCAACTTTTTATTAGCAACAGCCCATCCAATTCTGAAACCGGTCATGGCATACGTTTTTGAAATACCGTTAATCACAATGATTTTGGAATTTTCTTCTGTCTTTTTCGAAAATTCATATACATTGACCGCTTTTTTTCCGTCAAACAACAAGCGATGGTAAATATCATCCATGATGAGATAAATTCCTTTTTGCTCTGTAAAAGCAACAATTTGTTTGATTAACGCTGCCGGATATTGAACTCCGGTTGGATTGTTGGGACTGTTGATAATAATGGCTTTGGTGCGAGAAGAAACATGTTGCTCAATATCACTCATTCGAGGAATAAAAGAGCCGTCTTCCGGTCTAAAAGAAATTCCCAATGCGCCAATCAATCGAGCCATTTCACTATAACTGACCCAATAAGGAGAAGGATATAAAATTTCATCTTGTGGATCCAAAATGGCTTGCATAGCTACCATCAAGGATTGTTTGGCTCCATTCGAAACAATAATGTTTTCAGGATCAAAATGTCGCCCATAATTTTGCTCCATATAGCGAATAACGGCTTGCTTCATTTCCCTTGTACCATCTGATGGGGTGTAGCGTACTTCTGCACCGTCGAGAAATGCAGCCGCAGAAGTAATGGCTTCCATAGGTGCTTTACTTTTGGGCTCACCGCCACCCAAATGGATTACAGGTTCACCTTTTGCTTTTAGTATGGCAAAAGTTTCATTCAGCTTTAAGGTTGCTGATTCCCCTATCGATTTACCAATTAAACTGAAACTCATTTTAAATAGGAATTATAAATTATTAGTGTGAATTAAAAAACCTTCCGACTTCAATTAATCTTGAGGAAATCAAAATCTGATTGTTTCTTCAAATTTCCCACAAATTTAGACCGAAACCAAATGTCAATTATTGACAATAGTCATATTCCAAGAAATAAACAATCTCTATTTTGCATTTTATCAAAAATTAATGCCTCTCAACCTTAAAAAAAAGCTAAAACTGAAAAGATTTACAGATTTGTTTTAAAAATACTTAAGCAATTACTTGACTTCGCCTATATCGATATTGTATATTTGCCGGCTTTTAAGGTCAAATGCACTTCATTTTTAGCATTTTTAAAGCAATTAACAAGTCTCAAACCAAACGACTAAAGTCATAAACGCATGAAGTTATCCAAATTCGATTTCGAACTACCTAAAGAACTACTCGCAGAATATCCAGCTGAAAACCGTGATGAATCTAGATTAATGGTAGTTAATCGCAAGACAGGAACCATTGAACACAAACATTTTAAAGATCTCATTGAATATTTTGATGAAGGTGATTTGATGTTGTTGAACAATACCAAAGTTTTTCCCGCTCGATTGATGGGAGAAAAAGAAAAAACAGGAGCCAAAATCGAAGTTTTCTTATTACGAGAATTAAACTCAGAACACCGCCTATGGGATGTTTTGGTGGATCCTGCCCGTAAAATTAGAATTGGGAACAAACTTTTCTTTGATGATGATGATACATTGGTAGCAGAGGTAATTGACAACACTACTTCACGAGGAAGAACCCTTCGCTTTTTATTTGATGGAGATCATGAATCATTTATATCCAAATTGAAAGAATTGGGACAAACTCCACTGCCCAAATACATCAAAAGAGAAGCTACTCCCGAAGATGCAGAACGTTATCAGACCATTTATGCAAAGCATGAAGGCGCAGTAGCTGCTCCAACTGCTGGTTTGCATTTTTCTAAACACTTGATGAAAAAAATGGAAATCAAAGGAATTGAATTTGCTGAACTAACATTACATGTTGGTTTGGGGACATTTAATCCTGTAGAAGTAGAAGATTTGTCTAAACATAAAATGGATTCTGAGCAAATCATAATCGATCAGCTTGTTGCCGATAAAGTCAATCAAACACATGCCGATGGCAAGAAAGTAATTGCCGTTGGAACAACTGTAATGAGAGCTGTGGAAAGTTCTGTTTCAGCCAACAAACTTTTGCATCCTTGCGACAAATGGACGCACAAATTCATTTTTCCACCCTATGAATTTAGTGTGGCAGATGCTATGATTACAAATTTTCACACTCCAAAATCGACGCTATTAATGATGACTGCTGCATTTGCCGGCTACGATTTAATCATGAAAGCTTATAAAGAAGCTGTCAAGGAACAATACAGATTCTTCTCTTATGGTGATGCCATGCTCATCATTTAATATTGTATACAAATGGGAGAACTTCCTGAAAAGGCTGTTCTCCTTTTACTAATCTTGCACAAAAACAGTTGATGCAATTAGTCATAGACATAGGAAATACATCTATAAAAATTGGTCTGTTTGAAAAAGACACCTTGCGTATTCATGCCACATTTGAACATATTGACTTCAAGCATGAAATTAGCCAAATTATTCAAAAGCATAATATTAAATCGGGTATTGTTTCTTCAGTTGGAAAATTGAATGACATTGAGAAACAATGGCTTTCTGATACCTTAGCGGTATTGGTTTTAAATCAAGAAACAAAAGTTCCTTTTATAAATAGATATGAAACACCTCACACTTTGGGTGTAGATAGAATAGCCTTAGCGGCAGCGGCATCAACAATTTTTCCGGAACAAAATGTTTTAATAATTGATGCTGGAACTTGTATAACCTACGATTTTTTGGACAGAAAAAAATCATATTGGGGCGGAGCTATTTCACCCGGAATCCACAGTCGTTACAGGGCTTTGCACGATTATACTGCCAAACTACCCTTATTGGAGCAACAATTCCCAGAAAATTATCTAGGAAATAATACTCAAAATTCAATCCATTCAGGCGTAGTCAATGGAACTCTTCAAGAAATTGAAGGTGTAATCAACCAATATTCAATAGATTACAAAAAATTAACAGTTGTTTTAACAGGCGGAGATGCCGAGTTTTTGGCTAAACAATTAAAAAGTAGCATCTTTGTCCGTCCGTTTTTCCTTTTGGAAGGACTCTATACCATTTTGAAATTAAACACCAATGATAAAAAAGATTAGTTTTTTAATGTTTCTTGCATGGAACACCACTTTTTTCGGGCAAGTAACCAATCAATCACCATATTCCTTTTTCGGAATTGGAGAAAGTAACCAACAAATATCTATAGCTTCTGCCGGAATGGGTGGCATTTCTGTTGCTTTGAATAGAACACATGAACTTAATTTTGCCAATCCGGCTTTATTGAGTAATGTACAATACACTTTATTTGATATTGGGGTAAAAACCCAATTTTTGACGCTCAAAGATGCTAGTCAAACTCAGAATTCTTCTTTCACCAGTCTATCTTATTTGACAGCCGGTTTTCCTATCACTAAAAAAATGGGATTTATGGTAGGGTTACAACCCAATTCAAATGTGGGTTATAATATCGCTCAAGAAATTTATGACACCGATGATGAAATCCTAGAAGCCAATTTATTCAACGGAAATGGTGGTACCAATCGTTTTTTTATGGGGGTTGGATTTCAGGCATGGAAAGGTCTGAGTATCGGGGCCGAAACAGAGTTTATTTTTGGTAGTATTGAAAACAATGTAATCAATCAAAGAGCTGACACTCAACTGTACACCCGTTATAGAAATCAATCACAAATAGGTGGAATTGGTTTTAAATTGGGTGGAGCTTATCAAACTGAGATTAAAAAAGGTTTGGAATTAAATATTGAAAGCAGTGTAAAACTCGCCAATGACATTCATACAGAAAGTGATAACGTTTTTTATACTTTTTTATATAGTACTTATGGAACTGAATCTCCTCAGGATACGCTTTTCAGCAATGAATCTGTAAAAGGTAAAATATCAAGACCTTTGGCTTTCCATTCTGGAATTGGAATTGGAAATCCGGATATTTGGTATGCCGGTATCGAATACAACATGCAAAATGCTTTGGAATTTGATACAGAGTTGATGAGTAATTCTAAAATCAAATATACCAATCGCTCTCAAATATCTTTAGGTGGTTATTACTTACCAAAGAAAAATTCAATCTCAAGCTATTGGCAAAGAGTGATATACAGAGCCGGTGTGCGTTTTGAAAACCCTGGAATAGCTTTGGATGTCGATGGCCCTGCTAATTCTTTTTCCGAAATGAAAGACTTTGGCATATCTTTTGGTTTGGGTTTACCCGTAGGAAACCAACTAACCAGATTAAATGTCAGTGTTGAGTACGGAAAAAGAGGTGAAACATCTCAAGGATTAATTCAAGAAAATTATGTTAATTTGCGTCTCGGTCTCAATTTAGCTGAAAAATGGTTCCAAAAAAGCAAAATTAATTAACCTAAAACTTAGATGACAATGAAGACTTTAACAATGAAAGGATTATTAGCAACCTTTACCTTTTTGTTTTTAATACAAGGTATTATTGTTAACGCTCAAGAAAACAAAGAACAAGAGTGTAATATTAAGTACAACTTCTTCCGCGTTGATGCCAAAAACAAAAATTACGATTTAGCCTATGACAATTGGTTGTGGACATTTGAAAATTGTCCCGATTTATCCATCAATGTATACAAAATTGGTTCGGACATAGCTGATTATCGTTATCAAAAAGCCACATCAGAAGCTGAAAAACAAGTAACCAAAGATTTGGTTATTAAAGTTTTCAAACAAAGATTACAATATTATCCAAATGATAATCCTGCCAAAATATACAGTGATTGGGCAGACTTTTTATACAAAACCGGAAGTCCTGAAACTGAATACTTTGAGTTTTTTGAAAAAGCTTATAAAACCAATCCAGAAGAAATGGGTGTTAAAGCCATTCCATTATATTATGAAGGTATTATCAAAAGAAATAAAGACAACAACGTTCAATTTATTTTTGATATGTATGACAACTTAACGGATGTCATCAACAGAAAAGTAGATAATTTTTCAAAAAAATTGGAAGATTTTCAAACCATGGAAACCAATGGGGTTGAATTGAGTGATACTCAAAAAAATAATAGAGTAGCTTACTCCCAAAACATGGAAAGTTTGGGTATGGTAGCTAGTTTGATTACGGATATGTCTGAAGAATTCGCTACTTGTGAAAGATTAATACCATTATATCAAGCTGAATTTGAAAGTCACAAAACAGATATTACTTGGTTGAGTAGAAGTGTTGATCGCTTACAAAATAAAGGATGTACGGATTCAGATTTATATGACCAAATAGTAGAAGTCTATATCAATGCAGACCCAAGTTCAAATGCATATATTTCTTACGCCAACTTACAATTGAAAAAAGGAGATGAAAACAAAGCGCTCGAATATTTCAAAAAAGCTGTAAATTTGGAAACTGACAATTTTAAAAAGGCAGAAATATTATTTAAAATAGCCCAAATCATGCAAGGAAAAGGGCGTTTAGCTGAAGCTCGCACATACGCCTATCAAGCATTGGAATCAAGACCAAGTTTAGGAAAAGCATATTTATTAATTGCTCAAATGTACGCTTCAAGCGCCAATTCTTGTGGAGGTGGTGATGTGTTTGGTGTACGTATGGTTTATCAAGCTGCTTTAGAAAAAGCATACAAAGCTAAAGCAGTAGATCCAAGTATTTCAACTTTGGCAAACAAATTCATCAATAGCTATGGTTCTAAAGCACCTACTACAGAAGACGTATTCTTAAAAGGTATTAATTCTGGTAGTTCATGGAGAATCAACTGTTGGATTAGTGAAACGGTTAGAGTTCCATAATTGAAAGTGTAAAGTAAAAAAAACAACCTTGATTTTTTTAAAACTAAAATACATGCATACTTACAGTGTTGTCATTTTAATGGCAACACTGTTTTTTTCGTGTACAAATGACATCAAGGAGGTTAGAGATTTTTTGGCAGACAAAAACTTACCCATTGGGGTAGCTGAGAATATCAATATGGTTTATAAAGACTCCGGTAATATTACAACCAAAATGCTCAGTCCGTTACTTTACGACTTTAGCAATAGAAAAGAACATCCCTACACCGAATTTCCTGAAGGTTTGCATATTACCAAAATTTACAAAGACGGTGACTCAACTACCGTTGATGGAGATTACGCCATCACTTATTCCAAAACTGATGTTTCTGAACTTCGAGACCATGTGGTTATAATCAACCATAAAGAAAAATATACCCTTAAAACTTCCCAGATTTTCTGGGATCAAAAATTCCATTATTTTGTTACGGAAAGAGCATTTACCTTTATTACACCTACCGATACTTTACAAGGAGAAGGATTTGAATCCAGTGAAAACCTTACCCGTTGGCATGTGAGAAACAATAGTGGTGTTTTACAAGTGAAAGACAATCCTAAAGCAGAAACGATTACTCCTCAATAATTTTCTTGCTGATTAATTTTCAATCAACTTTTTTTAATTTTCTAACGGTTATTGTATTGCGTTTATTATCATCGCAACTTATAGGCTTGTAAATTTTTATATTTCAATACTTAATCGTATTTTCGCACACTATTTTTAGAATCTTTTCAATAAAACTAAATTTGTTGAAATTTTTAGGAATAAATCGTAAATCGTAAATCTAAAATTTTAGAATATGGCTATTTTATCACAGATAAGAAATAAGAAATGGTTACTGATTGTATTCGTTGGGATTGCAATGTTTATGTTCATTACAAATCTTGATGATGTTATGGGATTTTTCAATTCCAAAAAACAAAATTCAATTGGTAGCGTTGATGGTGAACACATCACTCGTGAAGAATTTACCGAAAAAGTAAAATCTTTCACTGCTGCCAATGGAGGCACAAATGATTCTCAAGCTTCCAGACAAGTTTGGGAAAATATCATTGGTGAAAAAATATTTGACAAACAACTAAAAAAAGCCGGAATCGTAATTGGTGAAAAAGAAATTTGGAAAGCAATTATCAGCGATCCTCAACTTCAATCCAATCCTCAATTTCAAAATGAAGCCGGACTTTTTGACGAAGAAAGTGTAAAAACCTTTATTGCTGAAATGAAAGAGGATGATTCTGAAGAAGGTAAAGCAAGATGGAATAATTGGTTGTTATCTGAAAAACAAATCAAACAAAATTTGGAACGCAATACCTACATTAATGCAGTTAGTGCTGGATTGGGTATTCCTTTAGAACAAGCAAAAAGAGAATACATCACTGCCAACACACGTGTCAACGGTTCATTTGTTTTCTTACCTTTTAGTTCCATTCCCGATAGCACAATTCAAGTTACAGATGCAGAAATTGAAGCATATGTAAAAGCACATAAAAGCCAATTCAAAACCAATGCAAGTCGCAGTATCCAATATGTAGTATTGGATGTTGATCCTTCAGTTGAGGATAAAAAAGATGTTTACAATAGCATAACTCGTTTGATTCAAGATTTTCAAGAACCATCGGCAGATGATGCAACTGTAATGGATACCATCAAAGGATTTGCTAACACTACTGATGCAGCTAGTTTTGTAAAAGCTTATTCCGAAACTCCTGGAAACGATAATTTTATTTTTAAAGGTGCTCAACCACAAGCTACTGATTCATTGTTCAACTTGGGTGTAGGAGTTGTAGTAGGTCCATATGAAGAAGGTGGGTATTATAAAGTTTCAAAAGTAGTTGAACAAAAACAAGTTCCATCGGCTAGAGCCAGTCATATTTTATTTGCTTTTACCGGTTCAAGAGCCAATCCTAAAACGGCTAGAACCAAAGATGAAGCCAAGGCATTAGCAGAACAAGAATTAGCAAAAATAAAGGGCGGTGCTGATTTTGCAACCGAAGCCCAATTGAATTCTGACGACAGCTCAGCTCAAATGGGTGGTGATTTAAACTGGTTTAAAGAAGGTATGATGGTGCCTCAATTTAATGATTGGGTATTTGGACATGGAACAGGAGAAGTAGGTATGGTTGAAACAGATTTTGGATACCATATCATCAAAAAAACTGATTCCAAATCTGAATTAGGGATTAAAGTTGCTACAGTTGCTAAAATAATTGAGCCATCAGAAGTTACGGTACGAAAAGCATTTGAAGTAGCAGAAGGTTTTAATTCCAAAGTTTCCAAAGAATCTAAAGAATTTGAAAAAATTGCAAAAGATTCCAAAATGGAAGTTAGAAAAGCAGAAAAATTAAGCCGCATGGATGAAAACATTGCAGGATTGCCTGGTGTTAATTCTCAAATCGTTTATTGGGCTTTTGAAAGTCAAACTGAAGTGGGCGATATCAAACGTTTTGATTTAGATAAATCTTATGTTATTGCTCAAGTTACGATGAAGCAAAAAGAAGGTTTGATGTCAGCTACAATGGCTTCCGATCGCGTAAAACCAATTTTATTGAATCAGAAAAAAGTAGCTTTATTGACCAAAAAACTTGAAAAAGGCACTTTGGAAAGTATTGCTCAAACAGAAAAAGTGATGGTTCAACAGCTAACAGATGTTTCCTATAATGAACCTGCTTCTTCTTTGATGGGAGACAAATCAGCAATTGGAGCTATGTTGAGCATGAAAGAAAACACGATTGAAAGAGGCGTAGTGGGGAGAATTGGAGTGTATGCTATCCAATTGGGAAAACGTACAGCACCTGTACAAATCAACTCATACGAACCAACCCGTTTGCAATTGGAAAAAGCTATGCGTAAAGATGGCAATACCATATATGGTGCTTTGAGAGAAGCTTCTAATATTGGAGAATTGCAATTGTAAAAAATAGATTACTAAGTCATATAAAACCACAACCTTTTTAAGTTGTGGTTTTTTTTTTACCATCGTACTGTTGGCTCATTAGGATACGTGTTTCACTCATTTTAAGTTGGAACACTTGACTAATGTTGTAAATTTGCTGATGCAATTAATTTACAAATCCAATGAAAAAATTCATTCTCTTATTCGTCTTATGTGGTTCGATTCAAATATGGGCACAAAAACCCGTTTTCACCACAGCCAAAGTTAATGCCGCAACAGTGTATTTCAACGGTGCAGAATTGAGTCAAACAGCAAGTGTTACACTTCCGGTAGGAACCAGTGAAATTGTCGTAAAAAATGTAGCCGATTACCTCAATGAAAATACGGTACAAATCGGAGCGCCTTCTACAGTAACTGTGCTATCGGTTCAGTTTACTCAAAACTATCTTTCTGAATACGAAATCGACGAAAATTCGCCTGAAATCAAAAAAGTAAAAGATAGCATTGAACTGGTTAGAAAAGAATTGAGCAGAATCATCGTGGACCGAACATCTCATACCAAAACCATTGAATTACTCGATAAAAACCAAGAAGTAGCAGGAACCAATACCGGACTTAGCGTTATCGAACTCATGAAATTGGTCGATTATTACAATGCCAAACGCACCGATCTAAACAATGCACTCAACAACATTTACGAAAGAGAAAATAAGTGGAATGCTACCTTAAGTCGATTGAATGCCAAACTGCAAATCAATACTGAAAAAGAAGAAAAAACTTCCAATGGCAAACTCATCTTACAAGTGATGAATGAAACTGCCGGTTTAATCAATTTTGATATTAATTATTTGACTTCCAATGCCTCTTGGTCACCATTCTATGACCTTAGAGCCGAAAGTGTAACTGCACCCATCAATATGATGTACAAAGCCAAAGTGGTTCAAAATACCGGAATCGATTGGAAAAAAGTGAAATTGACCCTTTCTAGTGGCAATCCCAACCAAAACAATCAAGCACCTATCTTGAATGCTTGGTTTTTGAGATATGGTAATCCTAATTATTATGGGTATACTGATCAAATGTTGATGTCTAATGTTCTTCAGAGCAAGGTTTCCGGAATAAGTGTTACAACTCAGGAAAGCAATGAAGAAGTAGCCTATGATGGCATATCTGATTATACCAAAATTTCAGAAAATCAGCTTAATATTACATTCGAAATAGATATTCCTTATGATATTCTTTCCAACAGTAAAGCGCATAGTGTGGCTTTAAAAGAAATCAAATTACCGGCTACTTACAAATATTATGCAGTACCACGAGTGGAAAAAGAAGCGTTTTTATTGGCTGAAATCAGTGATTATTCTAAATACAATTTATTAACAGGTGAAGCCAATATCATTTTTGAAGGTATGTATGTAGGTAAAACTGTTATCAATCCAAACCAAACTTCCGATACGCTTAACCTCAGTATGGGTAGAGATAAAAAGATTTCCATCAAACGAGAAAAGGTGGCAGATAAATCGGGAACTAAATTTTTATCGGCTTTTAAAGAGCAAACTTTTACATTTGATATTACAGTTCGTAATAACAAAAAAGAAGATGTGTTTTTATTACTCAAGGATCAATATCCATTGAGTACTGATAAAGACATTGAAATCGAGTTATTGGAAAGTGACAAAGCCAAAATCAATACTGAAACCGGTATTCTCACTTGGGATCTCAATCTAAAACCCAATGAAACCAGAAAAATCAGGGTGAGTTATAAGGTGAAGTATCCCAAAGATAAGGTTATAGATAATTTATAGCAAATAATCGTTGGATGAACTTTTATCATACAATATAAAAGGAAAGGTCATAGGATAGTAAAATATCTTATGACCTTTTTTAAGATAGAAATCAGATGCACTTTAGTTATCCGATGACTTTACTTATCTGACAAAATAAGCGGTGTATTTTTTCCATTCATGATGATAACCTTAGCATTGGAAGAAGTGGCAATTTCTTTTTGAGCTTTGATCATTTCATATTGTAATTGTTTGTCGGTTAAAGTACTGGTAATGATTCTTTGATAATCGGCGATACCTTGGGCTTCCACTCTTTTACGTTCGGCTTCTTGTTTTTCTTTTTGGAGAACAAATACCATTTTTTGGGCGTCTTGTTCGGCATTAATTTTACTTTCTATAGTTGCCTTGACTGATGCAGGCAGATTGATATTTCTGATTAATAGCTGTTCTAAAACCAATCCGCGAGTTTTAAAATCAGCCTCAATCGTTTTGAATATTCTCTGTTGAAATTCATCTCTTTTGGTGGAATACAATGAAATTGCATCGTAAAAAACAGCATTATCACGAATACGTGTACGAGTTATTGGTCGCACAATTTTGTCATTGTAATTTTCTCCAATGGTTTGATAAATAGTTGGCGCTTGTTCAGGAATAATTCTGTATAATACGGTCAAATCAATAACCACTTCCAAACCGTCATTGGACAAAACTCTGATGGCATCATCTCCACCTTTATCACCTTCATCATGAACCGCAGACATGGTGTAATTATGCGTTTGCACATCAAATATAGTTATGTCCATTAAAGGATTGATGAGGTGTAAACCACTTGGTAAAACGCCTTTTTGAACTTTTCCGAAAAGAGATTTTACACCTACTTTTCCGGGATTTACTTGCACAAACATGGCAGAAAATATGCCTATAAAAATGATAAAAACACCTGCATAAATTAAATAAATTGAAAACTTAGAAAAGGGGTTAGGAGTTTTTTGAAAGAAAAATGCTACTAAAATCAGTAGGGTTCCGATGATAATGGATGCTAACATAATTTAATTGTTTTTGGGTTAAGGGAAGTACAAATATACGCTATTCGAACATTCAAAATTTATTTAGTATCTAATTAATAATCATTTTGTAAAAGAGATACAAAACAAAAACACTACCTAAACCAAAGATAAAAATCAGTCCATACAATGGAAAGAAATTATGATTAGGATTTTCCATTTGATTTGTAATACTAATTAATCCTGCCCAATAGTGGGGTGTTTTCTTATAATCCGGTATGTCGGGATTGTTGAGGTAATTGATTTTGGCTTGATGAAGTGCTTCGGAAACATTTTGATTTTGATTCAAATTTTGATAAAAATCTCCCATCAATAAGGCAGTGGATTGATCGTTTATTTCCCAGAGTGAAACGACAAGTTTTTTCACACCTGCATAAGAAAATCCTCTTGCCAAACTCATGACACCTTCTCCATCACTGATGTGTCCGATACCGGTTTCGCAACTACTCAAAACCAAAATATCAATAGGAAATTGATATCCGTAAATCTCGGTCAGATACAATGTTTCGTCATAAAAAGAAATGGAAGCTGGCAAGCTATCCCGTTCAGATTGTGCATGTGTGGATACATGTACGATGGGATATTGAGAAGCATGTTGAATAAAATGGGTTTTGGTTGCTTCTTGCTTTGTGAAAATTTTGAAAGTCTGATTTTTGGAAATCAATTCGGATTCTTTCATTGAAAATTTGAGTTCAGAAAATCCACGTTGGTTTTGATCAAAAATCGGAAAAAATCCTACTGCATCTTTAGATTTGTAGTGGTTGTTTTGGGTTGTATTTGGTTGCCATAAAAGTCCCACCGAATAAGCATAAGAAATATTCTTCTCAAAGATTAAATAAGGGTACAAATGTTTGGAATTCGATGTGTTTTGCGTCCATAAAGCTTCAAAAGGAAGATAGGATAGTATATCGTCGGGAATGAGTAGGATGTTTTGAAAGGAACTCGATTTCAATTCTTCAGCCAAAAAAACTTTGTATAATGTATAGGCCAACTCATTAAAATGGGTAAAATCAATTTGCATCTTGCCATTGTTTTCAGGTTGGTAATATGCTAAATATTGGACTAACTCATTTTCGTAACTTGTGTTGAGCAATTTTCTAAAATGCAAGGTTTGACTTTTGGAAAGTGAAAAAACATAAGTAACTTCTGAACCAACAAAAAATTCTATCAATTGGCTGTTGTTTTTCAAAATAGATTTTTGAATGGATTGTATATTCCAATCAAGAGATTTTCTAGTTGCAACATCGGGATATTTTTCTCCAATTTGATTTTGAATTACAATCCATTCTCTACTCAATTTTTCAGACTGAATCAATAATGCTTCTTTTTTCTTTTTATTTTCGGGTAAAGTATTGGGGCCTAATAGTGCTAATTCGGTATTGAGTTCTGCTTTTAATAGCTGTAATTCTCTTTCTCTTCTGATCAAGGTATCATGGGCGTAAATGCTTTTTTGAAATTTTGAACTCAATTCATCCGCTAAAACACTTGCTTTATTCCTCTCTACCATAAAAAAGGCTTTTTCAACCCAAATGGCATTTTGAGTTTGCTCATATAGTTTATAACAGGCGTCTAAATACTGTTCTGTTCGTTTGGAATTTTGGCTTTGCAATAATAATTTGGAGTTTTGAAAAGCATAGGTAAAACGCAATTGTTCATTGGTTTGAAAAGTCAATTCCAAAGCTTGTATTGCAAGCTCGTGGTTTCCTTTTTCATTTTGAATTTGGGAAAATAAATCAAATATATCGAGAAAAGTATTTTCCGGATAGAGCATTTCGAGTGAGGGAAGCGTGTGAATGGAAATTGGATTAAAGGAAGGCAACAATCCGGTAAGAGCTTTTTGAAGGTTTTGCAATGCTGCCTGTAAATCTTTCTTTGCATGAAATACTTGAGCCTTTAACACAAAAATTTTTGAAGTTTCTCGATTATATCTACCATAGAGCTCCAAGGCACTTTTCAAGGCAATATCGTAATGTATAAGTGATTTGTCAAATTGCTTTTCATCGGCATAAATCTTACCCAAAGTCAATTCATTTCTCAACAAAATGGGTTTGGCTGTAGTATTTTTGGATTCAGATTTTAAGAGTGAATTGGAAAATTCGGCAAATTTTCGAGCTTCTGTTGTTTGATTTTCATCCAAATAATTTCGGGATAATTCACTGTTTAAACCTGCTTGCTGATAGTTTGATAGTTTTGGATTTTTCAACTCGTCTTGGAGTAATAAAATGGCTTCTTTATACTTTCCAACACTGTTATAAAAAATAGATAAATTGAGAACCGAACCGGCTCTTTTGGTTTTGTTTTCAGGAAGTTCTGTTAATTTTAAAGTTTTGACGAGCAACTCTTCAGCACGGTCATAATCCCCAATTCGGGTGCAATTATTGGCCAAAGGTTTCAGTGCATAATCTATAATATCATAGTTATTAATATGATTTTGGTCGAAAAAGTACATTGCCTTTTCATACGATTGGATAGATTGGTAGATGTTTCCAAAACTCTTTTGATGGTACGCTAGGTTGATCATCACATGGAGTTTGGCCACTTTTTCAGCTTCATTTTTTTCGGGACGCCAAGTTGATTTCAGCGCATTTTTAAGTAAATAAAGTCTTTCTTCTACAGGTTCAAGCATAAAATATTCCCACCAAGCATAGAGATATTCTTCAGCATTATTTTGTCTTTTCAAATAGCTACTTTTTTGCTGAAATACAACATCACTTTGACTTTTATTTCCTTGAGCATATAACTTAGAAATTTTGGTGTTATAATAGTTTAAGGAATCCTGACTGTATGACAAACATGATGTCAACAGCATAAAAAACAGCACTTTAAATGTATTTCTCTTTATTTTAAAACTTCCAAATGGCATAAAATTGTAGGATACTTCTTTGATTTTTGATGGGATACAAATAGCGAATTCCGGCACTCGGACCAATTCTTGAAATTCCTCCGGTTATATCAACAAATGGAGCTGCATCTTCCCAATGAAATCCCAATGCTGTTTTTCTTTCCATATTTGAATAAAAATCGGGAATTTCAGTTCCGAGTTCGTCTGGATTTGCAGAATTGTATTGAAAATATCGTTTCTCCAATTGGTCTGTGATTGTCCCGCTCCATCTAAAATGGGTTATAACTCCTACTCCTACTCCAAAAACGGAGTTTAAATTATATCTAAATGAAGCCGGAACAAATTGTAGGTTGGTTTGCTCAATATGCATGGATTCTGTTCGTTGCAACCAAAAAACATTTCCAGTAGCGCTGTTCAGTAAAAACTCAAATTGAGCATCTGAATTGGAAAATTGCCTTTCCAAATAAAGTTCGGTTTGAAAATACTTTTTATAGGCTTTGTAGGGCGAATAGGTCGCTCCCATAAAAAATCCACGAGAGGTTTCCTTTGTTCCAACTTGATCAATGGTATAAATTAATCCATCTTCTGTGACAGTTCTATTGGTTTTGGATTCCTTTGGAAAAGTATAATTATACCCCATTCTTATTCCTGGAGAAAAACCCGGTTTGAATCTCGTAGTAGCTGTATTGGTAATAATAGGTTCGTTTTTATCAAATATAATGGCTGTTTGACTACGGGTTTTGATTTTGTGAAAATCTTTCCCAAAAGCAAGGCTGTATTTGACAAATCCCTTGGTTGAATCCCTTTCTTGCACTCCTTTTTGTTGAGATCCGGGTAAATAAATGTTTTTAAAAACAAAAGATATTTTATCTCGATAAAACAAGGTATCAATGCAAGAAAAATTTACATCTTGTCCATCGGGACAGATAGGAACTTTGGGATAAGTATCAATAATTTTCAAGGATTTTTTGTCAAATATTTCAGGAACTTCCGTATCGAGGCGTATGGTTTTGGCTGGACCTTCACCGTTGTTTTGAAATCGGATTTTGTATTTCATCTCTTTGCCTCTGACCATTCTGTAGTTGAGACGAGCATTGTAAACAGCCATTTTATTAGGATCATGTGAGGTCACAATTTCCATTTCCATGGTACGAACTTGATGTATATCATAGGTACGTTCCGGTATCCACACACTTTTCACAGTCAAGATGGCACTGGTATCTTTTAACATTTCAGGAGTAGTTTTGAAAGTGAAAAAGATGTTTCGAGTTTGTCCTGAAGGCATTTGATCGTAATCTATCACTTTTACATTTCGATATTCTTCATAAGCGCGTGTTAAAGTTTCTTGCAAATTTTGTTTCAGCAATGAATCAGGAATTTTTTCTAATCCAATTTCTGAAGGTTCCCAACCGGTGGAAAGAATAAAATCGTTTTGGGAGATAGAATGATGAGCCAACTCTTTAAACGAATCAGACGAAGCGTATTCACCGTAATACATTCGAATTTCGGGCAAATCGAAATTGTTTTTTTCAAACTGTTGGTCATTGAAAAATAAATAAATTCTTCCGTCGGTAGCGTAAGGTTTATCATTGACATAGCTGAGTACCATTTCCATCGTTTCGTTGGGCATGGGTTCGCGGTTTTTAAGTAATCTAAAGGCATTGTGTTCTGTCAATAATTGGGCATTTTCATCGGCTACAACATTGCTTTCAGATATTTCTGAAATTGAAGTCGGCTTAGGTCGGGAGATTGGTGGTTTGCCATCGTCATAATTATTGGTAGCCACCAATCGCACATTATAATCACCCGATTGAGCATAAGTGTGTGTAGGTTGTTCTTCAAAACTGTAATGACCGTCTCCAAATTCCCAAAAATAAGTGTAAAAAGCTTCCGGAGCACCCGCAATTTGACTTAAGGCAGGTGTATCGGCATGAAAGACGACTTGATTCTTTTGAACATCTAAATTGATTTCAGCGAAACGCGAAAGAGTATCGATAGCAACCTGTGCTTGAATATTGTTACTTCCTGCTAAAAAAAAGTATAATATTCCAAGAAATTGGAAAAAATATTTGGAATTATTCATCTGTATAATAGTTAGTAGTTGGACAAAGTTATCATTTTTTTTATTAATACTGTGATTGTCAATAGAATTTGGTTATTGGGTCCCGATAGCTATCGGGACGGGATGAAATTTGGAATTTCAATTTTGTAACATATGTTGCAATTAGGATACTAACACCTATTAACAAATTTAAAAACCAACTCAAATGAAAGTATTTGGAGAGCTTGTAAAAGGTTACGAAATTCCTGTATTAAATGAAAGAGAAATACGGGCTGCTGCCGGCATCATGTTTTTAGCAACATTTATTTCTTTGATGTTGATTATCAACCAAGGGAATTTTGTACCCATCAAATATGTCATCATCGTTTTTTTGATTGATTTTTCGATTCGGTTGTTCATTGGTCCTAAATTTTCTCCTCTTCTCATTTTGGGTCGTTTTATCGTACGCAATCAAAATCCGGAATATGTAGGAGCCATACAAAAGAAATTTGCTTGGTACATAGGTTTGGTCTTGGCTGCGGCAATGTTTATCTTGATGGTAGTTTTCAACACGTATAGTATTATTACCGGATTGGTATGTTTAATTTGTTTGATTTTAATGTTTTTTGAATCTGCCTTTGGTATTTGTATTGGTTGCAAAATGTATCAATTGTTTTATAAAGAAAAAACGCAATACTGTCCCGGTGAAATATGTGATGTAAAAGCCAAACATGACATTCAAAAAATATCCTTAAAACAGGTATTGGGTACATTAGCTTTTATTGCTTTTATAATATTGGGTTCCTTATTATTTAAAAATGAATTGAACGCAAAACCTAGTGATCTTTTCAAAGTAAATGAAGTCAGTCAAACAAAATAATAAGCGTTAAATTTATTTTCTTTTTATACATTAGAAATTAGAAATTAGAAATTATTATTTTTTATAATAAAAAATTCAGCTCTTTGCAGAGCTGAATTCCTATTTAGATTAGTAGTAGATTAGGGTAAAGCGTCGATTAAAACTTCCAATTGAGCTTGAGTTGTGGGTTGTGGTGAAGCCATCACTTCAACATGATTGACTGATATCGTTGCTGCTTGAATGGTATAATGAAGTACGCCATCAATTTCTGCGACCAAGATAAAATGAACACCTTGTCCGACCGGAATTCTTCCGTAATGTTCTGTGAACAATTCCTCATCTTCATCATAAATATCCATTCTAGCTAAGGCTGTAGGTTCGCCATCATAGGTTAGATAAACCGAACAATTGTCGCCATCAAAACCTTCAGGAACATCTACGTAAAGTTGGGTAGTAGTTCCGGCGTAATTGTACCAACGATCTAGATTTGTCCATCCAAAAGCACTTGTATTAAATACATTGTACATAGCTGGTCCACCAGTAGCAGTACCTTGTCCATCACGTGCTTGTGCATCATCATTTTCACCATCACCATCTTCGTCGGCTTCTACCCAAAGATCGGTAGCGTCGATGTCATCACCGGCACGGAATATTTGGAAATTTTCAAATTCAGCTGGATTGACACCTCTACTTTGAATTTCCGCCGGAATCAATAATTCTAATTGGTTGCTTCCTTGGACGGCATTGAGGAAATATTCGCCTCCCGATTTGAGTACTTCATGATCTCCATTGGGTTTAATCCCTGATGTAGGCATATTCAAAGTCAACATACCTGATCTGTCATAAAGTTCGATTAATTGAATGGTAACATTTCCGGTTACAGGATTTCCGTTGAATCCAATTGAATTGGGTTGAAAAGTCACTTTAGTTCCTTCGCTACCTATAATGACGCCACCAGTCGTTGCGTTTAAGGAAAATGTTTGAAGTGATTCACTTCGGTTGGTTTCAAAAAATTCGGTTAAAGCAGCTCCATCAGGAGAAATTGAGTCGTTCTCTTTTTTGCAAGAAGTTAAAGTAAGTCCAACACATAAAGTAAGACCAAGCGCAAATTTCGAAAAGTTAACAAACAATATTTTGTTAAGACCGTTTACTGAGTTTTGATTTGTTTTCATTTTAAAAAAGTTTTTAGTTATGTTTGAAATGTCATTTGTAATTTGTTTACATCACTATATCAAAACGCGACAAACATTGTTACCTATGGAAGTGAAAAAAAATGTAAATAATTTTTACCTTGCTGATTTTAAGTATTTTAAATTTAAATAAAAACATCCACAAATAAGAATAGAGGTAAAACTATTTAACAATGAAGCATTAAAAGGGATTTAAAAACTCATCAATTCTACATTCAAATTTTTATGTACTTTGGCTCAATCAAAAAACTACCTATATAAATATGTACAACACCACACATCCCGATCAAAAATATATTACGGCTTTGCTGCACAATGACAGCAAGGTATTGCGGGAACTATATCAAAAGTTTTCGGGTAAAGTAATTTCATTCATTGTAAAGAATAATGGGGATAGAGAAAGAGCACAAGATATCATTCAGGAAGTATTGGTAACGATTTATCATCAGGCAAAAGAGAAAGGATTGGTATTGACTGCACCTTTTGATGCTTATTTCTTTTTATTATGTAAACGGCGTTGGCTCAACGAAATTCAGAAATATTCGCATAGTAAGGTAACAAATCTGGATGAAAATGTATCTATACTCGATGACAGTGAATCTATGGTTCAGGAAACTGAAAAATATGAGCGCCAATCGGGTTTGTATCAAAGTATGTTTGATAAAATGAGTTCGGCATGTAAGGAATTATTGGAAAAAACACTGGTCATCAAATCTTTGGAGGAAGTTGCCCGAATCATGCAATTATCTTATGCGTATGTGCGCAAAAAGAAATCGGAATGTATGGGAAAACTGACTCAAATGATTCAGGCACATCCGGAATATCAATCTCTAAAAAACTAAACCATGTTGACCAACGAAACTTACGAATTATTTGAACGCTTTCTTCAAGGAGAATTGAATGAAAGCGAACAATCGGATTTGGATCAAAAAATAGTAGATGATCCTGAATGGGCTGAAGCTTTCAGTCTCTATCAATCAGTAGATCAACATTTGCGATTTCACAAACAAAATAAGGAACAAACAGCGCAACTCAAGCAAACTCTTCGACAAATTGGGAATGAAACCCTTTTAGAAAAAACAAAAAAACCGGTTGTGATTCAGTTTTTCAATCGAAATAAAGTTTGGATGGCTGCCGCCAGTATTCTCTTATTAATCGGTTTATTTATTTTTAAAGACGGACAACCTACTTATGTGGATTTTGCACAACATGCAACTATGGAATTGACGGTTAGAGGAGCAAATCAAACTACAGAAATTGAGGCCCAAAATTCCTTCAATCAAGGAAATTACAAACAAGCTGAAACTTTATTAAAGGATTGGTTGCAAAAAGAACCCGATAATGCGGAAGTCCAATTGTATTACGGCATAAGTTTGTTGGAAAACAACCATTTGATGGAAGCCCAAAAAGTATTCAAAGACTTAGAAAAAAATGAATTATTTAAGAACACTGCTTATTGGTATTTGGCACTGACCTCATTGAAAGAAAAAGATTACAAAACTTGTGAGTCATACCTCAAACAAATCAATACCGCATCTTCAGAAGGCAAAAAAGCACGTCGATTGTTGAAGAAGTTGTAATGGTGTAAAAACAAATAGATTATTAAACAACAATTCTATTAACCTGAATTCGATATATCAGAAAACTCAATAACTCATCCCGATACCATGCCTTCTGCGTTTCAGGTCTATCGGGACTCAACATACTCATTTAACAGATCATCAAAACTTAAATGAAAATCGATTTCTAAAAAAAGAAATGGGTTACATCTTAGGTTGATATTATTTTTTTAGTATTTTTATCCTCGAAAAAATAATTGAAAAAGATGTTGACAAAAATCTATGGAAGCGCCGTATTTGGCGTTGAAGCACAAACTATTACCGTTGAAGTAAACATTGACAGTGGTGTGGGTTATCATTTGGTTGGTTTACCCGACAATGCGATTAAGGAAAGTAATTTTCGAATTGCAGCGGCATTGCAAAACAATGGGTTAAAAATTCCGGTTAAAAAAATCATCATCAACATGTCGCCTGCAGATTTGCGGAAGGAAGGCAGTGCCTATGACCTCACTTTGGCTATTGGAATACTGGTAGCCAGTGGTCAAATCAAAGCCGATGATATTGATCGGTATATCATCATGGGCGAGTTGTCTTTGGATGGAAATTTACAACCTATTAAAGGAGCATTACCTATTGCTATCAAAGCTAGAGAAGAAGGTTATAAAGGTTTTATATTACCCCAACAAAATGTAAAGGAAGCCGCAATCGTAGATCAACTTGAGGTATATGGCGTTGAAAACATCAAACAAGTCATTGATTTTTTCAACAAAGATATCCCACTGGAGCGAACCATCATCGATACCCGAAAAGAATTTCACGAACATCTAGAAAATCCCGAAAATGATTTTGCCGATGTCAAAGGACAGGAAACCATCAAACGTTGTATGGAAATTGCAGCAGCAGGCGGACATAATATCATTCTGATTGGTCCGCCGGGTAGTGGCAAAACCATGTTGGCCAAAAGATTGCCTTCCATCCTACCGCCTATGACACTTTCGGAGGCCTTGGAAACCACCAAAATTCACTCTGTTGTAGGTCGCCTTAAAGAACATACGGGATTGATGCACCAAAGACCTTTTAGAAGTCCGCATCATACCATATCGGATGTGGCATTGGTAGGTGGAGGAACTTTCCCACAACCCGGAGAGATTTCCTTGGCACACAATGGCGTTTTGTTTTTGGACGAATTACCCGAATTCAAACGAACTGTTTTGGAGGTAATGCGACAACCTTTGGAAGATAGAGAAGTGACCATATCTAGGGCTCGATTTACCATTACTTATCCATCTTCGTTTATGTTGGTTGCCAGTATGAATCCAAGTCCGAGTGGGTATTTTAACGATCCCAACAGTCCCATGACTTCCACACCACAAGAAATGCAACGTTACTTGAGTAAAATTTCCGGTCCACTACTCGACCGAATTGACATTCATATCGAAGTAACACCGGTTCCATTTGAAAAATTATCGGAAGACCGCAAAGGGGAAAGTAGTAAAATCATTCGGGGGCGAGTAATCAAGGCGCGTCAATTTCAGACCTTACGGCTCGAAGAAGACAAAATGCATTACAATGCTCAAATGGGAGTCAAGCAAATCAGGAAATATTGTGTGCTTAATGAAGTATCAATGCAGCTTTTGAAAACCGCTATGGAGCGGCTCAATTTATCGGCTCGGGCTTTTGACCGCA
This sequence comes from Flavobacteriaceae bacterium, assembly GCA_020854235.1. Taxonomy (GTDB): domain Bacteria; phylum Bacteroidota; class Bacteroidia; order Flavobacteriales; family Flavobacteriaceae. Next base: position 36,739 of record JADZFW010000124.1, read on the forward strand.
TTTTGAAAGTAGCCCGTACCATAGCCGATTTGGAAGCATCTGAATCTATTGAACCACATCACATTTCTGAGGCTATACAATACAGGAGTTTGGATCGAGATGGATGGTTGGGTTGAAATAAATTGCAAAATCAGTAAAAAAAAACGGAAAGTATGCAAAGCTGCTTTCTTTCCGTTTTACTACTAACTAAATATATATACAAAAAATCTTGATTCTCGTTAAAAGACTCTTTAAAGAGCTGCTTGCCATGGGCCAGCATTAATCACATCTATTCCAAATCTCTTTAAATAAGCTTGAGCCGAACCTGCTCTGGCACCAGAACGACAAACCAATATAACCGGTTTGTTCATGGCTTTGATACGTTCTACACTTTCAGGAATCGAATCTAAGGTAATTAAAATAGAACCCGGAACGTGTCCATCTTCAAACTCCATAGGTGTTCTTACATCGATAATGACTGCTCCTTTATCTTTGTATTCTTTTACTTGGTTATTGGCACCGCCACCTCCAAAAAGATCAAAAAAGCTCATGATTTAAATTTTTAGGTTTGAAAATAGTTTTTAGAGCACAAATAAAAGCAGAAATTACCTTATATTAAGTAACACATGTTACATAATTCAAAAAAACAATACTTAAGGTGGGTTCTATAAATTATTATTATTTTTTAGTATTTTTAATCGATGTTCTTTTTTAAATATTTTGGCATCTTTTCCTCATTTTTTATATCAAATAGTTTACTATTAGATATTAAAAACAAGAAAAATCTATCCAAAATCTTATAAAAAATAACTATCGACTAATTTTTAGAATCCACCTTATTTTTAAAATAGGTAGATTCAATAAAATAATTATTTTTGTTGAAATTCTAATATCTCATTATTTTGAAAAAGTTATTTGCTTTATTGTCGTTTTTGGTATCCCTTTCAATTTACAGTCAAACTCAAAAAAGTCTTCTTTGGGAGATTTCCGGAAACGGAATTGAAAAGAAATCCTACTTATATGGTTCTATGCATGTCACAGACAAAGTTTCCTATCATTTGTCTGATTCATTTTTCAAACATTTGTTGGAAGCCGATATGGTTGCCAACGAAAGTGATCCGGAAACTTGGGGAGAATTGAATGATTTAATCAATCAGAGTGAGGCGAATACTCCTTTCATGTTTTACAGTAAGTTTTATTTGACTCCATTACCCAAAGAAGATTTGCTATCCCTTTTTTACAGCAATTACAATTATTTTCAAAACTTACTTTCGGGAGTAGATGGATATAATGCCGATTATTCTGAGGATACCGTATTGGATACATTTATTTTTCAAACCGGAAAGAAATACAACAAGAAAACGGTTGGTTTGGAGAATATCATGGAATCTATCATTCCTTTGTTGAAAATTGACGATGAAAGTGCGCGTCCCGAACCCGAGAATTTACTTATCATTCAAAAAATCATCAAGGACAAGAATCCATTTGATTTATTAAAAGATTTTTACCGTGAGAAAGACATTGTTATGTTGGATTCGATCAACAAATTGATGATGTCAGAAAAGGCACATGATGCCATGATTGTTCATCGCAACAGAATCATGACCCATAGTATCGATTCATTGGTCAGGCAAGGCAGTTTGTTTGCAGCTGTTGGAGCTGCCCATTTGGCCGGAAACAAAGGTATTATTAATATGCTCATTGAAAAAGGCTATACACTTACACCTATTTTTGACGTATTTACTGAAACCGGTAAAAACAAACAAAAGGACATTGAAACCTATTTTCCGAATCCACAATTTAAAATGGGTTCAACAGCCGATGGCATGGTAAAAATGCCTTTGAATAAGTTTATTGAAGAAGATGCTGATCATTTGGGTTCTCCCGATTACATCAATGGTGGAGTCATCACTATCAAAAGATTGCCTCTCAATTATTTCTTGAAAAAGGAAGCTACCACTTTTAATCCTGAATCTTTAGACAGTTTGTTTTTTGAAAATATTCCGGGAGATATTATTGAGAAGAAGTATTTTGAAACCAGCAGTTACAAAGGCTATGATATCAAGAACAAACGCAAATCGGGGAATAGTCAAAGGTATAAATTTTACATTACACCATTGGAAATCATCAGTATTTCCATGACTGGTGTAGGAGAATACGTCCGAAAATATGAAGCCGATGTATTTGATCCCATTGAAATCAAAGCATTTTCTGAGCAGTGGGAAACCTTTAAACCTCAACATCAAGGATTTTCTGTCGAACTTCCTGTTTATCATTTTGTAAAGGGTGATTTTGTAAACAAAATCAATGATATTGAATTGCAAGGTTATCTAAATACGAATCAATCCTACTTTTTCTTGCATGAAAAAACATTGAATGATTTGGAAACTTTGGAAAATACGGCATTTGAAAACAAACAAATTCACTATGAATTTTTATTACAACACAAAGCTGATACACTTCAAACCCATTTCAATGAAGACCCAAAATATTTCACTTCACAGTCGGAAGTGAATGGCAAAAAAGTACAATTAAAATCGGTTATTCATGGGAATAAATACTATCTGATGGGAAGTGTCAATGCCACAGAGGAACACACCAATCGGTTTTTTAATTCTTTCCAGATGCAGCCTTTTGTATATCAAATGGATTTAGAAGTACTTCAAGATACTTTATCTTACTTCTCGGTAGAAATTCCTAAAAAAATAAATCAAGGTTTATTTTTCAATGTAGATAGAACGACATTGGACACCAAAAACATCAATTTACCCAAGAATAAATATTATAGCATTTTATCGGCTACCGGACAAACCGTTGAGGTTGAATACTACAAATTGGGGAAATACGATCATTATACCCATTTGGACTCGGTCAAGGTAGCATTTAAAAAGGGTTTTACCAAAGATTATGGCATTGACGATTATACAGAAGATTACGAATATGAGTATTTTGATGAAGGGTATGGATACGATGATTTCTTTGTTGAGAAGAAAGGGCTCAAAGCCTCGACTTGGAATGACCTCATGAAGGAAAAAGAAGTAAAATGGGAACTTCTCAACGAAAAAGAATCGTATGATGAAGTTCGCAATGAACATATTTTTGAAGCAACAGCCATTGTTCCTAGTTCAGATCAAGCCATTCAATACAAAGCTATTTTCAAGGGCGATTCCTATTATATCTTAAGTTCTTTAGTCCCTAAAAATTACCAAAGAAACGATCCTTTTATAGAAAAGGTTTTCAGCACATTCAAACCTTCATTGGAAAGTTATAAAAATCCATTTGAATCTAGGTTTTCGTCCTTTTTGGAAGATGCGATGAGTGACAAAGACACCATTAGGTTCTCGGCTTTGAATTCGGTACATCAACTGGAATTGACCAAAGATGATTTTGAAAAGGTTAAAAATTTCATTGAAACATATGAATTTAAAGATTCTGAAATTGATGCCAAAGAAACACTTATCAGTGCGATAGGTGCTATGGAAGACAAAAGGGTCATTCCATATTTGGAAGCATTATACAAAAAAGAAGATACTGAATCTTCAGTCCAATTGGAAATTCTAACAGCATTATCACATCAGAAATCAAAAGCGGCTTATGAGAAAATATCCGAATTAATGGCATACGACTTACCGATTCCGGATGAGCCCTATGAAATTAATTGGTTATTTAATCAATTTACAACGGATTTGGAAAATGCCAAATATTTGTTTCCTAATGTGTTTGATTATTACCAAACAGAAGAATACAAATCCCCTATTCTTTCACTTTGTTTAAATGTTTTGGACGAAGGTAAAATACAGGTCAAAAAACTGGAACCTCAAAGGAAAAATCTATTGACTCATGCCAAATTGGAACTCAAACGCATTGTGAGTTGGAAAGAAAAAGATGATGCAAAAGATGAAGAAGAAGAAAATGACTATTACGATGATAAAGCACCTGTGAGTGACTTGATTACTTATATCAATATTTTGTATTATTTCCCACAGGATGATGTTCTCAAAGATTTAGTCAAAAAATCCAGAGCCTTGAATATTCCTGAGCTGACAATGGAAATCAACCGATTGGATGTAGTCAATAAAATTAGTAATCAAGCAGTTATTGAACAATCACTATCAGATCCAGAAACTCGTTTTATGACAGCTTTATTGCTTTTGAATCAAGATGAGCAAGCCAAACTCAATGTGAGTGATGATGAAATATCGGTTTCGGCTTTGTATCACCTCAACAATTTGGAGGAGAAAGATTCTATCCATTTGTTGAAAAAAGAAGTTGTTCAAAGAAATCAAAAGGAAGTGACTTTTTACTTTTACCAAGTGATACGAAAAGTAAAAGAAGATGAAGCTGAAGAGAAAGAATTGCTCACTGTGGCTTTTGTAAGTAAAGATTCCAAAATCAATCCATTGGCTTATGTATCATTGGAAGATAAATCCATTTTGGACGAAAAGGAACTACCCGAAATGTATCAGGAAATTATAGATTCAACATTTGGCGGTGATTCAAACCGAGCCAATTACAGCATTATCAAACCGGGAGGATTTAATCCGTATGGTTATATGGGTTTTTAACCCGTTACATCACTTTTGGCAAGTGTATTATGTGCATTTGCCAAGAGTTTTAAACCGTTTATAATTAATTTAGTTTTTGCAGCATCGGTTTTTAAGGTGTCGAGGTGTTGTAATATTTGATCTCTCCATTGTGAAAGCGGTGCTATTTCGGCTATTTCAAGAATCAGCAACCAATCATCGGGATATTCTTGTACACATTCCTGAAAAATTTCTTTCAATTTATGTATTGTTACCGATTGACTTTCGCGTAAGTTTCTCACTTGCGCATAAAGATCTTGCAAACGTTTTTCGCTATCGGTATATTTGATGCGGTTGGTTTTTTCAATCGGAACGTTTCCATGGGACACAAATGAATGCACATCGGCGGGACCGGCAAAAGCTGCACATACTTTTTTACCCACAGCCATATCATAAATACCCCATTCGGGTTGGAATAAAACTTGGTCGCGATAGGTTACGGTGCAATGTTCAAATGATATCAAGAGAATCTTGCCTTGCAAATTGCGAATTCCGGTGATGATATTTCCGGAGACTTTTACGCCTCCTTCAAATGCCAATTGAACTGTTTTTCCCTCGTAAATTCCATATGCTTCCAAATCGGAAGGAGACATATCTTCAATAGCCAGATTAATACCTTTCAATTTACCAATAGGGCTACCAAATCCTTCGCGGTGGTAGTTTATTCCATGAGATATCAATTCTTTTTCCCGATGTGCCAATGCGGTAGGACCAGTCGTTTGCACATATAATACTTTACCATCCTCGTTGCTTATCACATCGGTAAATGTCCCTGATATTTGCAATCCGGTAGAGAGTTCTATCGTCCCTAGTGTTCGGGAATCAATGAGTTTTTGCAGTCCACTTAAACCTCCTTTTCGCAGTGCCATGGTATTGGCAAACTCTTCCAAGACCATACTCAGATGGGCAAAATCGGGGGTTACGTATAATTGGGGTTGGGGTTTGGTAATATCAAAATTCTGAAGAGCAGCTTCCATACTATAGGGAACCTTTTTCACTTCGGATTTCAGGCAACTTTCGCTTTCGCCAATGGAAGAAAGCAAACCGGCACCGTATATTTTGGGTTGGTCCATATTTCCAATCAAACCATATTCAACCGTCCACCAATGAAGATTTCTGATTTGAGCCATTTCGGAAGGATGTGTTTCCCTGTATTGAAGTTCCAAAACTTTACCTTCTGCCTTTTCAATTTCATTTGGATTTGAATGAGGATCTTCTTTGAGAATAGACAAATGTCGAATGGCTTCATACACTTCATAGTCAAAGGCCGAAGTAATGGCTTTGCTTCCTATTTCACCAAATCGTCTCAAATATTCGGCATATTCGGGATTGGCAATGATGGGTGCATGACCGGCGGCTTCGTGGATGATATCGGGAGCCGGTGTATATTCTATGTGTTCGAGTGTACGGATATCAGCAGCGATTACCAATACTTGATGGGCTTGAAATTCCATAAAAGCATTGGGAGGAATAAAACCATCTACTGCTACAGCGGCCCAACCAATTTGAGCTAATTTTTCATTCATTTCATCCATGCTCGGAATGTGATCGAGAGAAATACCGGTTTGTTCCAAACCCTGTAAATATGAATGATGGGCTCTTTCTTTCAGAAAATGAGTATTCATACGCATTACATAGCGCCATACTGCTTGGTTTTGAGCATTGTAGAGCTGGTATTCCTGAGGAACGATAAAAGCTTGGAGGTGCGTTGGTAATCTTTCAATGAGTGGATTCATGAAGTATTAGTTTAGTAGTTGGGTAAAAATACTAACTTTTTTTTAATTGAGTGCCGTTTTTGTTGTTTCGATTTGAGGAAGACGTTGAGGTTAGCAAGGTGGCTGAGGAGTCTATTTTCACCTATTGAAATATCGAAGAAAACCATTACTTTTACTTTGGCAAATACTAAAACCCAAAATTATGGCATTATTTAATTCATCTCGCAGCGGTGGATTTCCCATCAAGCTCATATTAGCAGCAGGAATCATCATTTTTTCATTGGTTCGTTATTGGTCCAATTCGGAAAGTAATCCTTGGACCGGACGCAAGCAACACATCACTTTGGAGCCTCAGCAGGAAATTGCTTTGGGTATTGAAAGTGCACCGCAAATGGCTCAAGAATATGGGGGTTTGTATCCAGACCAAGAATTACAAGATTTAGTCGATAAAGTAGGACAACGTTTGGTTCAATACAGTGTAGCTCAGGAAACCCCTTACCGTTATGATTTTCACTTACTGCGTGATCCCAATACCATCAATGCATTTGCTTTACCAGGAGGTCAAGTATTTATCACGTATGGATTGTTGCGTAAATTGCAGAGTGAAGACCAATTGGCAGGCGTATTGGGTCATGAAATCGGGCATGTATTGGGCAGACATTCAGCCGAAAGAATTGCCAAACAAGACCTCACGTCGGGAATTGTAAATGGTGTTTTGGTAGGTTCGGATGGTAGTCAAAGTGCGGCTCAAACGGCAGCTATGATAGGTAATATCGTCAACATGAAATACGGACGGGATGACGAATTGGAAAGCGATGAATTAGGTGTTAAAATCATGCTCGATGCCGGATATAACCCCGAAGAAATGATAGGAGTGATGGAAATATTGAAAGCAGCCTCGGGAGGACAAAGGGTTCCGGAATTTCAGAGTACGCATCCCAATCCTGAGAATAGAATTGAGAAGATTAAAGCAGCTATTGAGAAGTATAGGAAATGAAGAATTGAGTCCCGATAGCTATCTGGATGAGAATTATGAATTTATTGAATAAGGGAAAAAATCTCATCTTTAGGAAATTAACCTTTAACGCCTTTCTTAAAAGCTTCATTCAATTCTTTAAAATCCAATTTGCCATTTACACCAACAAGGTAATGTCTCAAAACTAATAATTTCTCGAGTTGTTTTGCCTCCGATTTGAATTTGCCTATCAAGTGCAACAGCGTTCTTTGTTTGCCGGGTGAAAGTGCATGAAAAACTTCATCAAATTCGGGGTCTTGTTGCCACAATTCGGCAAAGACTTCCGGAACAGGCATTCCATACTTACTGGGATCTGGGATCAAATGAACCCTTATTTCATCGTGTAATTTCAAAAGCAAACGATCCCTAATTTCTTTATTGATATTGATAAAATATCCTTTTTCACCAGCTGACATCACAGCGCATTGAAAGGAATAAGTGTGATTCAAAGTACATATCACCCGAGTTCCACCAGACTTCAAAGCGAGCGCTACCTCATCGGGAACTTGTAGGTGATAATGCCACAAGTCTTCTCGTTCAAATTGTTGTAGATAGGCTGTGAATGAATGGAACATGGGTTAGAGAGTTTAAAGTTAAAAGTTAAAAGTTAAAAGTTAAAAGTTTAAAGTTTAAAGTTTAAAGTTAAAAAATGGTTCATTGATATAAGTATTGCCGTAATATTCTACGGGTCTTATGTGTTTGTGGGTTGGGAAGTCAATGAAAGGGCTTTGGCAATGTGGACAAAGCAAGGCGTTGTAGTAACGAAATTTTCCTTTTCCATTGGTAGGTAAAGGCAATTGGGCTTCTACTTCGGAAATTAATTTTTCATCTATTTCAGATTGCAAATGAACCGGGAGATTGGGGATATCGGTGTAATGTACGAGGAGTGTTTGTCGACTGTCTTCGGAGTAGAAGTATTGTAATTCGGAATGCCCACCATGTATGTGTTGGAGGGTGAAACTTTTTTGACAATGGTCGCAGATGCAGATATTTCTGACCGCTGTGGGAGTGATGGTTCCCGAATAATGCAAACCCCTTTCGAAGAGACCTTTTCCGATGAGTCTTTGGGGAAAAGCAGGATCGGCTGTTGAGAGGAAAAAAGGCTGAAGACGAATGGCTTCATAATCCGGATCTTCCCATGTGGGATGTGTATCGGGACGAGGAGCGATGATTCCATCGATCATGACACCACTATTAGCCAAAATTCTCACCGAGAAATGTAGAAATTGGCCCGATAAATCGGGGTTTGTCAACAGCGTTTCAACCACAAAAGATTTAATCAACACTTCGTCTTCATAGACGTTGATGATAGGGATAGCCGTATGGAAGGAAAGCACTCCGGTAAGTTCATCGGTGATGGGACTATCGGGTGCGGGAGCTGTGATGTAGAAGTTGGTGTCAAGAGTTTTGATTCGGTAAGACATAGGTTTAAATTTCCAATTATTAAATTTCAAATTCCAAAAGCGTTCATAATTTATTTTTTTAATTTAAAAAAGCTTTCTTAGCAAAAGCAGGGACAGATTTCAACAAAGAGCCATTAAGCGGACTCGAACCGCTGACCTACGCATTACGAATGCGTTGCTCTACCAACTGAGCTATAATGGCGGGTTGTAGTGCAAATATAGTAATTTTGTTTTCTGAAAGTTGGGGGTTTTTATTAATTGTGAATAAGATTTAAAATCTGTCCACAAAACTGATTACCTCACAATTAATCGAATGTTCTAGTTATAAATTCCCTTATTCTTTTTTTATATCTTAAAACTAAAGTCAAAAAACAAAGTTAAGTTTACCTTATACATCATTAAATCTGAAAAAACTTACCCATATACTAGAAGATGTTTTTTGGTTTATTAAACTATTTATTCATTTGGATTTGGGTGTTTCATTTAAATTGTTTAAAAAACATTTTTCACTAAAACTATAGAAACTCATTAAATGAACGCATTACTTTACAATATCAGAAACACTTTTTTCCGTCAGAAATACTTTTTATTATAAGAAGAACATTTAAGCATCAGAAACCTATAATTTTAAATCAGAATTATATTTTTAAAGTTCGGAATTATATTAAACAATATCGGAAATACATTTATTGATTCAGAATCACCTATTATAATATCAGAATCATATTTTATAATATCAGAATCATATTTTATAATTTCAGAATCATATAATTTTAATTCAGAATCATATTTTTTAATTTCAGAATTATATAATTTAAATTCAGAATCATATTTTTTAATTTCAGAATTATATAATTTAAATTCAGAATCATATTTTATAATTTCTGAAATATATTTATCAATTTCTGAAATACATTTTTAAGTTTCGAAAAAGAAAATATTCATTTCAGAACAATCTATTAAATCATAAGAAACACAAAATTTTAATTCTAGCAAACTTTTTAATTGAGATGAAAACTATTTTATTCATTCTGAAGACTACATATCTTCATCGGAAGATTAAATAGCTTTTGTTGAAGAACTGTTATTGATGTTTGAAGGAATTAATAGTTTCACTCGAGTCTGTTGATATAGTGAATATTGGAATTGTTGATAAAATTGAAGTACAATTTATAAATATAGTTATCTTAAAAAAATGATTTAAATATATTTTTAAATTCCGTAGGGGATAAATATCTGTAGAGTATGCAATTAGATAAAATTATCGCCGACGGTTGCAGCGAAGCTGCAACCGTCGGCGTGTTTATTTCCATGTTGTTTTTTCTACAAATATTTAGTCCCTACGGGACATTATTTCACATTATGTATGGATCAAAATTAAAGAATGAATCATTATTAATTTTTATCTAGTGAAAAGTTTTTATACAAAAAAGTTTAAAATCCTTGCACATGGCATTAATATTTCGCTTTAATTTATTGAAAAAACTGACATGTAAGACTTTTTCAGCAGACCCTAAATAACTTGTTTTTTTAATATTGATTTATCCTAATAAAAGATTTCAAGTATTATCTATCAAATAATATTCATTATAATTTTTTCCCTGAAACTATAGTCAAAAAACAAAGGAAAGATTAGCATTGACATCATACCAAACCAAAAACACCTTCCCGAATATAGGAAGGTGTTTTATTATTCAAGTATATCTTGAAAAGCAATAATTTATTTCACTTGGGTATCTACCGTTTCGGTATCAATATCAAATACTAAACTGATGCTCAATTTTTTCTTGAGATTTATCGCACCATCATAATAGGCATCAACGGAGTAATTGTTTGCTACGGTATGATCTTCCCATACACCTTCGTAAAGGGCTTGATTCATGATGCGCACATCGTGTTTACCTTTGGCAACTTTTACTTTGATAGAAATAGGTTCTGACTGTAATTGAACAGGAGATTCGGCTACCAGTTCGCCATCGACATAAACCAAAGTTCGACATTCGTGATCGTAACCTTCAATGATGTTGATGTAGTGCGTTTTTACGGTAATAGTACCCATTTTTTGGGCAAAAGTGTTGAATGCAAAAAATGGAATCAACAGTGCGAGTAAGAAAAATTTTTTCTTCATTGGTGTTTAATTAGTAATTATTTATTCTTGATTTGTGGAGCATTTTAAAATGTAGCATGCTTGACACAATGTTTTGATATTTTATTTGTTTAGTGAGGGCTCGACTTGGAGTCGAACCCTCACTCGACTTGGAGTTTAAACCCTTTAGTGAGGGCTCGACTTGGAGTCGAACCCTCACTCGACTTGGAGTCGAACCCTCACTCGAGTCGAGCCCTCACTGACTTAAATGATACGTCGGTTTTTAGCTATTTGGACGGCTTCCATTTTATTGTGTACTTGTAATTTGCCGTAAATATTTTCGATGTGTTTGCGTACGGTACCTTGTGAAATAAAGAGGTTTTCGGCTACTTGATTGTAGTTTAAACCTTTGCTGAGTTGTTCTAAAATTTCGACTTCTCTTTTGGTCAAAGCCAATTCATCATCTGAGTTGGTTGTTACTGCAAATTCTTGAGGATTTCGCAAGAGTTTGAGTGTTTTGAGTGCCACTCCAGGAGTCATGGGTGCGCCACCTTGAATGGATTCCAAAATAGACCTATGAAGTGCATCGGCATCAATTTCTTTCAGCAGGTATCCGTCTGCACCGGCTTGAATGGATTTAAAAATATTTTCATCGTCATCAAAAACGGTAAGCATGATGATTTTGATTTGCGGATAACGTTGTTTGACCAATTCTGTAGCAACAATACCGTTCATCTCAGGCATTTGGATGTCCATCAAAATCACATCTATGTTGTGATTGAGTTCCAGTTTTCCAATCAATTCTGCCCCATTGACTGCTTTAAATTTGAACTGCAAATCCTCGAAAAAACTCAATTTTTCGATAACAGCTTTGGCTAAAAAAGCATTGTCTTCGGCTATTGCTATTCTGTACTTCATGATAAATGGGTTATTCTTGGGTAAATATAGAAAATCTAATCTAAAACTTTCAAAGTTTCGAGTTTATCGTTACACAAATGCATTTCCAAAGGTTGTCCTCCAAAAACGCTGTCTTTCATGATGTCTCTCAAAAGTTTGAAAACAACCACATTGGCATTGTCTTTTTCGGCGCCTTCTTTTACAACGGCTTTAAATTGGTAACCTGCATCGGTTTTCTCAATAGAAACGGTTTTGGCACGGTCATCAGAATAGCCATATTCCACTAGGAAATCGGCAGTTTTTTGGGCAATTTCATCAGATACATTTGCGGTGTACATGACATCGGTAGCTTTGGCTTTGACCACTTTTTGAAGGTCTTTGTAGTAGAAAGTTTTGAGGGTTTTGAAGGTATTGTCACAAGCTTCAAAATCGACAGGTTGTTTGAATTCATTACTCAATTCACGGGCAAAGAGTTTGAACATCACATCATTGGTAGCGTCTTTGGCTACTTCGTCCAATACAACCATCCGAAAAGTCAGATTTTTAGTTTCTTTATTGCGAACAAACTGTACGGATTTCGTATTGCCATCGGCAAATTCGGAAGTAACCAGATAATTTCCCAATTGGGTAGCTTCGGCTTCGGTGACGCCATCTTTGTAGTATACTTCGGTAGCGTTAAATTCCAATTTATCGCCATAATTGGAACATGAGAGCAACAATTGAGTTGCGATGCATAATAAAAATAATTTTTTCATTGTATATGGTTTTATGATTTTAGAAATTCGTTGACAACTATTTCGGGGATAATCAAGTTGAGGAACATTTGAAATTCGGGTTTTAGTTCGAGCATCTTCATTCCATCAAGGGAAGCATCTTCAATGAGGAGGATTTTTTTGTCCCCTTCGATTCTGATATCGCTTACATTTTGGGTAACGCGCATATCGGAAAATTGATTGGCAAAAATTGAAGTCATAAATGATACGTAATTATCATGTTCTTCCTGAGTTTGCTTTTCATCTTTGATAAAATGAAAAGTAAATGCCGAGTAATAATCTATTTGATAGTAATATACGTCATTGAAGACAATTGATTTACTAATTTGATTGAAACGCATCTCGTCAAAAGTAGTAGTATAAAGGTAATTATTCAAAGCTTGATCCAATTGGGATTTCATCTGTTCGCGTGTGGTGAGCTTTATCAATCCCGGATGGGTTTTATCCAATACTTTATCCCAATCCATCTTTCGGGTATCTTCTAGATAAACATTGAAAAAGGATTCAATTTCTTCAAATTTTCCGGCAGAGACATCCCAAGTTGCAGGTTGGGTATCATTTTGGCTCCACGCTATAAGTGGGAACCAAAGTAGCAGTGTAAGGATGGATTTATACATAAATGGGTTTTAAAATAAACACTTTATAATTTAGAACTTCGACATTTCAGGTTCAGTGAAATATACTCAGTTATCAAGTTTGAAAATTGGAATTCAATGAACTAATCATTCCAAGGCGAGTAATTGGGATCAGTGGTAAAGAATACATCTGTGTTGTATTGGGTGTATCCATTATCATCCAATTGATAACCTTTGAGCAACATAAACTGATTATTATCTTGATCGATATAGATGGTAACCTTGATATGGTCCAACATAAAGTACAAATCTCCCGGTAAGTCATTTTTGTAAATGAAATCGGTATCTTGAATGGTAAACGTTTGATCTGCAGCATTGAAA
>JADZFW010000125.1 GCA_020854235.1 Flavobacteriaceae bacterium
AAAGTGTTTCTGATGAAGAAAAAAGTGTTTCCGATGGAGAAAAAAGTCTTTCTGATGAAAAAAAACGTTTCTGATAAGGAAAAGTCTTTCTGATTAAAAAAAGTTCTTCTGATGCTAAATCATAATTCTATAAGGGTCAAATCCCATAAATTCCCACTTAACCATGACGATGGCAATAAAATCCCTGCCTCGCCGTAGGCGGGCCCAATAACCTGCCTCGCGGTAAGGCGGGCTCAATAACCCATCACACGCATGAAACTCCTTGCCCGAACTATGGAACTCGTTGCCCGACACATGGAACTCCTCACTCTAACTTTGATACTCTCTACCTAAATTCCATTGATTCCCACTAAACCATAACGATAGCAGTGAAATCCCAATAACTCAATAACTTAATAACTTAATAACTCTTTCAAACTGTTGGAACTCCCGACACGACTGTTGGAACTCCCGACACGACTATTGGAACTCCCGACACGACTATTGGAACTCCCGACACGACTGATGGAACTCCCGATACGACTGTTGGAACTCCCGAAAAGATACTTGCACAACCCGAAATATGCTCTTCAAGGCTTTCTCATAGATTCAATTTAAGGGGTGTATGTTTACAATTCATATACCTCTCCTTCTTGACCTTTCACCTCAAGATTTCTGTCTACAAAATGATGGATTTTACTTTTTAATATTTATCTTTGAATGAGATTATTAAAAAGATAGAATAAAATAGTATGAATAATCCATTTACTTAAAAATCTTTCCCAATTAAACTTAAAAATTAAATATCTCTATAATGGCCGGAGCCAGCTGAAAAAAAAGCCAAAAGTGAAGTAAAATTAATAATTACAAAATATAGTAAACAGAAAATTATTTCCAAAAATTAGTAATTTTCAACGCTATCATATATATTCGTTTAAAGCTAATTCTTATAGTACATTTGAGAAACCAAAAAAAAATATTCATTCTTATAGGAATGGCAGTTATATTAACAATTGCGATTACAATTTTCATTGGTACTCCAAGTGAAAAAAGAACCTATAAACAAACTAATAAAGAAACTGAAACCATTATTCTAAAACGAATTTTAAACATCTATGAAAATGATTCTGTAAAAAGTAAAACAGTATATGAATTGAAAATAATTGAAAGAGATAGTGTACGCATTTATAAATATATTAACCCAAAAGATTCTACCCGAAATATCAATTTCAGATATTTCAAATGGAATAAAAATGTAATTTCTGGGCCTTTTGAATATAAATTATCAATATCAAACTATTATCAATCAAAACTAAATTTTGACAAATATGAACCGATTGAAAATATGATAGATGGTCCAGGTTTAATTTTATTCAACCAAACATACGGAATTTTAGCTTGGGGAGATTGGTATTTTTTAAATAGTGAAACTATTTCCGAAGTTGATTTGCCAATATTAAAATAAAACTTTTGAAAAATTATTTTACAGCAGTGTCATATAGAATTTATAATTACTCTTCACTTTCATAATATACATGGCTATATACTTATATTCCTGAAAAATCACATTTGAAACGGAAAACTTGAAAATCAATTATTTTAGTATTCTAATCTTATAAAACTTGCACCATTCGTATAGAATAGATTTTAAATATTTACTAACTTTGAAAACAATTAACCCAGTCAATATAATTATAAAATACCTATTTCAAGCACAAGCAAGTCAATAAAATACGTATGAAAAAAGTTATATTTCTATTTTTTTTAATCACATTTGTCGATGGTTTTGCTATTGCAATTTACCCGGTATCACTGCGTGTTATTGTTGATAAAAGCCATTTGATAACCTATGGAAAAGTATTGAAAATTTACCCAACCAATCTTCAGAATAAATATAATTATAATGAAATTGCAGAAATTGAAACCCTTGAAATACTCAAAGGTCAAACTCAAACAAAAATCATTAAAATCCTATATCAATCAGGACAAGTTTGTCCGCCTCATCCAAGATTTACAGTAAACACCAATGTTTTAGCATTTCTAATCTATGAAGATGGTCTGTGTTTTTCAGTCAGTTTTTCAAGTGGAATTAAAACCATGCAACAAAATGAATTTGAAACCTATAAAAATAGAGTCTTTGAAATAATTGAAATCAATACAATCACCGACAAAAATGAACAAAACATAAAAATAAAAGATTGGGCGTTAACTTGTTTATCCGATTCTATTACGAAGATAGAAGGAGTAAGGGAATTACAAAGAAAAGAAATTACAAATAAACTTAACTTTGAAAATAAACAACAAATTAAACAACTCTTTTTTTCAAATCCCAAATTTGATTACAACTGTGATTTTGTCTTTGCTGATATTTTAAAAACAGATTATCCAAATGAAGTGGATCAAATACTTTTAAAAAATTTGTTATCAGTGGATAGTGCAGAAATTAGTTATGTTTTTGAAGATTTTTATTCACGTTTGGAACATTTAGGGAATAGAGAATTGAACACCCAACTGAAAAAAGAATTTGATCAATACATAGATTACGAAGTTGAAAATGTAAACAAAATGATGTCCATCTACAATGCGTTTATCAAAAACATTTCAAATTAAATACATCTACATAAGCCATTTCAAATGAATGAAGGCAAGAATATTTAAAGGTAATTTATTTTAAATCAAAGGATAATTTGCTTAAGTGAACAATATCCCAAACGATTTTGGTAAAGATGCTAAAGCTTAAATCTCTCATTTAACCCTTTAAACATTTGAATTCCTCCAAACACAATAGCGCCCCAAAAAATATATCCAAAATTGGCGAATGTAGCAATTAAACCTCCAAAAAACCATAAAGAACCATAGAGTATATCAGTATTACCGGTTTCAGTTTTTTGTTCAACGCTTGTGTCTTCTACAAGCACAACATCATAATCCCTTTTGAATTCGGCACATTCTGTTTCAAAACTTGCAGGTTGATCGGTAAGATTACATACCAAACCACGTTTAAAATCTCTTTTTTTGTTCAAACAAACTTTACAAAAATTTAATTGTTCTGATCTTTCCATTATTTTTAACTTAAATTATTTAATTTTTCAATATATCAACATTAACAAAACAATCATTTGCCTTGTATATATTGTTGTCAATGCACCATAAAAAATTTGAAGAATACCAACCAATAAACTTTTTCGTACAACTTTTCAAATTAAAATCAGCATTACAATTACAATCAACTATAGATTCATTTTAAAAAATTGAAACAAATAAAATGTAAAAAGGGATCTTTTTCTCATAGAATTGTTTACTAATAAATTGAATGGTATAAAAATAATAAAAGTTTTTACAATTTTGATATCTTCAATTTACTTTTTTCTAAACAAAGTGAAAAATAACTCTGCGTAAATTCGAGTAATCCGTGGCATCAATATTCCCATCTATCCCACAAAAAAAAACACCGAATAAATTCGGTGTTTTTATTTCAAGATTAACAAAAATTGCTAAATAAAAAAAATCTTAAGCTTGTCCGGCAGGTCCAAAATTCAATGGAATATTGGGAACCTTTTCAGTATCATTGATCTCTCCGTTGGCTTGTTCAAATTTCTTGATATTATCAGCCAATGCCTTCATAAATCTCTTGGCGTGTTGTGGTGTCAACACAATTCTGGATTTTACTTTAGCTTTCGGTTTGCCGGGCATGATGCTGATAAAATCAACAACAAATTCGGAAACTGAATGGTTGATAATCGCCAAATTGGAATAAATCCCATCGGCAATATCCTCCGGTAATTCAATATTCAATTGAGCGTCTTTCGGTTTGTTGGGATCGTTAGTCATGTTCAAAATGTCTTAAAACCGGTGTTTTACGCTCCATATCTTCTTGAGAACCTACCAAATAATGATCGTATCTTCTCAATCCTGTTCCTGCAGGTATTTTCTTACCTACAATCACATTCTCTTTCAATCCTTCCAAATAATCGATTTTACCTGCAATAGCAGCATCATTCAATACTTTGGTAGTTTCCTGGAACGAAGCAGCAGAAATAAAGGATTTGGTTTGCAACGAAGCTCTGGTAATACCTTGTACAACTTGTTCAGCTGTAGCGGCTTGTGCTTCTCTAGCTACTACCAAATTTTGATCGTTGCGTTTCAATTGTGAATTCGCATCTCTCAATTGACGTGCTGTAATCATTTGTCCTACTTTCAATTCGTTAGAATCTCCGGCATCAACAACGACTTTCATTCCAAACATTCTGTCATTTTCTTCGATGAAATCTACCTTGTGAACCATTTGGTTTTCCAAGAATAAAGTATCACCCGAATCAATGATTTTCACTTTCAACATCATTTGACGTACAACTACCTCAAAGTGTTTGTCGTTGATTTTTACCCCTTGTAGACGGTAAACCTCTTGAATCTCGTTGACCAAGAATTCTTGAAGTTTGTAAGGTCCTTGGATACGTAAGATGTCTTCTGGTGTAACAGCTCCATCCGATAAAGGCATACCTGCTTTGATATAGTCATTCTCTTGAACCAAAATCTGGTTGGAAAGTTTGATCAAATACTTGGTAATATCTCCGGTTTTGCTTTCAACCATAATCTCACGATTACCGCGTTTGATTTTACCAAATGTAACAACCCCATCCACCTCAGAAACAACTGCTGGGTCAGAAGGATTACGAGCTTCAAATAACTCGGTTACTCTTGGAAGACCTCCCGTGATATCCCCTGCTTTTCCGGCCGATCTTGGAATTTTCACCAAAATAGTACCTGCAATGACATCCTTATTGTCTTCTACGTTCAAATGCGCATCCAATGGCAAGTTGTATGATCTCAGGATATTTCCTTTCTTATCCACAACTTTCAACAATGGAATTAATTTCTTGTTTTTAGATTCAGTGATGATCTTTTCGGTAAATCCGGTTTGCTCATCAATCTCTACTTTGTAGTTAACCCCTTGCTCAATGCCTTCATAATGGATTCTTCCTGAAAATTCAGAAATAATAACCCCATTGTGCGGATCCCATTGACAGATAACTTCTCCTTTTTTAACCGTTTCTTTTCCTTCAAGGAAATATTCAGAACCGTAAGGAATATTTTTAGAACTCAATACCAATCCGGTTTTAGAGTCCAAAATCTTCAATTCAGCAGTACGAGATACTACAATATGTCTGGTTTCTCCGGTTTCTGATACTGTTTTAATGGTATTCAAATCGGTTACTTCAAAATTACCATTGAAGATAGAAGTTATTTTATTTTCTTCAGATACGTTACCCGCAACCCCACCTACGTGGAATGTACGTAACGTCAACTGTGTTCCTGGCTCACCGATAGACTGTGCGGCTATTACCCCTACAGCTTCTCCATTTTGAACCATTTGATTGGTTGCTAAACTGCGTCCATAACATTTAGAACAGATTCCTCTTTTGGATTCACAGGTCAATGGTGAACGAACTTCAACCATTTCTATATTGGTAGCTTTGATTTTATCAACCACCAATTCATCCATGATACCTCCGGCAGCAACAATCAACTCTTCTGTTTCTGGATTGTAAATATCATGTAAGGAAATACGTCCGAGGATTCTTTCGCCTAATGATTCTACAACTTCGTCATTTTTCTTCAAAGCAGAAACTTCCAATCCGCGTAAAGTACCACAATCTACTTCATTGATGATAACGTCTTGAGAAACGTCAACCAAACGACGGGTCAAATATCCGGCATCTGCTGTTTTCAAAGCCGTATCGGCCAAACCTTTACGAGCACCGTGAGTAGATACGAAGTATTCCAAAATCGATAATCCTTCCTTAAAGTTGGAAATAATCGGGTTTTCAATGATATCTCCACCGGCAGCAGTCGATTTTTTAGGTTTCGCCATCAATCCACGCATACCTACCAACTGACGAATCTGGTCTTTAGAACCCCGAGCTCCTGAATCCAACATCATGAATACGGAGTTAAACCCTTGTTGGTCTTCTCTCAATCGTTTCATAGATAATTCAGTCAACTCATTATTGGCTGCAGTCCATACGTCAATTACTTGGTTGTAACGTTCCTTGTGACTCAACAAACCGAAGTTGTGACTTTCTACAATGGCATCAACTTTCTTACGAGCTTCAGCAATCATAGGTTCTTTTTCGGCTGGAATTACGATATCTTTCAAACTGAATGACAAACCTCCCTTGAAGGCAAAGCCATATCCCATTTTCTTGATTTCATCCAAGAATTTGGCTGTGGTTGGAATATTGGTAACTTTTAAAATCTTTCCAATGATATCTCGAAGTGACTTTTTAGTCAAAACTTCGTTGATATAACCGGCTTCAATAGGCACCACTTCATTAAATAAAACTCTACCTACTGTAGTATCAATGATACGGGTAACTTGTTCGCCTTCTGCATTCAAATCACGAGTTCTCACTTTGATCATGGCATTCAAATCAACTACTCTTTCATTGAAAGCGATGTTCACTTCTTCAGGTGAATAGAAAGTCATACCTTCTCCTTTAATAGGATATTCAGGTGAAGAAATACGGGCTTTGGTCATGTAATACAGACCCAAAACCATGTCCTGAGATGGTACCGTGATAGGCGCACCATTGGCAGGATTCAAAATATTATGAGATCCCAACAACAATAATTGAGCTTCCAATACGGCTTCTGGTCCCAAAGGCAAGTGAACCGCCATTTGGTCACCGTCAAAGTCGGCGTTGAATGCCGTACAGGTCAAGGGATGCAATTGAATCGCTTTTCCTTCAATCAACACAGGTTGGAAAGCTTGAATCCCCAATCGGTGCAAAGTAGGTGCACGGTTCAGCAATACCGGATGTCCTTTGATTACGTTTTCAAGGATATCCCATACCACAGGCTCTTTACGATCTATAATTTTTTTGGCTGTTTTGACCGTTTTAACGATACCTCTTTCAATCAATTTACGAATGACAAAAGGTTTGAAAAGTTCGGATGCCATTTCTTTTGGAATACCGCATTCGTGCATTTTCAATTCTGGTCCAACGACGATAACAGAACGGGCAGAATAGTCAACCCTTTTTCCTAATAAGTTTTGACGGAAACGACCTTGTTTTCCTTTCAATGAATCAGAAAGGGATTTCAAAGGACGGTTATTAGCTGTTTTCACAGCCGATGCTTTACGTGTATTGTCAAATAAAGAGTCAACTGCCTCTTGAAGCATACGTTTTTCATTACGTAAAATCACTTCAGGAGCTTTGATTTCCATCAATCTTTTCAAACGATTGTTGCGGATAATTACTCTGCGATACAAATCATTTAAATCGGAAGTGGCAAAACGACCTCCATCCAATGGCACCAAAGGTCTCAATTCGGGTGGAATAACCGGAATCACTTTCAGAATCATCCACTCGGGTTTGTTCTCTTTTAATTTTTGAGAATCGCGGAAAGCCTCTACAACTCTAAG
>JADZFW010000126.1 GCA_020854235.1 Flavobacteriaceae bacterium
AATTGAAAATCTAATAAAAATTAGTGTATATTTGTTTTTGAATAAAAAAATTGGAAGTTCAATCAACACAATTATTATTTTCTATTGTCGAAATACGAATAACCTTATAACCCAATAACTTAATTATCAACAATCAATGAAAGCATACCTATTCCCTGGTCAAGGGGCACAAAGCGAAGGCATGGGAGCCGATTTGTACGAAAAATCAGCCGAGGCCAAACTATTATTTGATCAAGCCAATGAAATTCTTGGGTTTAATCTCACTGATATCATGTTTCGTGGAACCGCAGAAGATTTGAAGCAAACCCGCGTCACACAGCCTGCCATTTTTTTATATTCTGTCATCAGTGCGCAACTTTTGGGCGATGCTTTTCAACCCGAAATGGTCGCCGGACATTCTCTAGGTGAGTTCTCAGCCTTAGTAGCCGCAAAAGCATTATCATTTGAAGACGGCTTGAAATTGGTCTATCAAAGAGCTATGGCCATGCAGGAAGCTTGTGAAATCAAACCGTCTACGATGGCAGCGGTACTGGGTTTGGAAGATGCAGTCGTAGAGGAAGTTTGCGCTGCAACACCAGGAGTAGTGGTAGCGGCCAACTACAATTGTCCAGGTCAATTGGTGATTTCAGGAGACGTTGATGCTGTCAATAATGCCTGCGAAACCCTGAAAGAAAAAGGAGCTAAAAGAGCCTTGATTTTACCGGTAGGAGGCGCTTTTCATTCCCCTTTGATGGAACCGGCTCGGGAAAAATTGGCCAAAGCCATCATGGAAACGGAAATCAAAACACCCATTTGCCCCATTTATCAAAATGCAGTAGCCAAAGCCGTTACCGATAAAGATGAAATTAAACAAAATTTGATTGCTCAACTCACCGCACCGGTTCGTTGGACACAGTCTATCCAACAAATGATAGCCGATGGTGGCGATTTGTTTATCGAAGTAGGTCCCGGAAAAGTTCTGACCGGATTGATGCGTAGTATCAATAGAGACGTGGCGGCTGAAAAGGCGGAAGTATAATTAGCCAATTAGCTAATGAGCAAATTAGCAAATTAGCAAATTAGCAAATTAGCAAATTATATTTCAATAAACTAATTCTTGAAAAATTACCATGCCAAACCTTCAACCTTTAAAAACCAACGATCTAGTTGTCATATTGGCGCCTGCCGGTTTCATCACCGATGTATTACCTGTGTTGGCTGCTGAGCAATGGTTGGCTTCCGTGGGTTTGAAAGCGATACGAGGATCACATGTATTGGGTAGAAAAGGTGTTTTCTCAGGTACGGATCGAGAAAGATTATTTGATTTACAAGAAGCCATTGATAACCCAGAAGTCAAAGCCATTTGGGCGGTTCGTGGCGGCTATGGTGCTATGCGGATTATGAGCAAACTCAACTTTAAGAAATTAAAGGAACAACCCAAGTGGTTGATTGGGTTTTCAGATATCACCGCTTTTCACAACCAATGGCAATTATTGGGCTTACCTAGCATCCACGGAATGATGCCCGTTCAATTTGCCAAAAATCCCATCGATACGGTAGCCGGTCTGGAAAGTTTGCGCAAAGCTCTATTGGGTGAAAAATTGGAATATGTGTTAGCACCCAACAAACACAATAAAATGGGAACCGCCGAAGGGGTTTTAACTGGAGGCAATTTGACGCTGCTACAGAGTTTGATGGGTACACCTTATCAAGTGGACACTAAAGGTAAAATTCTCTTTATTGAAGATGTAGGAGAGTATGTGTATCGCATAGACCGATTGTTGTACAGTATGAAATTGGCAGGTGCATTTGAGCATTTGGAAGGATTGATTGTAGGTGGTTTTACAGATATGAAAGAAAATGATACGCCTTTCGGTAAAAGTATACCTCAAATGATATTGGATGTAACCAAAGGCAAAAAATATCCCATTTTGTTTGATTTTCCAGCCGGACATTTTCCAGATAACCAGGCTTTGATTTTGGGTCAAAAAGTGCAAATGAGAATTACCCCCGAACAAAGCCAAATCACATTTCCCCAACTTCTAATTTCTAATTTCTAATTTCAAGATGGCCGATCACAACGACTTAGGTATTTTAGGAGAAAAACTAGCGCAAGAATTTCTGGTAAAAAAAGGCTATGAAATATTGGAAACCAATTGGACTTACCTCAAAGCTGAAATTGACATCATCGCTCGTATAGAACCCGGTATTTTGGTAATAGCCGAAGTAAAAACCAGAACCAATACCTTTATCGGTAAGCCGGAAGAATTTGTATCTCGTGGCAAACAGCAACAATTGGTCAAAGCAGCCGATGCTTATATCAAGGATAAAGGATGGCAAGATGAAGTGAGATTTGATATCATTGCAGTAGTACTCAATGAAAAATACCAACAAATCGAGCATTTGGAAGATGCTTTTTATTTTTTTTAATCTTAAAAAGTCGTATTTTAATTCGAAATTTTAGAGAGTCACTCAAAGTAGTCCGTTAGAATGAATTCAAATATGCAAAAGTTGTATATCTATTATTTTTCCGGAACAGGTAATGCCAAACGCATCGCCCATTGGATTTCGCTATGGGCTGATGAAATGGAAGCCTATAGGATTATCCAACGTATAGACCAACCGCTTGAGCAAATCGAATTTCCCAAACATCAAGACGATTTGATTTTCTTTATCTCGCCTATTCATGGTTTCAATTATCCCAAAATTACCTTAGATTTTATCCGACATTTTCCGAAGGGAAACCAAAAAGTGATTCTCATGAATACCCGTGCCGGAATGAAAATCGGCCATTGGATCACTCCGGGATTGACGGGCATTGCTTTTATGTTGAGTGCTTTTTGGTTGAAACAAAAAGGGTATACAGTCATTGGAAAAATCCCCTATGACATGCCATCCAATTGGATTTCATTGCATCCCGCTTTGAATACTAATTCGGTGATTTACATCCATCAAAAAATGCATGATCGGGTGAGAACCCATTTGGAAAGGCTTGGGAATGGCGAACGTTTATTGCTTTCAAGAAAAGATTTGATACAGGATATACTCATGGCACCCATCAGTTTTTTATACTATTTTATGGGTAGGTTTATCATAGCCAAAACTTTTTATACATCACCTAAATGCGATGATTGCGGTCTTTGCATCAAAAAATGTCCCGTTTCAGCCATCAAGTCGGTAGATGGAAAACCCTTTTGGACCGTGCATTGTGAGAGCTGTATGCGGTGTATGAATTTCTGTCCCCAAAAAGCCATAGAAACTTCTCATGGATTACTGATGCTGACCACAGTTCTGTATACTTTCTCAATGGGTTTTTTATACCAAATGGTTTTAAACAATTGGGTACTCAACCCTTTCTTGAGATTTATAGTAAGTAACTTGTTGTTTTTTATACTATTATTGGTCTTGTACCGCTTACAACATCTGCTGTTGAAATTCAAATTTACTGCAACACTCATACAGTTCACCTCACTGACTTTTTACCGATTTTGGGGTAGATATCAGTCTATTCCAGATAAAGTGTGGAAGCATAAAATGTAGTTTTACCAATAGCTAGGGTCTGTCGGAAACGCATAAAAAACTTTATCAAATGCAAATTGCAACATCTTACATTTGAAGTACATAATATTTGAATTCAAAAACGCCTTAAACCGAAATCTTGCCACTGATATGCGGATGTGGCTCATAACCGGTCAACTCAAAATCTTCAAATTTGAAATCAAAAATATCTGTAACATCAGGATTGATTTTCATTGTGGGAAGTTGGCGCGGTTCACGGGTCAATTGCAATTGCACTTGCTCTAGGTGGTTGTTGTAAATATGGGCATCTCCCAACACGTGGACAAAATCACCCGGCTTTAATCCCGTAACCTGTGCAATCATCAGGGTAAGTAGTGCGTAGGAAGCAATGTTAAATGGAACGCCTAGAAAGATATCACAACTCCGTTGGTACATCTGACAAGAGAGTTTGCCGTCGGCGACATAAAATTGAAAGAAAGCATGGCAGGGCGGTAGAGCGGCTTTGCCATGGGCTACATTGGCAGCAAAACTAATAGAAGTATCGGGAAGCACAGAAGGATTCCATGCACTGACCAACATACGACGCGAATTGGGATTGGTTTGTATCGTGTCAATCAACTCTGCGATTTGGTCTATACCTTCTCCGTTCCAATTGCGCCATTGGCTACCATATACCGGACCTAAATCTCCGTTGGAATCGGCCCAATCATCCCATATTTTGACGCCGTTTTCTTGCAAGTATTTGATATTGGTTTCTCCTTTTAGAAACCACAACAATTCGTGAATGATAGACTTGAGATGCAACTTTTTGGTTGTCATCAACGGAAAACCTTCCGATAAATCAAATCGCATTTGATAACCAAATACACTGATGGTGCCGGTTCCGGTACGATCGCCTTTTTGCGTTCCGTTTTGAATGACGTGATGCAGTAAATCTAAGTATGCTTGCATATAGTTGTTTTTGTATGAATCTTGAAATCTGTTGGGTACTTTGAAAAGTATTGCAAACATATAACTTTCTGTTGAGGTTTTAAAATGGTTGTTTGAAGTGGGTTATTAAGTTATTGGGCCCGCCTTGTTCCGCTTTAAGCGAGATAAACCGGCGAGGCAGGTTATTGAATTCAAAACTATTTATCTAAAGTACTCAAATCTCGACAATTTTCATACATCTCAATACTTTCATGGGGGATAGTGGAAAACAACTTCTAATTTTCTTACTTTTGTTTTCTGAATATTGAATTAATTGGAACCTTATTCAAGGTGCGTTTAATATGTAGTTTTGCATCTTTTACTCTTGAACTTGAATAATCAAATAGCATTACATTTACAACATGACTCAAAACCAACATCCTAAAAGATATACCGTTACCGCTGCTTTACCTTACACCAACGGCCCAGTCCACATCGGACATTTGGCTGGTGTATATATCCCCGCCGATATTTATGTACGCTATTTGAGAGCCAAAAAACAAGATGTCATCTACATCTGTGGTTCCGATGAACACGGCGTTCCTATTACCATTCGGGCGCAAAAAGAAGGCGTTACACCCCAACAAATCGTAGACAAATACCACGCGATTATCAAACAATCTTTTGCCGATTTCGGTATTTCATTTGACAATTATTCGCGAACTTCAGCTCCCATTCACCACCAAACTGCTTCCGATTTCTTTAAAAAAATGTACGATGCCGGTCAGTTTATTGAGGAATCTGCTTTCCAATTGTACGATGAAAAAGCCGGTCAGTTTCTAGCCGATCGCTTTGTCATTGGGACTTGTCCCAAGTGTGGCAATGAAAGTTCATATGGTGATCAATGCGAAAAGTGTGGAACGAGTCACAATGCAACCGATTTGATCAATCCCAAATCGGCCATTACCGGTAATACCCCTTCCTTAAAAGAAACCAAACATTGGTATTTGCCACTCGATCAATACCAAGACTGGTTGAAAGAATGGATATTGGAAGGTCATAAAAACGATTGGAAATCCAATGTATTGGGGCAAGTAAAATCATGGTTGGACGACGGTTTGAAACCACGTGCGGTAACCCGTGATTTGGATTGGGGTATACCTGTTCCGGTTGCTGGTGCCGATGGTAAAGTACTATATGTATGGTTTGATGCACCTATCGGATATATTTCTTCCACCAAAGAATGGGCAGCGCGAGAAGGGAAAGATTGGAAACCGTATTGGCAAAGTCCCGACACCAAACTGTTGCACTTTATCGGCAAAGACAATATTGTATTTCATTGCATCATCTTCCCGGCTATGTTGAAAGCCGAAGGTAGCTTTATAGTTCCCGAAAATGTGCCTGCCAATGAATTTTTGAATTTGGAAAGTAATAAAATATCCACTTCCAAAAACTGGGCAGTATGGTTACACGAATACTTATTGGATTTTCCCGGCAAACAAGACGTATTGCGTTATGTGTTGACCGCCAATGCTCCCGAAACCAAAGACAATGATTTTACTTGGAAAGATTTTCAAGCGCGCAACAACAATGAATTGGTTGCCATATTGGGAAATTTTGTCAACCGAGTCATGGTTTTAACCCATAAATATTACCATGGGGTAGTTCCGGTTTCAAGTCGTTATTTTACAGAATTAGATCAAATCCAAACCTTTGCTACCCAAATAGGAACATCTATTGAGCATTACAAATTCAGAGAAGCCTTACAAGAATTGATGAATTTGGCCCGATTGGGAAATGGGTTTTTACAGGAGAACGAACCTTGGAAAAAAGTAGGAGAGCAACCCGAGGAAGTTCAGAATATCATGTTTGCCGCGATACAAATTACCGCAGCTTTGGCACATTTGGCAGAACCATTTTTACCATTTATGTCGGCAAAACTCAAGAAAATGTTGCTGATTTCTGATACACCATGGGATGAAGTAACGGTATTGGAAGGACATTATTTGATAGCAGCTGGACATCAATTGGGTGCCTCCGAATTGCTGTTTGACAAAATAGAAGATGAAGCCATTCAAAAACAATTAGACAAACTAGAAGCTACCAAAATGCAAAACGTACTTGATCAAAAAGTAGTCGAACCTCAAAAAGAACTCATTACCTACGAACAATTTGTGGCAATGGATATCCGAATCGGGACGATAGTAGAAGCCGAGAAAGTTGCCAAAGCCAATAAATTATTGAAACTTACCGTAGCGGTAGGTATCGATACCCGTACCATCGTGTCGGGGATTGCCGAACATTTTACACCCGAGGAAATCATTGGTCAGCAAGTGCAAGTATTGGTCAATTTGGCTCCTCGCAATTTGAGAGGCATCGACAGCCACGGGATGATTTTGATGACCGAAAGCAAGGATGGCAAACTGAAGTTTGTTGCACCACAAGGTGAAGATATCCCCGACGGAGCCACCGTTCGCTAACCTTAAACTTTAAACCTTAAACTTTAAACTTTAAACTCAAACCACCATGTCCATAGTAAGATTCGGCGTATCCTTAGAAAAAGAATTACTCGAAGCATTGGATCATTATGCTTTGAAAAACAGTTTTCCCAACCGTTCACAAGCCATCCGGCATTTAATCAGTGAAAATACGGTACAGGAAAAGTGGGATCAAAACCAGGAAGTGGCAGGTGCCATTACCATCGTATACGACCACCACAAACGCAACATCTTACATACCTTAAACCACATCCAACACGATTACCATTCCATCATTTTATCCAATCTGCATTTTCACATCGACCATCACAATTGTATGGAAATCATAGCCGTCAAAGGTAGAGCCGGTGTTTTGCGCGAATTGGCAGAAAAAATCATCTCTACCAAAGGGATTGAACATGGAAAGCTTACGATGACGCATTAGTTTTATAAATTAGCAAATTAGCAGATTTGTAAATTAGCAGATTAGGGGATTAAGGAGTGTAGGGGTAAAATTTGAGTTTTGGATTTTTAAAAATTGAATGACTTTGAAAGCATAACCGTTCTATTTATTTTATAAAACCAACTTATTAAGCATCTCAATTACCTAATTGCTATTTTTTAACCTGACATTCGTCTATTAAATCGCCTCTCGGTATATTAGGTCTTTCCTATCGATTTTTTTAGAAGTTTCTTTGAATACCTGAATCAAAATAAGGTATTCAAAATGAAAAGATTTATACTATTTTTCGGTTTTAGCATTTTAGTTTTAAGTATTCAAGCGCAAGTTGGTATCCATACGGAGGATCCAAAAGCGGCCTTAGATATTGAAGCAGTCAATTCTAACAATCCTACATTTACAGATGGGATATTAATCCCCCGAATTCAAAATTTTCCAGCTAGTCAACCCACAGTTGACCAACACGGTATGTTGGTTTTTTTAGCTACTACCGTAGGTCTTAATCCTAGTGGCTTTTACTATTGGGATGCCGATACTACCGCTTGGGTGTATATCCAAACCAAACAGACCGGATGGAGTACCACCGGTAATTCCGGGACGTCAGAGACCTCGAACTTTTTAGGGACTACGGACAATACTTCTTTAATTTTTAAAGTCAATAATCAAATTGCCGGAAAAATAGATCCTATTAATTCCAATACGAGTTTGGGCTATTTGGTAGCTCATGATAATACGGTGGGAACTCATAATACCGCCCTTGGCAAAGAAGCATTGTTTAGTAATGTTGCCGGAAAAAATGCTACGGCCATTGGGACCAGAGCAATGTATTATGCCAACAATGCAAGTAGTCCATTTACCAATCAAAATGTAAGTATTGGGTATGAAGCGCTCAGAGGTTCTACTTCCCCTGAAAATAATACGGGTAATCAAAATGTGGCCATTGGTTACCAAACCATGTTGAAAAATACGACTGGGAATAACAATAATGCTATTGGGATAAATGCACTGTACAACAATACCAACGGTAATCAAAATGTCGCCATTGGAAATTCTGCTTTATTCAATAATACGACAGGGTCAAATAATATCGCTATAGGTGGGGCCAGTCTAAGTGTGAATAGTACGGGAAGTGACAATCTGGCTATGGGTATCAATGCGTTATTCTTGAATAGTACAGGCCATCATAATATTGCGTTTGGAAATAATTCTTTGTTATTCAATACAACAGGTAATTATAATTCAGCCCACGGCTATCAATCTCTCTATTCCAATACTACCGGAAATTATAACATTGCCACCGGTTATC
>JADZFW010000127.1 GCA_020854235.1 Flavobacteriaceae bacterium
AAAATTATGAGAAATCTTTTGTTACTACTATTTTTTTTATTTATGCCATTACATAAAAACTATTCTCAAATTTTAGTTATTGATGAATTAAATGTGTCCCAGTTTAATATAGAAAAGGACTCAAACATTTATGTAGAAGGTGAGCGTGATGGGCCAATTGTGTGGCTTACTTTCACAATAATTAATGATTCATCAGAAGATATTTTAATCAATACAGATTTTAACAATTTATCACTTTCTTTTAGCTATAATAATGAAAATTTTGAAGAGGAAATGATATGGGATTTAGTTGAAGGGCAAGAAAAATTAGTAATTAAACGCAACTGTTCAAGAATATTTACGACAAGCACTTATATATTTTTAGGGACGAAAATCTTGAATGAAAACAAATATGATTATACCATTGAACTACTGAAAGTATTACCTACTTTAAAGTTAATATATAATGATAAACAGCTAAAATTAGTAAGTAATAGTATCAATAATGTTATTATTAAAGAATAGTTGGTAAGGTAAAAAAAACCGCTCCGTCGGCGTCTCACGCCGCCAACGGTAAAAAACCCAATCATCAATACATTAAATCTGACTAACCTTCATTAAATAAGTAGTCCTTTTGAATGGTGCGAAATAGCAAGATTTGTACAGCAGGAGATATAAAAAAAAATGCCTTCTATTTTAAATAGAAGGCATGTTGAATAGCTATAATTCAGTACCCTATTTATTCGATGCAACCTTGACTACAACCCGGAGTGAAACCGCCACTGTCAGAAATTTTAGTCCAATTACGTGATCCGTTATCAAGATTGTATGACAATTTACCTTTAATCCAATAATAAGTTCCCGACATCGAACCTGTCCAAGAAACGGTCATAGTTATATTTAATACGTTGGTGAGTTTGCTCAAGCGAGTCATGTAATTTTCATCGTAATCTTTTTCATCCCAATGAATAACCGCTTGCAAATCATTGCCTCCCCATTTTGAACAACAACCTCTGAGATCGTTGGCAGCTTGATCGGCAATATCTTGAATATCTGCTTTGAGTTCTGAATTCTTCAATTCAGGTCCGTTTTGTGCTTGTAGCGCAACTACAACAACAGTAAATAATAATAAAAAGAAATGTTTCTTCATGTGTTTAAATGAATTAAATGAATGGTTGTTCTAAAGAATGGGAATTTTTTGGGTATGTTTCCTTTTCTTATTGCAAATATAATTTAATTTTGAAATAATACAAGTTTCCCGCTCCGCCGGTGTCTACGCCAAAGGCGACACAAGTCACACCACCGACGGCACTTAAAACTAAAAAACCACAACTGCACGAAATAAGTATGCAGCAAAGCTAATCCTCTCGTGTGGTATATTTAAGTTTAAAGCCAACTGTGCAAAGTTTTATGCAACTTCGCATCCCTATTGCATCCCATATCCGTAACTCCAATCAAATTAGTATATTTGTGGGACAGTTTATTTACACGATATAATAACATAAGTGGTTTAAAATCCATTGCCATTAACTTAAGCTCCATGACCCTACTCATAGCATCCATCACACCCGTTATCATTTTTTTATACACCATCTTCAAAAAAGACAAGAATAAAGAACCCTTAAGTTTGGTTGCCAAATGCTTCTTAGGCGGTTTTGCATCGATTATCATTACATTAATCATCGATATCCCTTTGATTCCTTACAGCGAAAGCATCCCTTCTCCATTTTTTAAATCGTTTTTTGATGCCTTTATCGTTGCAGCCATTCCCGAAGAATTATCCAAATATGTCATCCTGTATTGGTTGGTTTGGAAAAGCAAATATTTTGACGAATATTACGATGGCATCGTATACGCCATATTTGTTTCCCTTGGTTTTGCCATGATTGAAAACCTCTTCTATGTTTTTGAATATGGAATGGGTACAGCCTTTATCAGAGCCATCTTGGCTGTCCCCGGACACGGTTTCTTTGCCGTATTTATGGGCTATTTTATGTCCAAAGCAAGATTTGGAACCACTGTTTCCAGACGTTCGTATTTAATGTTGAGCTTGTTAATCCCCATAGCACTTCATGGTACCTACGACTTTCTGATTATGTATTCGGTCAATCTCTCCGAACAAGACACCGGACTCATCGCTCTACTCCTAGTTACTTTTACTCTATTTATCATTTACCTGTGGCGCATCGGTATCCAGAGAATTAAATCGAGTATTGCCCAAGATATTCCTATCGAAAGTCAAAACTAGATTCTCAATAAAACCACTATCGCCCGAGTCTGTGCTAAGGTTCCATGACAATTAAAAAAACAAACCCGAAATATTGTATCGTAAAGTATGAGCCAACCCAATATTGAAGTAACCCATTTCTTGGATGAACAAAATCATCCTTTGCGTTTGGAAATTGAACTTTTGAGAAATACTATTTTAAATGCACATCCCGATTTGATTGAAAATATCAAATGGAATGCACCCAATTACAGCTTTCTTCAAATGGATCGAATCACGCTACGCATACAACCTCCTACCCAACTCCAACTGATCTTTCATCGCGGTTCCAAAGTTCAAGAACAACCTCCAACAAAACTGATTGAAGATACATCCGGTCTCCTGATATGGAAAACCAATGACCGAGCCGTCGCAACTTTTAAAAATACCTCCGATATTGAAAAAAACAAATCCCATTTGATACAATGGGTAAAAGATTGGATAAACCACGACGTAAAAAAACCGCTCCAGTAGTGAAGCGGTTTTGAAAGTAAAAAAAAAACTAATTTATTAATTACCCAATTGAATCGTATAAGTTACACCATTGGGACCGGTGAATAAAGCTACATTGTCGCAAGTTCCATCTCCAAAATCCAAAGTTCCCGTATTGTCATTATGAGAAAGTTCCAAAATACCACTTACAAAAAACGGACAAGTGGCTTCTCTACGTAATGCAGTTGTTACCAATCCCGAATTGACATCTCCGTTTGAAAACTCAGTCGTCCAATTGCCTGTAACCGAAAATACATTGTCTGTCCAAACCGGTGTGCCAAATCCTTCGATCCATTCTCTCACTTTGGTTCCGGTTCTATGAGCCGATCCACCATTGGGGAAAGTAGCAGTTACATCAATAGTGGCTGTTGATTGAGGATTGTTATTGGCATTTAAAAGTACTCTCACCACATTGCCACCACCGTCAAAAGCAATTCCGTTAAATGTAAACTCGTCATAGGTAAAAGTAATGGTTCTGCTCATAGCAATTGGATCATGTTCGTAAACCAATGTAATAATTCCTGAAAGATGATTGCCGTTTGGCATATCACAACCTGTTCCAAAATCCAAAGTAACGGTTCGAGTCATACCACTCATGACCACCGTTCTGGTCATACATGGAGGCAATGCTGTTTGATAAGTTACAGTAGATTTTCCGGTAATTCCTTCTTCAGACATATAAACATCTTCAATAATTCCATCAACTTCATCGGAAGCTGCATCAATTTGAGCTGATTTTTGGGCATTGTCTGCACTGATACCTTCAGTTAATACTTCTTTTTCACAAGAGGTCAAAAATAAAGCACTTACAGTGATAAGTGCCAATAAACTAAGTTTGAAATTGAGTGTACGCATGATTTAAAAATTTTTGATTAATAATTTGGTTTTAAATTTTTGGAACGGCGCTTTGACCTCAAAGTTTCAAAATGGTTTAATCGAGTTAGAAATATTTCATATAAAGAGCAAATATTAAAAATAAAAGCCTGATAGACATTGTATAATTCAAAAATATGTTTAGTTTTGCAAACTCTTATTCCGATTCCTTTCGGAAGGAGGTACATAATAATTATTAACCATTTTAATTAATGTTGGCATGTATTTAACATCAGAAACAAAAAAAGAAATTTTTAAAAAATTCGGTAATTCAGAGACGAATACCGGATCGACTGAAGGGCAAATCGCTCTTTTCACACACCGCATCAACCATTTGACCGGTCACTTGAAAATCAATAAAAAAGATTACAACACAGAACGTGCTTTGATCAAATTGGTTGGTAAACGTAGAAGTCTATTGGATTATTTAATCAAAACCGATATCGTAAAATATCGTGAATTGATTAAAGAACTAGGAATACGAAAATAATCAAAATCAAACTCAGAGACGTATTTTATACGTCTCTTTGTTTTTTAGTGATATGCACAATTAAAGCGTTATTAAACTTTTCATTGGAACCTTCTTTCGACACAAAAAAAAGTACCAAAATGTTTAATAAACTCCTTAGCCACTCAAGGCAGGGATAAAAATCAAAAAAATGATACCAAAAG
>JADZFW010000128.1 GCA_020854235.1 Flavobacteriaceae bacterium
CCGGGGCAGGTTCTGCCGCTTTGGCGAGTGCCAATCTGTATGTGCTTTTAGGGGTCAATCCTCACAATATTATCATGTTTGACGTCAATGGCGTATTGTCATCCGAGCGTACAGACTTGTCTGATTTGCAAAAGAAATACGCATTTGCTAAACCAGGTATTACCTTAAGTGAAGCCATTGTAGGTGCTGATGTTTTCTTGGGATTATCGGCTGGGAATATTTTAAAACCCGAGATGTTGTTGGCAATGGCACCCGATCCTATCGTATTTGCCATGGCCAATCCTACCCCTGAGATTGATTACAATCTGGCAATTGCTACCCGTAAAGATGTCATCATGGCAACCGGTCGATCTGATTATCCCAACCAAGTGAACAATGTATTGGGTTTTCCCTATATTTTTAGGGGAGCTTTGGATGTAAGAGCGACCAAGATTAACGAAGAGATGAAGATGGCTGCTGTCAAGGCTTTGGCAGGTTTGGCTAAAGAACTCGTACCCGAGCAAGTCAATATTGCTTATGGAGAAAAACACCTTTCATTTGGTCGCGAATATATTTTGCCTAAGCCCTTTGATACCCGATTGATAGAAGTAATTCCCGTTGCGGTAGCCCAAGCGGCCATAGCCTCGGGAGTGGCATTGGAACCGATTGAGGATTGGGAAAAGTACCGTGATCAATTGGCAGAACGATTGGGTTCGGGTAGTAAATGGATGAAGCAATTGGTGAATCGGGCGAAGGAAAATCCCAAACGCGTGGTATTTGCCGAAGCCGATCAACTCGACGTGTTGAAGGCAGCACAGATAGCCTATGAAGAAGGCATAGCTATTCCCATTTTATTGGGAAATAAAGATTTGATTTACGAATTGATGTCTGAAATCAGTTTTGATGCACCTGAAGGAGTTGTAATGGTTATCGATCCAAAGGGTGATGAACAGAAGGAAAAACGTTCGCAGTATGCGTATCAATATTGGTTGAAGCGTCAACGCAAAGGGGTCAAATTATTTGATGCCGAATCCATCATGCGTGAGCGCAATTACTATGGAGCGATGATGGTGATGCAACATGATGCCGATGCTTTTATATCTGGATTTACCCGAAGTTATGCTAATGTGGTCAAACCGATTATAGAAATAGTGGGTCGTAAAGTAGGTTGTAAAAAAGTAGCCGGTACCAACTTAATGTTGACTGCCAAAGGTCCTTTGTTTTTATCGGATACTTCTGTGAATATTGATCCCAATGCTGAAGATCTGGCTTGTATTTCTAGAATGACTGCTGAAATGATGCAGATGTTGGGTATGAGTCCGGTGATGGCTTTGTTGTCTTATTCAAACTTTGGCACGTCCAATCATGAACTGTCAACTAAAGTAGCCAAAGCCGTTAAATTTTTACATGAAAATTATCCAGATTTAATAGTGGATGGAGAGATTCAAGCCGACTTTGCTTTGAATCAGGATATGATGCAAGACCGTTTTCCATTTTCAAAATTGGCCGGTAAAAAAGTAAATGCCTTGATTTTTCCCGGATTGTCCTCGGCCAATATTGCGTATAAAATCATGAAAGAACAGCATGATGTCGCTTCTGTAGGGCCAATTTTGATGGGATTATCCGAGCCGGTTCACATTGTACAGATGCGTGCTACGGTAGATGAGATTGTCAATATGACCACTATTGCGGTAATTGATGCTATAGATAGGCAAAGAGTCAAAGTTTAATACTTCTGTTGAGACATTTTTGACAACACTTACTTTTATTAAGTAAATTTCAATCTAAATATTCAAGTATTAAAAAAGATTCCTCACTGCGTTCGGAATGACTATTCGGGTATCTATCAGGGCGGGCGGCGAAGCCGCCCGCTCCCCATTTAAGTAAATAAAGTCATTCCGAACGTAGTGAGGAATCTGTATAACTTTTTAAGCATATGGTTATTTGAAAACATTTTACCATTTCGTATATACACACTAATATCTAGCTAATTACTCTTTACGTCTTTGGTAACAAGTTTTTTTACCTAAAGTGGAGTTATGCCTGAATAGTTACATTTCTAGTTTTACAGTTTTATTTTTTCTGAATCAAATATTACAAAATGACCTTTATCACTTTTAAAAAACTAAGAATTAAACTACATTTGTAATCTAATAATTAAAATTCGGTTTTATATGGCATCAAATGAAAAGTTAAACAAGGAGGCATTATTGTATCATGAGTTTCCAACTCCAGGTAAAATTTCGGTAGTTCCTACTAAAAAACACGCAACACAACGTGATTTGGCATTGGCTTATTCTCCGGGTGTAGCTGCACCCTGTTTGGAAATTGAAAAAAACCCACATGATGCTTATAAATATACTTCCAAAGGCAATTTGGTTGCGGTGATTTCCAATGGAACTGCTGTTTTAGGTTTGGGTGATATTGGTGCCTTGGCCGGCAAACCGGTGATGGAAGGAAAGGGATTGTTATTTAAAATCTTTGCTGACATCGATGTATTTGATATCGAGATTGATGAAAAAGACCCTGAAAAATTTATACAGATTGTCAAAGGAATTGCGCCTACATTTGGAGGTATTAATTTGGAAGATATCAAAGCTCCAGAGGCTTTTGAAATCGAGCGTCGTTTGAAAGAAGAATTGGACATTCCACTGATGCACGATGACCAACATGGAACGGCTATCATTTCGGCTGCGGGTATGATCAATGCAGTAGAAATTGTAGGTAAAAAAATTGATGAGATTCGCATTGTAGTCAATGGAGCCGGTGCTTCGGCAATTTCTTGTTCGCGACTCTATAAAAAATTGGGAGTCAAGCCCGAAAATATGATCATGTTGGACAGCAAAGGAGTTATTCGCAAAGACCGTCCCGATTTGTCGGTTGAAAAATTGGAATTTGCCACTTCATTGGATGTTCACGAATTGGACGATGCCATCGTAGGAGCCGATATGTTTTTGGGGTTATCCAAAGGCGATGTTTTCACGCCTGAGATGTTGTTGAAAATGGCACCCAATCCTATTGTATTTGCATTGGCTAATCCCAATCCCGAGATAGATTACAATTTGGCGATGAGTACCCGTAGTGATTTATTGATGGCTACCGGACGTTCGGATTATCCCAATCAAGTCAATAATGTATTGGGATTCCCGTATATATTCAGAGGTGCATTGGACGTAAGAGCAACAACCATCAATGAAGAAATGAAGATTGCGGCTGTTTATGCTTTGTCTGAATTGGCCAAACAAACCGTACCCGAACAAGTCAATATTACTTATGGCGAAAAACACATTGCTTTTGGTAAAGATTATATCATCCCCAAACCCTTTGATACCCGTTTGATAGAAGTAGTACCCTTGGCAGTAGCCAAAGCTGCGATGGAATCGGGAGTTGCCAAAGAGCCTATTCAAGATTGGGAAAAATACCGCGAGCAATTGGCAGAACGATTGGGTGGAGGCAGCAAATGGATGAAGAAATTGATCAATCAAGCGAAGGAACAACCCAAACGAGTTGTATTTGCCGAGGCCGATCATTTGGATGTATTGAAAGCAGCCCAAATCGCGTATGATGAAGGTATTTGCAAACCGATTTTATTGGGAAGAAAAGATATAATCGAGGAGCTTATGAACGAAATCAGTTTTGAAGCGATAGCCGGCGATGTATTGGTTTTGGATCCCAAAAGTGACGAACAAAGGCAAAGAAGAGAGAAATATGCCAATGATTATTGGATCAAACGTCAACGCAAAGGCGTTAAGTTGTACGATGCCATGTCGTTGATGCGCGAACGCAATTATTTTGGCGCCATGATGGTGGTGGAAGGAGAAGCAGATGCTTTGATTTCGGGATATTCACGCAGTTATTCCAGTGTAATCAAGCCTATGATGGAAGTAATCGGTCGTCAAGGAGATGTCAAACGTATTTCGGCGACCAACCTGATGTTGACTCCCAAAGGTCCTTTGTTCTTATCGGATACGGCGGTTAATGTTGATCCCAATGCCGAAGATTTGGCATGTATAACTAAGATGACAGCCGATACGATGTCTATGTTTGGTATCAAACCAGCCATAGCTTTGTTGTCCTATTCAAATTTTGGCACCTCCGACCACGAATTGTCAACCAAGGTAACCAAAGCGGTCAAGATGTTGCACGACAACCATCCCGAAATAGATGTGGATGGAGAGATACAAGCTGACTTTGCGTTGAATCAAGAGATGATGAAGGATCGTTTTCCTTTTTCCAAATTGGCCGGAAAGAAAGTCAATGCTTTGATATTCCCCGGACTTTCATCGGCTAATATAGCATACAAAATCATGAAAGAACTCAATGATATCGAATCGGTAGGGCCTATTTTGATGGGTATGGACCGAGCGGTACACATTGTACAATTGGGCGCTCGGGTAGATGAAATGGTCAATATGACCACTATAGCAGTAGTAGATGCACAAGAACGCGAAAAGAAACTGAAAAAATGAAACGTTATTTTTTATTCTTTTTAAAAATTTTTAGTGTTGTGGTATTGTTGGTGGGTGTATCGGGTTGTAATTCAAAAGCAACCCGATACATCCATTTGCAAGGCAATGCACAAGGGACAACCTATTCCATCAAATACGAAGATGTAGAAGATTACACAGTTGAAATCGACAGTATTTTCAAAGTAATTGATGCTTCGATGTCAACTTACAAACCGGAATCTTTGATTTCCAGAATCAACAAAGGCGATACGACCGTGGTATTGGATGAACATTTTATCAG
>JADZFW010000129.1 GCA_020854235.1 Flavobacteriaceae bacterium
AGTTTCACAGGTTCTACCACTACCATTCTCCTTTGAGAAATTCTGTTGAGATGATCACGAACTTCAAACTCTAGTTTGTTGATTTCCAACAAATTTTCCCTTTTGGCAATACCGGCACTTTCCCAAAATCCCACAATGGATTCGGGTGTATAACCTCTGCGTCTCAAACCGGCAATGGTTGGCATTCGGGGATCATCCCATCCGGTAACGACTCCTGCTTCTACCAATCTTTTCAGTTTGCGTTTACTGGTAATCATGTAGGCTACATTACCACGAGCAAACTCTCTTTGTTTGGGTTTGACAGGATTTGTAGCTACTTCTACTTGATTCTTATACCAATCATATAAAGGTCTGTGGTTTTCAAACTCCATGGAACACAAGGAATGTGATATTCCCTCGATATAATCACTTTGGCCATGTGCCCAATCGTACATGGGGTAGATTTTCCATTTGGTTCCGGTACGGTGGTGTGCTCTGTTTAAAATACGATACATCACCGGATCCCGCATGTTCATATTGGTGTGATTCATATCGACCTTGGCTCTAAGTACAGACAAACCTTCCCCATTTTTCATTTTTTCAAAAAGCTCCAAATTTTCTTCTACCGAACGATTGCGATACGGACTTTCAATACCGGGTTCGGTTGGTGAAGTTCGCTGTGCTACGATTTGCTCTGAGGTTTGATCATCTACATAGGCTTTTCCATCCTTAATCATTTGAATGGCCCAAGCATACAATTGATCAAAATAATCGGATGCATACAATTCGTTGGCCCATTTAAAACCCAACCAAGCAATGTCTTCCTTGATGGAATCCACAAATTCCTGCTCCTCAGCTTCGGGATTGGTATCGTCGAATCGCAAATTTACAGGAGCATTGTATTTTTTCCCTAATCCAAAATTAAGGGTTATTGCTTTGGCATGACCGATGTGCAAATACCCATTGGGTTCGGGTGGAAATCTAAAACGTAAATTTTGGATATTCAAGCCTTCTGCTACATCCGTTTCTATAATTTGCTCAATAAAATTAAGTGGTTTTTTTTCTTCTGACATGTTCTTAGAATTATGCGGTAAAACTACGGAAAATTTGGATTTCAAGCATTACAATTAATTGGATTTTACTTTAAGGCTTCCAGCCTTTAAAGGCTGGAAGCCTTATAATTTTAAAAAAATTATTGTCTTTAAAAAATAATGATTTAAATTTGCCTAACAATGCTATGAAAATTTAATAAATCTATGAAACAAATACCTATTGAACACGGAAAGTATTACCACATCTATAATCGAGGTAATAATGCACAAGATCTTTTTTTTGAAAATGATAACTATGAACATTTTATTCGCTTAATGGATAAGTACATTGATCCGGTAACAGAAATTTATGCTTGGTGTCTGATGAAAAATCATTTTCATCTTTTAATATATACTAAAGAACCTGAAGAAATTGATCAAAGAAAATTAAATTATTCCACGATTCAGCAACCTAATGTATTATCTATATCAAAACAATTTTCCAATCTTTTTAATGCTTACACGCTTTCCATCAACAAAAGATATGGCAGAACTGGCAGTTTGTTTGAAAAAAACTTTAAACGAAAATGGGTGTCAAATGAAAAGTATTTTCAAAACCTAATTTTTTACATTCACTACAATCCGGTTTATCATTCATTTGTAAAACATCCTTTGGAATACCCATGGTCGTCTTATGTTGGCGGTGAAGTTGGTTCTTCTACTAAAAATAAAAAAGCATTTTTGCGTTTTTTTAGGAGTGAAAAAGAATGCAATGATTACCACAATAACGATAGAGACCTATCAGATATTAATCATCTTGTTTTTAATTAATAAAATTTTAGAATCATAATTTAAGAAAAAGAAACCTTGTTTTTATTTTTTTAAGGCTTCCAGCCTTTAAAAGGCTGGAAGCCTTAAAAAAATAAAAAAACCAGCCCATTTTTCATCCTATAAAAAAACGTTTCCAGATACCTTCGCATCAAAAAATTTGAATACATTTGCCCGCTTAAAATCAAGTCTTTAATCTGTTCCACCTATTGATTTTTAACTCCAAATGAAGGCGAGAAGTGTTTTGTTTTTTTTATTGATGTCCTTTTTGGGATTGGCCTTTTTGGGAATGGTATTTCCCAAGAAAGGAATTCAAATTGCCGGTAAAACTTTGAGATTTATTTCTCCTCATGAAGTCATTGCATTGGATTCGGCTGTAGTAGCACAAATCAAATTGGAAGAACAAACCCGTTATCTTCAAAAACTACATTTGCAAAACAAATCGGATAGTTTAAAGGTTTACAAAGAATTCTCCAAAACCAGTCCATCACGCATTTATTATC
Organism: Flavobacteriaceae bacterium; assembly: GCA_020854235.1. Classification (GTDB taxonomy): domain Bacteria; phylum Bacteroidota; class Bacteroidia; order Flavobacteriales; family Flavobacteriaceae. Next base: position 2,342 of record JADZFW010000129.1, read on the forward strand.
CAAAAAATAATCCCGCCTATTTCTATCCGCTTTTCATAGCTTTAGATTCCTCCAAAAATTTTGATAAAATCGTTCGCATTGTACATTATGGAGATTCTCAATTGGAAATGGATCGCATCACCGATGTATTCAGAGATAGATTACAATTGGCTTTTGGTGGCAATGGAACCGGTATTTTACCTGCTATTCAAGCCATTCCTTCTCGTACGGTATCTCAGTTTGCCACTGGAAGTTTAAGTCGTCACGCGGTCAATGACAGTACTCGAATCGGTTTGGGACACCGCCGATTTGGAATCATGGGTATGATGACTAGTTTGAATG
>JADZFW010000130.1 GCA_020854235.1 Flavobacteriaceae bacterium
TTCCAAAAAGAAAGAAGAAGAAGTCGATAAGCCGCTTACACCCGAGGAATTGAGAGCTTTGATTCAACAATCCAAAGACAATCCGGAAGATTGTGTGATGTGTGGGTCTTAGGAAATTAGAAATTAGATTCCGATAGTTATCGGAATAGAAATTAGAAGTTGGAATTATTTTTTACATTTGAGTATTAAAATAAATTGCCATGGAAGTATTAAATTACCAAGAGTTTAAAGTTACAGATGACATGTTTGCTGGACATGACAGAAGACTAGAAAATTACATATTGGATGTAATGGTTTTGTACAGTTTAAAGATACTGATTGGTGTAGTATATGGATTTTTAGATTGATGGTTCACCTGAATATTTTTTCAACATCAATCCATTTTTAAACTTGTTTTTGTCTATCACTATTCGATTAACATACGCTACTTAATGGAATATAAATTAGGTAAAACTATTGGTAAACTCATTACAGGAACACGTGTGGTTTATGCCAATGGGGATTCCATAAATTTAAGAACCGCTATTTTGCGTTCTTTATCTAGATTAGTTCCGTTTGAAGCATTTTCACTCTTGGGAACTCCTCCTAGAGGTTGGTACGATGACTGGACAGATACCTATGTTGTAAATGAGAAAATATTGGAAGAGCAAAAAGAACATTTTCATAATTTTAAAGATTTAGGGATTGAAAGGAATGACTAAAACACCTTCCAAAATTGTATCATATAATAAACCCATGCGAGGATAAATACCACGCCTGCTATAGTGCGCATTATTTTCTCTATTTGCGTAATGCGATTGTAAAATACGCCGACACTTCCGGCTGCATAAGCCAATAAATAGGTGAATATGATTACCGGAATTCCGGTTCCAATGGCAAAGATGATGGGAAGATACAATCCCGAAGCGCTGGCAACGGTCAAGGGTATTAGCATTCCAAAAAACAACACACCACTGTACGGACAGAATGCCAACGCAAAAATTGCCCCGATTAAAAAGGAACCCCAAAGTCCGTTGTCTTTAAATTTTTCAGATAGTTTCTCAGTAAAGTTGGAGCCTTTTAAGAAATTGAGTTTGATTACTCCCAACATAAAAAGTCCTAATAAGATCAATAATGGTCCGAGAAATTTTTCGCCGTTTTGATTGAGAAATCTTGCCAAATGAAATTTGCTTGCTCCGAAATACAATACCAAACCAATACTGGTATAACTAAATGCCCTACCCAAGGTATAAACCACACCACTCCAAAAAACCTTGCGCTTGTCGGAAATATTTTTTGAAATATATGCCGTAGCCGTTATATTGGTTGCCAATGGACAAGGACTGATGGCAGTCATCAAACCCAACACCAAAGCTGAAATGAATGGGGTCGAACTACCGTCTAGAAAAGATTTTAGAAATTCTTGCATAATGATTAGAGTTTGCCCAACTGTTCTGCTACTTTCTGTTTGAATTCGGATTTGAATTTGTCTTTGTTTTCACAATTCATAAATGCAAATTCGGTGATATCATAAGCAGTTTCTTTTTCATCAATTACTACATTGAGTACCAAAGTAGAACCATATGCTTTATACTTTTCTACCATTGTTTCATTTTTGGGGTCGTCGGCATTTAAGAGTGTAAAAGTAATTTTTCCGGATTCCATTTCTTGGGTAAAATAAGTACTCAAAGTTTCTTTGGTGTATTTCTCAATATCCAAACACGAAACACATCGATGCTCGTTGTGAAAGTCGAGAATTTCGATACGATTGGGCCCGGTTACTTGAACCAATTCTTTTTGGTTTTGATTTTGGGCTTTTCCACTGCAAGCAGTAATAAATAAACTAATACTTATAAAGATGGTATAAAATATAGTTTTCATATGTAGATAATTAATTGTTTTTTATCGGTCATATGGAATCGCCTTATCTTCATTGGTGTTTGCTTACGCAAATTTGTTGTTAATGGCGATTTCATAAATTGTTGTTTTTGAAATATTATTGATTTAGCAAATTTGCACACTTCGAAAAGCTCAGTGCATCGCATTAGCACACTTCGACAAGCTCAGTGCATCACATTAACACATTATTTCACTCCTTTAGTTTTCAATACATTTATTACTTCTTCTTCTGGAAAATAGCCTTCGTGACGAAAAAATTCCACGCCTTTGGCATCGGTGAAAATTTGAGTAGGAATCAAATCAAAATCAAATTTTTTGGCTGATTCTTTCCCTTCTTTGGTCCAAACATCATAAAAAACCACTTGTACTTGATCACCGTATTTTTCCTCGATGGATTTTAAAACCGGTTGCATTTTTTGACAGGGAATACATTTTACGGAACCCAATTCGTAGAAAATGACTTTGTAAGTAGCATCTCCTTCCGATGTGTTGTGTTTTTCTTTTAAAGTATAGAAACTTAAAAGGCTAGTTATACTCGCAAAGGCGAATAAAGTAAGGATAATTTTGGTTTTCATATTTATATATAAATTTAGTTATAATATCAAATTAAACAAGTATCCCGAAAAAATGATACACAATGTTACGACTCCAAAGAAAATGGCAATCAACTTTACAGTCATTACTTTTTTAAGTAATAGGGCTTCGGGTAAAGATAATCCCACCACTGCCATCATAAAAGCAATGGCGGTTCCAATGGGAATACCTTTGGCTACCAATACTTGAACAATGGGTAAAATGCCCGCAGCATTAGCATAAAGCGGTACAGCAAGTAGCGTTGCCATAGGTACGGCAAATGGATTGTCTCGATGCATATATTTTTCAAAAAATCCATCGGGAACAAACCCATGCATCAATCCACCGATGGCGATTCCGATTAAAACATAAGGAATGATGCCTTTCAATATTTTTTTTACTTCCTCCCAAATATAAGGCAATCGCTCTTTGAGTGGTGTTTGATCTGCTTCAAAGGCATTTTGTTCTCTTTGAGCTTGTGCCAATACGTCTTTTACCCAAGGAGTTAGCAGTGGTTCCAATTTCATCTTTTGTAAGATAAACCCTGAGGTCATTCCCAATAAAATGCCACTTACTACATAAATGATGGTGATTTTTACCCCAAACATACCGAGAAACATCCCAATCGCCACTTCATTAACCAAAGGAGAAGTAACTAAAAAGGCAAAGGTTACGCCAAGCGGAATACCGCCTTTTACAAA
>JADZFW010000131.1 GCA_020854235.1 Flavobacteriaceae bacterium
ATTGAAATGCTGTTGGACGATGGCAGTTTTGAGGAAATGGATATGTTTGTCACGCATCGCAACACTGATTTTGGAATGGAAAAGGAAAAATACTATGGTGATGGTGTGGTAACCGGACATGGAACCATAGATGGTCGTATGATATTTGTCTATTCTCAAGATTTCACAGTTTTTGGTGGGTCACTTTCAGAAACCATGTCATTGAAGATTTGCAAAATTATGGATATGGCTATGAAAATGGGAGCTCCTGTTGTAGGAATAAACGATTCGGGTGGTGCCAGAATTCAAGAAGGAGTAAAATCTCTAGCAGGTTATTCCGAGATATTTGAACGAAATATTTTAGCTTCGGGAGTCATTCCTCAGTTGTCTGCTATTTTTGGACCTTGTGCCGGAGGAGCTGTTTATTCACCAGCCTTGACCGATTTTGTACTGATGTCTGAACATACTAGTTATATGTTTGTTACGGGTCCCAAGGTTATCAAAGCGGTGACCGGAGAAGAAATTTCAACTGAGGATTTGGGTGGTGCTGATGTACATGCCCGAAAATCGGGAGTTACCCATTTTAAAGCAGAGAGTGAAGAAGAAGGTATTATGTTGATACGCAAATTACTTTCTTATATGCCACAAAATAATCTTGAGGAAGCTCCTGTTTATAAATGCAGTGACCCGATAGATCGAAAAGAAGACATCTTGAATCATATCGTTCCTGATAGTCCTAATATTCCTTATGATATGAAAGAAGTTATTCATACTATTGTGGATCAAGGGGAATTTTTGGAAGTACATCGACATTATGCTCGAAATATTATAGTGGGTTTTGCTCGTTTCAATGGTGTTTCTACAGGAATTGTAGCCAACCAACCCAATTATTTGGCAGGTGTATTGGATTGCGATTCCTCACGTAAAGCAGCTCGATTTGTGCGTTTCTGTGACGCTTTTAATATTCCTATATTGACCTTGGTCGATGTTCCAGGTTTTTTACCAGGTTCAGGTCAAGAGTATTCGGGGATTATCATTCACGGTGCCAAACTCATGTTTGCTTACGGTGAAGCCACCGGGCCCACAGTTACAGTTACATTACGCAAATCCTACGGTGGAGCGCATGATGTGATGAGTAGTAAACAATTGCGTGGTGATTTTAATTACGCTTGGCCAAGTGCAGAAATTGCTGTTATGGGAGCTTCGGGCGCTATTGAGGTTTTGGAAAGTAGAAAATTGGCAGAAATTACTGATCCCGATGAAAGAATTAAGTTCATGAAAGAAAAAGAAGTTGAATACAAAGAAAAATTTGCCAATCCTTTTCAAGCTGCAGCATTGGGTTATATTGATGATGTCATCGAACCAAGAAATACACGTTTCAGGGTCATCAGAGCATTTGAAGCTTGTCAAAATAAGAAAGTAGTCAATCCACCTCGCAAACATTGCAATATTCCTCTGTAATATGATATCACTCATCACATCCTTATCAGATATACTGATTGAATCAGTTATTGGTATTTTGGTCGTATTTATAGCCTTATCTTTATTGGTTTTGGCATTTATAAGTATTGGAAAGATTTTTAAATTTTTGGTTAGAAGAAATTTTCGCATCAAAACGAAAAGTAAATCCGATTATTCCGAACTCACAGTATATGATGCAGCTGCAGTTTCATTGGCATTGCATATGTATTTATCGGAATTGCACGATGAAGAAAGTGGCGTTTTAACCATCAAGAGAATTGAACGAAGATATTCGCCCTGGAGTTCAAAAATATATGCAGTAAATGCTTTGAAATAGTAAGATACAAGTTTAACCTTTGAGATTATTTAATATGAGAAATTATAAATTTACCATCAACGGGAACAACTACGATATAGTTGTTAATTCAATTGAAAACAATCAAGCTCAAATTGAATTAAACGGAACGCCAATAACCGTTGATTTAAATCAGGAAGTGAAAACAACCAAAACACCTATTTTAACTCGAAAAGAAATTGTAAATAAAGAGGGAGATAAAAGGGAAAAATTTATTCCTGTCAATCAGGATGCCAAACCAAGTGCTAAAACTATCAAATCTCCCCTTCCAGGAAATGTTATAAAAGTATTGGTAAAAGAAGGAGATGTTTTTAAAACGGATGACGTCATCATGGTACTTGAATCCATGAAGATGGAAAATAACATCTTGGCTGAAAGAAGTGGAACCATTGTAAAAGTACACATCAATGCCGGTCAATCTATTTTACAAGATGCACCTTTATTTGATATCGAATAAAATCTGGTTTATTATGAAAAGTTTTATATCAAAAAAAATATTTATTCTATTAGCTATCAGTCTATTAACTTTCCATATGCTCGCTCAAACCAATCCAATTGAAGTGAAAACTGTAACCTTGGAAAATAGTTTGATAAGATTTTGGAACAATACAGGATTTGCCAATTTAGAATGGAGTTATTTTCTAATGATTATCATAGGAATTGTTTTTATTTATTTAGGAATAAAAAAGAAATGGGAGCCACTTTTATTAGTGCCAATTGGCTTTGGGATTTTAATAGGTAATATTCCTTTTATGGAAGGATATCAAATAGGAATTTATGAGAATGGATCGGTGATGAATACTTTATACAGTGGAGTTATCAAAGGTTGGTACCCGCCTTTGATATTTTTAGGAATTGGAGCCATGACCGATTTTTCGGCTTTGATTTCCAATCCCAAATTAATTCTTCTGGGAGCGGCAGCTCAATTAGGGATTTTTTTAACATTTATAGGTGCCTACCTATTGGGATTCACTCCCGATCAATCTGGAGCAATTGGAATTATTGGTGGTGCTGATGGACCAACAGCGATATTTTTATCGTCCAAATTAGCACCCGAACTCATGGGTGCTATAGCCATAGCAGCTTATTCCTATATGGCATTGGTACCTCTCATTCAACCGCCAATCATGAAACTTCTGACCAATAAAAAGGAAAGATTGATTAGAATGAGACCGCCTAGAAGCGTGTCTAAAAAAGAGAAAGTTATTTTTTCAATTGTTGGGTTGTTACTCACAACTTTTATTTCACCTAGTGCTTTACCTTTATTAGGATTTTTATTTTTTGGCAATTTATTGAAAGAATCAGGAGTTACAGAACGTCTGGCCGATACAGCTCGGTATGCACTAATTAATACAATAACGATATTGCTAGGCTTAACAGTTGGAGCTTCTACCCAAGCAGATGTTTTTTTAACAATTGATTCTTTGAAAATCTTTGCATTAGGAGCTTTCTCTTTTGGGATAGCCACAGCAGGTGGAGTATTGTTTGCAAAATTTATGAACTTATTTTTAAGTGATAGAAACAAAGTCAATCCACTGATTGGTTCGGCTGGTGTTTCAGCTGTTCCCGATTCAGCTAGGGTTTCTCAGGAAATGGGTTTGAGAGAAGATAAAAACAATCATTTGCTCATGCATGCCATGGGTCCCAATGTTGCCGGAGTTATTGGTTCGGCTGTTGCGGCAGGTATTTTATTAAGTATGTTGAAATCGTAAAGCTATTTGTAAAACTTTAAATTTTATGTTCTTTTTACAGCTGTAATAGTACAATATATTTGTATTTTATATAGTTTTTTTTTGAGTTTAATTAGACTATTTAATCAAATAAATCTAGTTTTTGGGTTGGAACTTCCATTTCCCAAAGTTTTATCAAATAATTATACACTTTTTATCAACAATTTTAAATTTTTTACGCAAAGGTTTTCGTATCAAAACCCTTTTGAATCTCATTTGACCAAACTCATTGAAAATAAATTATTTACAAGTATTAGCTCTCTTTAATATAAAACTACTTATTAGTATAAATTGTTCATATTGATGATATTGTATTTATTCCTGACCTTCATTATTGTTAAAATTGCCTTAAAAAAGATTACTTTTGCAACTCTTTTTTATAACTCTAAAAATACAATCAATAAGTAATTTGAAAAGCAAGATTCATAGAGTTGGATAAGCATTTGAATTATTTTGAAATATAAGTACACATCATGAGCAAAGTTTTACCAAAACAGTTTCAACATCCTTATAAATTTAACGAAAAGTACAAAAAACCAGTGGTTTATTTCAGTATGGAATTTGCCATTGATCAAAGTTTAAAAACCTATTCAGGCGGTTTAGGTTTCTTAGCGGGATCGCATATGCGTAGTGCCTACGACCAAAATCAAAATGTAATTGGTATAGGCATACTATGGAAAAAGGGATATTTCGATCAAACATTGAATGAAGATCTTTCTATGGGAATTCAATTCAGAGATAAAAATTATCACTTTTTAGAAGAAACCGGAATTAAATATAAAATTCAAATCAACAATCACGATGTTTGGGTCAAAGCCATGTTTTTAAATCCAAATACTTTTGGAACGGTACCGATGTTCTTTTTATCAACCGATGTACCTGAAAACGACTTTTTAGCACAATCTACAACCCATAGATTATATGATTATGAACCTAAAGCGAAGATAGCTTCTACTATGGTTTTAGGATTGGGTGGTGCCCAATTGTTGGAAGAACTCAACTATGAACCAGATGTGTATCACATCAATGAAGCCCATGCATTATCAGTAGTATTCCATTTATACAAGAAATATGGAAGCGTAGCCAAAGTGAAAGAAAAAATGGTATTTACTACCCATACACCTGAAGAAGCCGGTAATGAGAAACATGACATCAATCTATTGAGTGAAATGAGTTTCTTTGATGGTTTATCCTTGGAAGAAGTTCGAAAGGTAACCGGTATTAAAGACAATGTGTTCAATCATTCTTTGGTGGCATTGCGTTTGAGTCATGCAGCCAATGCGGTTTCTAAACTACACGGAGAAGTATCGGTAGAAATGTGGAAAGCACACAAAGATATTTGCAAAATCGATTATATTACCAATGCTCAAAACAAGAAATATTGGGCAGATGAATTGCTTGAAGAAGCAAGAGTCAATAAAGATAGAGACGGATTAATTCGTCGTAAAAAGCATTTAAAAAACAAACTTTTTGAATTGGTAGCCGACCAAACCGGTAAAATTTTTGATCCAGAAGTGTTTACCATTGTTTGGGCTCGCCGATTTGCCGGATACAAACGCCCTGATTTGATTACCCGTGACTTAGAGCATTTTCTAAAAATATTAAATGATGTGAAATTTCCCGTTCAAATTGTTTTTGCAGGCAAACCTTATCCAATGGATTATCAAGGTGTCAGTACATTCAATAACCTCATGCATTTGAGTCAGAATATCAAAAATATGGCAGTTTTAGTGGGACATGAATTGAAGCTGTCACGTACATTAAAAGGTGGAGCTGATTTATGGTTGAATAATCCCCGTGTTACCCGTGAAGCATCGGGAACCAGTGGTATGACTGCTGCCATGAATGGAGCCATCAATTTTTCAACCAATGACGGATGGGCAAGAGAATTTAAAGATTTAAATAAAAAACAAAATTCTTTTGTATTACCAATTGTAGATCATACATTACCAACGTATGTGCAAGATCAAATGGATTTAGAAAATTTATACAAAATGTTGGAAACAGAAGTCATTCCATTATTTTATAAAACCCCTAAAAAATGGTGGGATTTGGTAGAAACAAGTATGGCACAGATTGCTCCTTACTTTGATTCCGATAGAATGGTTGACGAATACTATACAAAACTGTATAAATAGAAAACAAAACACTTGAAAACAATAAAAAAGCTGTTTAGGAAACTAAACAGCTTTTTTATGCTTATATTGAATCCAATTGGTTTTGGATTGAACTAAAAATGTATTATTCTTTTGTCCAAGAAATAGTTTCTGAGCAAAAATCAGCCATTCCCATAGATGTTTTTATTTGGTTGTATAAACTTTCAGTTGATTTTACTGTATCAATACCACCATCCAATAATGAAACATCGCATGTAACCAAATTTTTACCATTCAATTCTTTTATCATATAATGGTAATATGTACTTGTATTTTCAGCTTGTACAAAAAAGAAGGTTTTGTCGTCAATTTTAGCTATCCAACCTGTCAAAATAGTAGTTTCTGGCATATACATAGTGCCTTTTTCTAAAACTTCAACCTTGTAGGAAGTATCGTCTTTTTTGGAAATAACCAATTTTTTAGCTTCAGGATCTTCAGCATTAGCCGTCCATGTTCCGATTAATTCTTTAACGATTTTTTCAGAACCTGGTTCTACCATGGCATATTCCAATGCAACAGGACAGCCATAAAGTGTTAAAAATAAGATTGTAAATAACGAATAGGAAAGAATTTTTTTCATTTTGAATTCAAAATTTAGATTTAATAACGGTGTAAATATATAAATATCTTTGATAAAAAAAACGACATCAATTTGCTGATGTCGTTTTTTTGCTGCAGTATTTTTTAATTTAAACTACCTACCATTTTGGCTGGAACCACGATTTGATCGTATTCATCAGCTGTAATATATCCCAATCTGACAGCTTCTTCTTTCAAAGTCGTTCCATTTCTATGGGCAGTTTGGGCAATTTCGGCAGCTTTGTAATACCCAATTTTGGTATTTAAAGCAGTAACCAACATCAAGGAATTGTTGACTAATTCATTGATTCTTCCTATATTAGGTTCGGTACCTTCTATCATATTGTCATTAAATGAAACACAAGCATCACCCAACAAACGAGCTGATTGTAAGAAGTTGGCAGCCATAACAGGTTTGAATACGTTCAATTCAAAATGACCTTGTGTGCCACTAAAAGTGATGGCAACGTCATTTCCCATTACTTGAGCACAGACCATTGTAAGCGCTTCTGCTTGAGTCGGATTGACTTTCCCAGGCATAATAGAAGATCCTGGTTCATTTTCAGGTAATAATAATTCCCCAATTCCACTTCTAGGACCCGATCCTAATAATCTAATGTCTTGAGCAATTTTGTACAAAGAAACAGCCAATTGTTTCAAAGCACCATGACTTTCCACAAAGGCATCGTGAGCAGCCAAAGCTTCAAATTTGTTGGGAGCAGTTACAAATGGTAAACCTGTAAATTGGGCAATGTAACCGGCAACTGAAACATCGTAACCTTTAGGTGTATTCAGTCCAGTTCCGACTGCTGTTCCGCCCAAGGCCAATTCTGATAAATGTGGTAACGTATTTTTCAATGCCTTCAAACCGTATTCGAGTTGGGCTGCATAACCTGAAAATTCTTGACCTAAAGTAAGTGGAGTAGCGTCCATCAAATGGGTGCGACCTATTTTAATCACATCTTTAAAAGCAATTGATTTGGCTTTTAGCGTTTGATAGAGTTTCTCGACACCGGGAATGGTTATTTCCACCAAGGATTTATAGGCTGCAATACTCATCGCTGTTGGGAAAGTATCGTTGGAGGATTGTGATTTGTTGACATCATCATTGGGTTGTAGGGTTTTTTCGCCTTCTCCAATTTTTTTTCCTGCCAATACATGTGCTCTATGCGCAACTACTTCATTGACATTCATATTGGATTGCGTTCCGGAACCGGTTTGCCATATGACCAACGGGAACTGATCATCCAATTTTCCAGCTAATATCTCATCACACACCAGTGCAATATGATCGCGTTTTTCTGCGCTCAATACGCCTAAGTCACAATTGGCGTAGGCAGCAGCTTTTTTTAGATATCCAAATGCTTTGATGATTTCATTAGGCATAGAAGCCGATGGTCCAATTTTGAAATTGTTGATGGAACGTTGTGTTTGGGCTCCCCAATACACTTCATTGGGCACTTGAACTTCACCCATGGTGTCTTTTTCGATACGATAACTCATATGTTTTATAAAATTAGAAATTAGAAATTAGAAATTAGAAATTAGAAATTAGAAATTAGCACTTCGACAAGCTCAGTGACCTAAATTAGAAATTATATATTAGCACTTCGACAAGCTCAGCGTCCGAATTTAAGTTTGACATTAGAAATATGAAATTAGAAATAATGTCTTCTACAAAAGTACAAAAACAAAAGAAGTTTTAGAACTGATATTTATCAACTCCTTTTAGGGCTATTGGTTACATTGGTTACAATTAAAATATGGATTATTGTATTTTTGTAACAGATAGGTTTAACTTTGCCTAAATTATTCCAAACATAATATTCCATCCTGTCGATGCCAAAAGAATTCCAATTCCAAACCAGTCCCGAAATTGCAGCAAATGAGGATTTACTCCGATCAGCTGTTGCCAAACAATTGGGAATTTCCGTTTTAGATATTCAAAAAGCTATAGTACAGAAAAGATCAATTGATGCTCGTCAAAAAATGGTCAAAATCAATGTAAAAGGTTTGGCTTATTTAAAAGATGAATCCATTGATGAAGTTCGTTTTACATTACCCGATTATCCGGATGTTTCTAATGCTCCAGAGGTCCTAGTAATTGGTTCGGGTCCTGCTGGCTTGTTTGCTGCTTTGCAACTCATTGAAAAGGGTTTGAAACCTATTGTACTCGAAAGAGGAAAGGAAGTTCGCAAGCGCAGGGTAGACTTAAAAGCTCTAAATATTCAACATATCGTAAATGAAGACAGTAATTACTGTTTTGGAGAAGGTGGTGCGGGAACTTTTTCGGATGGCAAACTCTACACCCGTTCCAAAAAGCGTGGTGATGTGGATCGAATCATTCATTTGTTGATTGCTTTTGGAGCTTCACCTGAGATTGCTGTAGAAGCGCATCCCCATATCGGAACGGACAAATTGCCCCATATCATACAGAATATACGTCATCTCATCATTGCCCATGGTGGTCAAGTGCATTTTGAAACTCGAGTGGTTGATTTTGTAATCAAAAATAGGGAGATTCAGGGTGTTGTTACGCAAAAAGGAGATACATTTTCGGCATCCAAAGTTATATTGGCTACCGGTCATTCGGCTCGAGATATATATGAATTACTCGATAGAAAAGAAATTTTGATGGAAGCCAAAGCATTTGCCTTGGGAGTAAGGTCGGAACATGCCCAAGAATTGATAGACAGCATTCAATATTCATGTGATTTTAGAGGCGACTATTTGCCTCCGGCGCCTTATTCTATTGTCAAGCAAGTCAATGGGCGCGGGATGTATTCTTTTTGTATGTGTCCGGGTGGTGTCATTGCACCTA
>JADZFW010000132.1 GCA_020854235.1 Flavobacteriaceae bacterium
AGCCCGATATTCTCCACAAACAATCGCAAATATCTTATTGGTGTTTGCGTTTTTTGTTTTTATCAAGTAACGTTCTTACTTTTGCTACTTAAAGTGGGTTCTAAAAATTAGTTTTTATGTTTTTTAAATTTTATTACTGATGTTCTTTTTGTTTAATTTTACTTCACTTTGTGTTTATTTGTTAGCGGTGTTCAGTGAATTTACATTTGGCATCTTTTCCCTTTCTTTTTGCTTAAATATCATGATATTTAAACCAAAAGAAAGAAAAAATCTACTCAAAATTAATTCAAAAATAACTATCAGCTAATTTTTAGAACCCACCTTAATTATAACGATTACTTCCTCCTTCTAATTTCTAATTTCTAATTTCTAACTTCAGCATGAGCGACGATAAAAAAATAATCTTTTCCATGTCGGGTGTAAGCAAGACTTACCAAGGCACTCAAAAAACAGTATTAAAAGACATTTACTTGAGTTTCTTTTATGGCGCCAAAATCGGGATACTCGGGCTCAATGGTTCGGGTAAATCTACCTTATTGAAAATCATTGCCGGTCTCGATAAAAGTCACCAAGGAGATGTAGTTTTTTCGCCGGGTTATTCGGTAGGATATCTATCTCAAGAGCCTTTATTGGATGATACCAAAACCGTTTTGGACATTGTCAAAGAAGGCGTAGCCGAAACGGTTGCGATATTGGATGAATATCACAAGATCAATGATATGTTTGCCCTAGAAGAGGTCAATTCCGATGCTGATAAGATGGACAAACTCATGGCGCAACAAGCGGTTTTACAAGATAAAATCGATGCTTCCAATGCTTGGGAACTCGATACCAAACTCGAAATTGCCATGGATGCTTTGCGTACACCCGATGGTGATGCCTTGATCAAAAATCTTTCGGGAGGCGAGCGTAGAAGAGTGGCTTTGTGTCGTTTATTATTACAAGAACCCGATGTTTTACTTTTGGATGAGCCTACCAATCACCTCGATGCCGAATCGGTACATTGGTTGGAGCACCACTTACAACAATACAAAGGAACCGTCATTGCCGTGACCCACGACCGTTATTTTTTGGATAATGTAGCCGGATGGATATTGGAATTGGACCGAGGAGAAGGTATTCCATGGAAAGGTAATTATTCCTCTTGGTTGGAACAGAAATCACAACGATTGGCACAAGAATCCAAGGTAGCTTCCAAACGTCAAAAAACCTTGGAGCGAGAATTGGAATGGGTGCGAATGGCTCCCAAAGGACGTCATGCCAAATCCAAAGCGCGTTTGTCCAATTACGACCGTTTGCTCAATCAAGACCAAAACCAATTGGACGAGAAATTGGAGATTTATATTCCCAATGGACCTAGATTGGGAACCCAAGTAATCAAAGCGCAAGGCGTTTCTAAAGCTTATGGTGATAAACTTTTGTATGAAAATTTGGAGTTTGAATTACCACAAGCCGGAATCGTGGGCATTATAGGACCCAATGGAGCAGGAAAAACCACCATTTTCAGAATGATTATGGGAGAAGAAACCCCTGATACGGGTTCGTTTACCGTAGGAGAAACCGCCAAGATTGCCTATGTAGATCAATCGCACAGTAATATAGACCCTGAGAAAACCATTTGGCAAAATTTTGCCGATGAACAAGATCTCATTTTGATGGGTGGTCGACAAGTCAACAGCAGAGCGTATCTCAGCCGATTCAATTTTTCGGGGAGTGATCAAAACAAAAAAGTCAATACGCTATCGGGAGGAGAAAGAAATAGATTACATTTGGCGATGACTTTGAAAGAAGAAGGCAACGTTTTGTTGTTGGATGAACCTACCAATGATTTGGATATCAATACGCTGAGAGCTTTGGAAGAAGGTTTGGAAAACTTTGCCGGATGTGCTGTCGTGATTAGCCACGACCGTTGGTTTTTGGATAGAATTTGTACCCATATTTTGGCTTTTGAAGGGGACTCACAAGTGTATTTCTTCGAGGGATCTTTTTCGGATTATGAGGAAAATAAAATCAAACGTTTGGGTGGAGATTTGATTCCCAAACGAATCAAGTATAAGAAATTGATTAGATAGTTTTAGAAGTTAGAAATTAGAAATTAGAAGGAAGAATTGAATAAATCTTAATCCATTTAAAATCGGGATATTAACGTGAAAACACAACTCTATATAGTACCTACACCTATTGGGAATTTGCAGGACATTACTTTCAGAGCTTTGGAGGTTTTGAAATCTGTAGATGTGATTTTGGCTGAAGATACCCGTACTTCCGGAAAGTTATTGGCTCATTTTCATATTTCCACTGCTTTGCAATCGTATCATATGCACAACGAGCATAAAGTCTTGGATGTGTTGATAGGAAAGTTGCAATCGGGTGTAAAAATGGCTTTGATTACCGATGCCGGAACACCAGGGATTTCCGATCCCGGATTTTTATTGGTGAGAGCTTGTGTTGAAAATGGAATAGAAGTAGAAACATTACCCGGAGCAACGGCTTTTGTTCCTGCTTTGGTCAATAGTGGTTTGCCGGCTGACAAATTTGTATTCGAAGGATTTTTGCCGGTTAAAAAAGGACGTCAAACCCGATTGAAGTTTTTGACTACAGAATCTCGTACGATTATTTTTTATGAATCACCTCACAAAATTGCCAAGACTTTGCATGATTTATCGGAGTATTTAGGCAAAGATCGGAAGGCAAGTGTTTCTCGGGAACTCACCAAAATTTACGAAGAAACGCGTAGAGGAACCTTGGAAGAATTGGCTCAACATTTTAGTAAAGGAACTACAAAAGGGGAGTTGGTGGTGGTTGTAGAGGGTAAACCACACCTCTCATCATCATCCATAGAAGAAGAGTTGTGACCCAAGCATCGTTTTTTAGGGTTAGAAGAAATTTAATCTAAAAACAAATTATCATGCGACAAATCATTGATTACATAGGCTCGATTAATCCTGTATTAGCAGCGTTATTGGCAGGATTGTTCACATGGGGATTAACAGCAGCCGGAGCTGCTTTGGTCTTTGTTTTTAAAAATCCCAAGCGCAGTTTATTGGATATGATGTTGGGTTTTACTGGAGGCGTCATGGTAGCAGCCAGTTTTTGGAGTTTACTTTCACCAGCCATTGAGATGAGTGAAGGCGATGGTTTTAGCAGAGTGATACCTGCAGCAGTTGGTTTCTTTTTTGGAGCTTTGTTTTTGTTTTCATTAGATAAAGTTTTACCTCACATTCACATCAACTTTAAAGAATCGGAAGGTGTTAAGACGTCGTGGCATAAAACTACCTTGTTGGTTTTGGCAATTACATTACACAATATTCCCGAAGGATTGGCTGTAGGCGTTTTATTTGGTGGTGTTGCAGCCGGCATTGATGGGGCAACAATTGGTGGTGCTGTAGCTTTGGCAATTGGAATAGGATTGCAAAATTTTCCGGAAGGATTTGCCGTTTCCATGCCGTTGAGACGTCAAAACATGAGTAGATTGAAGAGTTTTTGGTATGGACAATTATCAGCCATTGTAGAGCCAATTGCCGCTGTAATAGGCGCATGGGCGGTATTTACGTTTCAACCTATTTTACCTTATGCTTTGGCATTTGCCGCAGGCGCTATGATTTTTGTGGTAGTTGAGGAAGTTATTCCCGAAACGCAACAAGATAAGTACACAGACTTGGCCACTATGGGCTTTATTGCCGGATTTATCATCATGATGAGTATGGATGTAGGATTGAGTTAATTAAGTTTTTCTACAAAAGCTATCTCAGGATTCAAGATTTCCAAGAGTAATGTTTCAATATTTTGTAAAAACTCAGTTTGTCTTTCTATTGTAATATTTGAATCAAACGTTTTGTTATCTGAAAAATTAACAGCCAAAAATCCGCTTTTATGATTTTTGAAACTGATAATTCCTGCGAGCATTGGGATTGATAAATCGTATTGCAGATGTTGGGTTATCATGCAACTGTACAACATTACTTGTAACGCTTTGCTGTATTTATAATTTTGGATATTTTCTTCGTACTTGTAAATTTTCATCTGACTCTGTTCCACTTTACCCGTTTTATAATCGATGATGCGCAAAGCACCATTATACACATCCACTCGATCGACAAATCCGTGAAAAGTTACGGGATAACTTATTTGTTTAAAATGAAAAGACTCGGTTAGTTCCATTTCTAGAGCTATTATTTTTATGGAATTGCCTTTTTTTAAGTCGGTTATTTCTTGACGAATAAATCTTTTGACAAAATTGAGTGCAACTTCAAAAATCAGTTTGTTTTTACCATCATCCAAACTGCCATTGACATATACTTTTTTAAAATTTTGAATAACTAATTGCTTAATTCTTGTATAGGATTTTTCCAATTCTTGTATTTCTAGAAATGTTCCAATATAAGGTTTGTAAAAATCTTCCAATGAACCGTGAACTACAGTTCCCAAAGTGTTATCGGCAACGGTTTCTTCAATTTCACCCAATTGGGGAATACGTAAAATCTTCTGTCTGTAGAAATCCATTGGATTGTAGATGTAACTAGCTAGTGCAGAAGGAGAAATTCCTTTTTGAAAAATTCGTTTTAAAGTCTCAACAATAGATATATTTTTTGCAACTATTTGAAGTTGAATAACATCTGTTGGGACTAGTGCATCAGCAGTTTTGTGTTTTATTTCAGGGTTTTTCCAGAGTAACTGAGTTATGTATCTGCTTTTTTCGCCAACACCAAAAGTATCGGAGTCGGTATTGTAAATGAGGGTTACTTTCTCAGAACGTTGCATGATTCTGTAAAACAAGTAAGATTGAGCCATTTCTTCTTCCAGATAGGTAGGTAGACCATAAAGTTTTCGAACATCAAAGGGAATAAAACTCTCTTTTTTCTTGTTTTTAGGTAATATACCTTCATTGGCTGAAACTAGGATGAGATGCTTGAAATCAAGAGTTTGGGTTTCCAAAAAACCCATTATTTGTAAACCTTGTAACGGTTCGCCTATAAAGTTTAATCCGGCCCATTCAGGGTCAGATTGAACGAGTTGTCTATAAAACTGAAACAAAGATTTCAGATTATTAACATATGGTTGACTTTTTAATAAAGATTGCAGTTGTTGATTGAGTTGGAAATGATGAAAAAGTACTTCCAGTTCTACATCTTTATATTGAGTTTTAATAAAATTGATAAATTCATTTATCATTTTAAGAAAAGCGATAGGTTCACTTTTTTGAATGGGTATAAAAATAGCTAAAAGGTTATTTTTTAGTACAAGAGACAGTGGAAGCAGTGCTTTTTCAATCTCTTTAATTGGCATGTAAACTTTATTTTGATCGATGATGTTTTGAATGGCAATTGCTATTGTTGGAGTTAGCGATGTCACTATAGGATGTTGTAATACTTTTAAAACATTTTGAAAGTACATACCTTTTTGAGTGTCGGATGCTTGGATATGCAATTCAAAAACCTGTTGTACCCAACTTGAAAATGGAAAATGCTTTAAAGGTATACCCATGGTAATGTTGACATGATTCACATTAACAGGAAGTGATTGTAGTGCAACAGGTAGCATATTTTGATCGGCTAGGACTAATGCAGTTTCTTCTAAATGGGTTTCGTTTTGAAGACATTGGCCAACATATTTAAACATGCCTACTTTTTTTGAAACGCCCACAACTTCAATATGATCAGTTGGAATTTTATGATCAAATTGCCATTGAAAATCGTGATTTTGAAAGTAATTCCATTCATTTTTTATTTGAATGGGAAAAGTTTGTTGTTTGTGATAAAGCTCCGTAAATTGTTTCGGAATATCCCAATAAATTTCGGCTTTTTCTGCTTCTAGTAATTCTTGAATCAAGTTGGATTCTGCTTTTTTGAGCAATCCAAATCCCACAAAAATATATTTCCTCGTGGTATTTTGGACAAAGTGTTGCGCTAGTTCAACAGCTTCTCTAAAGAGTATTCCCTGATAGGCTTTTTGATTTTCCCAAAGTTTTTTATATAAAGCATGGTAGTACAATTCCAATTTTTGAATAAATTGAAGGTAATTGTGTGTGATTTCGGTATTTGGATCCCAATTATAAATGGTATTGATACCGTGTAAAGTTTTAAAAATTTCTGGTGGTGGAACTAAGTAATTGTCTATAGTGTTGAAATCATCGAGAACTGTTTTGCCCCAATGAGTAAACAATTCAAATGAATCAGTTGATTCGGGTGGTGTATGTTCAACATAAACATTGTAAAATTCAAAAAGGATTTCAAGAGATGACGTTTTTTGAATACCGGTTATTTTTTCAACCAAATTGTCAAAGGTCATTACTTCAGGGAAGAAAGTGGCTTGTTTGAGCTGTTTTTTTAGATTTTTTTTAAGGTATAATCCAGCTCTTCTATTAGGTAAAATAAAAGTGAGATTTGATAAATCGGCATTTTTTTGTAGAACACATTCAACAACCTGTGCAAGAAAATCGGACATAAACATTGAGTTTACGGCTAAGGTACAAAAAAAACACCAATAAAAAAGCCCCAATTACTTGGGGCTTTGATATCATATATGTTTCAACTCAATTATTTAACCAAATTGATTTCTACACGTCTGTTTTCAGCTTTACCAGCAGTAGTTTTGTTGCTTGCAACTGGTTTGTCTTCACCAAATCCAGCAGCAGTTAATCTACCTGCAGTTACACCTTTACTTTCTAAATATTTTTTAACTGCACCAGCTCTTCTTTCTGAAAGATTCAAGTTCATTTTGGCATCACCATCACTATCGGTATGACCATCTACAGAGAATTTAGCTTCAGGATATTGAATCATGATGGCAGCTATTTTGTCTAAGTTTTCAGTAGTACCAGGTTTGAAAGTGTCTTTACCACTATTGAAATAGATAGCTTTAGCAAAAGAATCCAATTGTGCTTTAGCTTCCTCAGTAATGATTACTTTTGGTTTTGCAGGACAACCTTTTTCTTCTTTAACTCCGGCTACTTTTGGACAAGCATCGTCTTTGTCTAAGAAACCATCACCGTCAGTATCAGGCCAAGGACAACCTTTGTTTTCTTTTGGGCCAGCAACAGTTGGGCAATCATCATTTTTATCGGCTAAACCGTCAGCATCTGTATCTGGACAACCTTTGAAAGCAGCCAAACCTTTAACAGCAGGACAATCGTCATCAACGTCAACGATTCCGTCACCATCTGTATCAGGACAACCTTTGAATTCAGCAGGACCAGCGATTTCTGGACATCTGTCATCACCGTCTTTGATACCGTCACCGTCTGTGTCAGGACAACCTTGGAAAGCTACTAGACCGAAAACTTCTGGACAAGCATCATCTTTGTCATAAATTCCATCTTTATCTGTATCAGTACCTCCAAATTTAACAGTAAAACCTGCATTATGTTGGAAATAAGGAGCATAAAGATTATCAAATGAATGTTTGTATTGAGTTTGTACGTTGAAACCTACATGTTCTGATGCCCATAAATTTAGACCAAGACCACCGTTTAAAGTTCCAGTTCCTTCCCAATCCAACCAAGTGTATCCACCACCTAGCATTAAATAAGGATCAAACCAACCATTTTTACCAACAAGATTTTGTAAAGCATATTTTACATCAGCATCAACAGCCAATAAAGCTAAATTTCCAGGATTGTACTCAGGATCATTTCCAACTTTAGTGATTTTGTTCAAATTAGCTCCTAATTCTAATGTGAAACCATCATTTAAATATCTTCCAACAGTTAAACTAGAAATTGTAGGAATGATGTTGTAATGATCAGTAGCATTGAAGTATTCATCAAACCAATCTTCACCTTGGTCATAATGAGCACTTGCAAATTTGTCTGCATTTGTAGGAAAATAGTCGACTGCGTTTACGCCAACATTGATAGCCCAAGGGTTGTTTTTGTCTTGTGCAAATCCATTGAAGCCAACAAATACTAATAAAGCCAATAAGGCAATTTTTACTTGTTTCATTTTAAAAAAAATTAAATTAATATAATTATTGTAATTATTCTAAACCTATATTTTTTTGGGTTTAATATGGCGCAAAATTACATAAAAAATTCAATTATTAGGGTTTTTATCTGTAAAAAACAAAGAATTAACTTATTTTTCTAGTGATACTTATTCCGTCTCTGATGGGTAATAAGATTGTTTCGACTCGAGTATCACTTTGAACTTTTTTATTATACGCTTGAATTGCAAGTGTATCCATATCATTTGGGTTGGTATTTTCTATGACTTTACCATTCCATAATACATTGTCTGTCAAAATAATACCTCCTATATTTAACTTTTCAATGACAAGATCAAAATAAGCCGAATAGTTTTGTTTGTCAGCATCAATAAAGATTAAATCAAATGTCATGTCCAGATTAGAAATTAGAGCTATCGCCTCTCCCAATAGCGCATTGATTTGAAATGCATATTTAGATTTGGTAAAGTATTTTTGTTGTATATCAACCAACTCTTCATTTTGATCAATGGTAATAATTTGGCCGTTTTCTAACAAGCCTTCTGCTAAACAAAGCGTTGCATAACCTGTAAACGTACCAATCTCTAAAATATTTTTAGGACGTATCAACTTGGAAATCAAAGCAATCAGTCGTCCTTGATAAGAACCACTTAACATCCTGGGATTTACAACTTTTAACCAAGTTTCTCGTCTGAGATCAGTCAATAGTTCAGGCTCTGGAGTTGTATGCATTTCTGCATAGTCCATTATTTTTGGGTTGATTATTTCCATATGGTTTGATAGTATTATAGCTAGTTAATTGATAATATTTTTTATAGAATTATTTTTAACACATTTCTCAAATTAGGAATAGGGTTCAAAAATAATTCATTTTGTATCTTTACCGCCATAAATTTGAATAAAATGCGAGTAATTATACCCATGGCCGGGATAGGTTCCCGATTAAAACCTCATACATTAACGGTTCCCAAGCCTCTCACTTTGATTGCAGGAAAATCAATCGTTCAAAGATTGGTCGAAGAAATTGTAAATGTTGTAGGCCAAAGTGTTACTGATATTGGGTTTATCATTGGGCCAGCTTCTAAAGGATTTCCAGAGGATACAAGTTCAAAATTGATTGAAATTGCCGAAAGATTTGGGGCCAAAGGCAGTGTTTTTGTACAAGAAGAAGCATTGGGGACAGCTCATGCTATTTATCAAGCGCGAACGCTATTGGAAGGTAATACTGTCGTTGCTTTTGCTGACACTTTATTTAAAGCCGATTTCACATTAGACAATCATCATGATGGTGTTATTTGGGTGAAACAAGTAGATAATCCCAAGGAATTTGGTGTTGTTAAACTCAAAGACGGAATTATTACTGATTTTGTCGAGAAACCTCAGGAATTTGTTTCTGATTTAGCAATTATAGGCATTTATTATTTCAAAGAAGGATTGCAATTACAAGCAGAGATTGATTATATCATGGATCACCATATTCAAGGTAAAGGCGGAGAATATCAATTGACTGATGCTTTGGAAGCACTTAAGAGAAAAGGAGGACAATACGTGCCCGGTACAGTCAAAGATTGGATGGATAGTGGTAATAAAGACGCTACTGTTGATACCAATAAAAAGGTGTTGGAATATGAATATAAGTCGGGTGTTCAATTGGTTTCTGATTCTGTTAAACTCATCAACGCAACTGTAATTCCACCTTGTTTTTTAGGTGAAAATGTAGTTATTGAAAACAGTACAGTTGGGCCTTTTGTTTCTTTAGGTAATCACTCAAGTGTTAAAGATTCTAGTATTGTCAACTCATTGATTCAACAAAATTCCCACATTAAAAACGCCTCCTTACAAGATTCTATGATAGGCAGTCATGTTCAATACAATGGACAGTTTGAAAGTGTGAGTTTGGGAGATTATTCTATATTGGAATAATTTCAATAGTAGTAAGGTTCCAATTTATTAAATTTTAAGTTCATGTTGCTTATAAGAATAGTTCTTTTGTTTTTCATATCACTTCTATCAGCTATAGCTTGGTCTCAGGATGACACTGAGGAACAAGTTAGATCCGATTCATATACAGAAGCACAACTCAAGGAAGAGAAAATATTTCTCGATTTTGAACAATCATTTATGGAAGCCATTCAACAAAGAGCTATTGAAAATTACAATAAAGCTTTGGAGGCTTTAAATATTTGTGAAAAAATATATCCACAAAATGTAGCTATGCTTTATGAAAAAGCGAAAAATTATTTCTCATTAGAACAATATCAGGAAGCTTTACAATATTGCGAGAGAATTGCAAGTGTAGAACCACAAAATATTTGGAATCAAAAACTAAAAAGAGAGATTTACATCAAGTTGAGAAATTATTCTGAGGCTTTGGTAATACAAAAGACTTTATACCAAGAGGATCCATTTGAAGCTCAGGATTTACTTCAAATTTATTTTCTTATGCAAGACAAGGAAAATGGATTGAATAT
>JADZFW010000133.1 GCA_020854235.1 Flavobacteriaceae bacterium
ACTGTGATTAGTAAGGATGGCTACTGTGATTAGTAAGGATGGCTACTGTGATTAGTAAGGATGGCTACTGTGATTAGTAAGGATGGCTACTATGATTAGTAAGGATGGCTACTATGATTAGTAAGGATGGTTACTATAATTAGTAAGGATGGCTACTGTGATTAGTAAGGATGGCTACTGTGATTAGTAAGGATGGCTACTGTGATTAGTAAGGATGGCTACTGTGATTAGTAAGGATGGCTACTGTGCTTAGTAAGGATGGCTACTATGATTAGTAAGGATGGCTACTGTGATTAGTAAGGATGGCTACTGTGATTAGTAAGGAAGGCTACTGTGATTAGTATGGATGGCTACTGTATTTAGTATAGAACTCAATGAAAGTCTTATGGGTGCTAAAGTTTAGAAAGCACAAAACCACTTCTTTTGGAGAAGTAGTTTTATCGTTATTACTTAAGCACACTAGAGATCTCGTGTAGGTGCCTCGAGTTTTTCAAAATGAAAATCTTAATCAATTTCATTGATGTAAAAAACCACTCTGTTTGGAGTGGTTTTTTGGTTTTATTTGCCGGCGGCGGTGTGAGACGCCGAAGGAGCAGGTGGATTTATTTTTTTAAATAAAAAATCAAAAATTTAATTATGTTAATAAAAAAAATGAGAAACCCCAAAATACAGGTAATATACAAGCTAATAAAAAAAAAGTTATATTTAAAATTCATTCCATATATTCCAAAAAACAATGTAATTAGAATAATATAAACCAAAATGTAATAATTATATTTTTTCATGTTACCAAAATTTAGGTTTTTGTGTTCTATTAATAAAATTTCCACCTAGAGCGTTTCTAGTGGAAGACGTATATGAAATTATTTGATTAGTTATATTGTTCATACATTCTAATGGTTTAATATAAATAATATGTCTTAATTGAATATCATATTTAGTATCAATAGTAAATAAAAAAGTACCTTTTTTTACAGTACCTAAAATTTTAAATTCTGCATATTGAGTATCATCAGACCACCAGTATATATTTGATGCCGCAACAAAGGTATCTCTTATAAATAAAGATAAATTCAAAGCGCGGCGTGAAACGTCGATGGATCAGGTGTATTGCGGAGCTGAGGCTTCGATTATCACTGATACAGCTTTGATTTATCTCTTCATCTAGTTCATTGAACACTTTTCATTGCTTAATTTGAAATAATTATTTTTAATTTGTTCTCAATTTCTTTTTTAATCGGATTTTGAATATCATCCAAATTAGACATTAAGAAATATACATTTTTCCCATCACTCCTAAAAAACCAATTCTTAGTACCTATACTTTCCCAAAAAGTGACATCTTTCTCTAACATATCTAAAATTTGAATGCATTCATCAGCTTTCTTAATGTTTTCATAATGAATTTCATATAAATAAACTGAAAGCTCGAAATCGTTAGCATCGCAAAAAGTTGCACAAATAAATGTTTTAAATTCGGAAAATATATTAGACTTGCTTTTAACTGCCATTTGATGTAAATTACTCATAATTTTAAACTCATTATTATTTTCAATGAATAATTTTGAGTTTAAAGTATCTTTTTTATTACAATCTGTATTTATCTGATTTAAAATCAATTCCATTTTCGAAGTATAAATACCATCTACCTCTTTTCCTGAATAAATAGTGTCAATTTTCACTTGAGAATGAGTAATGGTTGACATTAAAATTAAAAAAATTAATATTTTCATTTTTTTAGTTTTTTAGTTTAACAATTGGTGTTGGTGCATATTGAATATTTACATTTATAATTCTAGAAGATGCTAAATCATACATATTTGAATTCCAACCGGCTGAAGAAAGGGGGAAAAATTAAAATTCTAATTTTCTTTCATTTGCAATTTTCTTTAAATTCATTAAAATTTTCTTACATCTTGATTGTCCTAAATCAGCACCTTTAGTGAGATAATGTTTTAAAAATCTTTGTGATTCAATGTCTAAATTAAAGAAATACTCATCTTTATAAGCCCCATTATTTATTATTTTAATAAAAGAATAGTAAAAATCCAAATACGAATCTCTATTTTGGTATTTTTCCGCCATTAAAACTGAATAGGGTAAAATAGAAATAAAATCATTTTCGTTTTCATATGTAATACTTAGTACACCATAATCATAAAAATCTCCATTCACTATAATGTTTTTCTTTCTTTTTTCTATTTTACTCTTTCGATAATCTTGAGCACTAATTGGCAGATAATCCTTATTAGATATACTAATAGAATCTTCAGTCAAAGGGGCGTTGTCTGCTTTAATTTCATTGAGCTTACTTTTGATTTTTTTTTCTTCTATTTTATTGGTATTAGAAACACAATTTACAAAAAAGATAAAGCTGAAAATTAAAATAATTTGTTTCATATATAAATTATATTTAAATGAATTACTAATTGCAATTTTCCTTATTTTAAGTCCATTTGTATTTATCAAAGACACTTTAACTATATAATATATCATTTAGAAATGTATTCCATTTTCCACCTGTATTATGAGTATCATCAGACCACCAGTATGTATTTGATGCCGCAACAAAAGTATCTCTTATAAATAAAGATAAATATAAAGCGCGTCGTGAGACGCCGACGGAGCAGGAGTTCTCGATGAAGCGGGGCGTGTATATCAAGTAAAATAGTATTTTATGAAAAATGGCACTGTACTATAAAATGTGTAGCAAAAAGTTAACAAAATAATTATTGTTGAAATTTTATAACTCGTATAAGTAGAAGCTTCCATTTTTTTAAACTTGAATACTTGATATGATAAAAAAACAATAAATATTAGTTCGATTACTAAGAATCTAATTGCTGCGAATAACATATCAGCTGTAAAAGAGAGATTAGTATATGAATTTGTAAATACTTCAGCTAAATATTGTACTAGATATAGTATTAATAATGTACCTAAACTTTTAATTACAATTAATAATGCATTCATATAAATGTGATTTAATAGTGAAATTAAAATAGTAAAGCAATACCTTCAGTTGTTAATAAAAATTTGCTCTTCTATAAGTCTTTTCATGGCTGAATGATAAACTAGTTTTAAGACTTGTTAATAATCTTGTAGATAAGTATGCTCATCTATTTTATTTCAAAGGTAGTAATTTTTTTGGGTTGCTTTCAAATTTGCAAGTAGAGAGACTGTATTATATGGAACAAAAAAACCCGCATATCACTATGCGGGTTTTAATACATCATTTAAACTGAAAGTTTATTGGAATGGATACAAATTGATTGATTTTGGATCATTCATATTGATTTTAACATTGTACATGCCGGTAGCAGGTACTGGAATATCGGCTCCACCTGCTTCAAGTGTACCGTCATTACCATTATCACCAAAATTAACGCCCCATGCATCATTTTGACGCACTTTTACAAATCCTCCAGCAGTCAAAGTAATACCATTGATATAATATACACCTTCGTTGATTCCAAAATCAGGGATGAATTTGGTATCAGGTAAGGTACCCCAACCTGTTGGAGTTCCATTTCCTACTAATCCCCATACATCCATTTCTTCTAAAGAATACTCAAGTGTAACAGGATTGAAAATAACCAAATATTGACCTGCGGTTACAGGAATATCGGCACCAGAAGCTTCAAGTGAACCATCATTTCCATTATCACCATAATTCACTGCCCAATCTTCATTGAAACGGAACTTGATTTCACCGTCCAATAAAGTAACGACTGCTCTCCAATCATCTGCATAAGAATTGTAATACAATTTGGCATCGGGAGCGTTCCAACCATTTAATGCACCACTACCTACGATTCCCCAAGTATAAGGAACTACGGTGTAAGTCATATTGTTGGTGTTAACAGTAAATTTATAAGTTCCAGCAGTGATGGCAATATTGGATCCGCCTGCAACTAAAGTTCCGCTCATACCTGGTCCTCCATAATTAGTAGTCCAAGCATTATCCAAACGGAATTTGATTTCACCTGTTCTAACGGTACCATAAGCAACATATACACCTGCTGTACTAGTAGTCCAGAAAGGGATATCTTGAATAGGCGTAGTTGGTGTAGAACCCCAGCTTCCTGGTGTAGCACTACCTACCACACCCCAATTGGTAGATAAATCCAATAAAGTAGAGTAAGCGGTAACGTTCATCGTTATAGGAGCAGAATACATTTTTTTGTAGTTGCTCAATTTGGTTTCCACTTTGATATCGATTTGAGTAGCTTCATCGGCAGAAACACCTAAGGCTAAAAGTTTTGAATTCAATTCGGCTACGGTAAACACTTTACTCAAATTGTTACCAACGGTTACAGTTTGAGGAGTAGCAAATGTTCCACCATGGAAATCAATCATGATGGTATAAGTAGCAGCAGCATCAAAACCGAAATCGGGTTCAGTCCAAGAAACCGTAGTTGCATTGGCAGCAGCATTATCTTCCAAAAGCACAACTGTACTAGGAGATAAACTAACTACTGTATTGGCATCCGGGTTTAGTTCAACCATTACATCTTCTTCACAAGCCCCCAATACAAATAGGAAACCGAAAAGAAAAATAGTTTTATAAATTAGATTCTTCATTTTGTTATAAGTTTATTAGATTAATAACCAGTATTTTGTACAAGGTTTGTATTGACTGAAAGTGCATTTGGTGGCAATGGGAAAATGTTTCTGTAAGAAGCAACAGCAGCTCCAGTAGGTGCATTACCTTTGAAAGGCCATAGGTAATCGGCTGTTGTGAATTTACCAAAACGGATCAAATCGGTACGACGTTGACCTTCCCAATACAATTCTTTGGATCTTTCGTCCAATATAAAATTCAAACTGATGGTAGCCACATTACCGGAAGTACTTCCGTAAGCTCTTACTCTCAATTCGTTGATTTTGGCAACAGCGGTAGTCAAATTACCACCAGTTCCACCTCTTAATACTGCTTCGGCATAGTTCAAATAGATTTCAGCCAAACGAATGACCGGAATATCGGTATCGGTAAAGTTACCGCTGCTGTCACTACCTTGAGCACCAGTAGAAGTAACATTTTTAAATTTGGAAACTGCATACCCGTTATTGAATTGAGCTATGTCTTCAATTTCCAAGCTTTGACCTGCACTATGGAACATACCTCTTTTATCACTTAAGAATGGAGTAATGGTATAGGTATTATTGTTTAAGTTCATGGTAACATAATAAGTACCTGCTGCTGCAATGGTAATATTGGATCCACCAGGTTCCAAAGTACCATTGGCACCGTCATCACCATAGTTATTACCCCAATCTTCATTGAAACGGAATTTAATTTCTCCAGACAATAAGTTAGCATAAACAGCGTATTGATTTGTACCGGTTTGGAATAACTCGATGTCATCGGTACTTCCCCAACCATTTGGAGTACCGCTACCAACTAATCCCCAATCGGATTGTGGTCCAAGCGCTGTATTCATGGCTCCTAAATCAACTGCAAACTGATTTACTAAATTTTTGGTAGTACGTAAACCACCCCAACCACCGTTCACACCAAACTGAGCAGCGTTCATAGAGCCACCGATAGCGGCATGAATAAGGAAAGTAGATCCACCATACGTTTGAGAACGTAAACCATCAAAATTTAAGGCAAATATAAATTCATCTTGTGCGCCATTGGAATCGTTGTCGGCTAGGAATAATTCATCATAAGCCGTTCCGTTACCATTGGCATCATTTAAGTTGAGGTTATAAGTAGAATTCATCACCAAATTAGAATAGGTAATACACTCGGTGTATTTAGCAGTTCCAATCCATGTTTCGGCGTTGATATACAATTTGGACAATAATGCCCAAGCAGCTACTCTGTCAGCTCTACCATATTCATTGGTACCACTTTCTTTCATGATGTCTTTGATAGCCAATAATTCGGTTTCGACAAATGCGAAGATTTCAGCTCTATTGCTTTGAGCAGGTAAAACAGTAGTTAATTCGGTAACCAAAGGCACATTGGCATACATATCCATCAAATTATAGTATGCAAAAGCTCTTAAGAATCGCGCTTCAGCAATATAATATTGTACTTCTGGATCGCTATTTAAAGCAGCAGCATTGGCAATAAAAGAGTTACAGAAAGTAACTTCCTGGGCCAAACGATAATACATTGCATCGGTAAAGTCGTTACCGGAAGCCCAATACATACCGTGTAAGTCTTGCAAACCGGCATCTCCCCATCCTAAAACAGCGTGGTCGGTAGTCAATTCGTTTAAGTTAAACAACATACGGGTATATTGTGAGAAACCTTCGTCGATATCGGCGATATCAGCTTGACCGGCAGGTCCATTTTGACCGGTTAAGGCCAAACTGGCGTACAATTTTGCCAAAGCACCTTTAGCTTCTGTAGCATTGGCAAATACATCTTCTTCGGTAAAGCTATCTGGATCAATAGGTGACTGATCCAAATCTTTGTGACAAGATGTTAAGAAAAGTGTTACGGCAAAAAGCAGTAATAATTTATTTATGATACTTTTCATTTTATTAATGTATTTATAGTTTTTAGAAATCAATATTAAATCCAAATGTAAAGGTACGTGGGCGTGGATAGAAATTATTATCTATACCTCCGTAAATTTCAGGATCCAAACCTTTATAATTTGTGATAGTTGCGACATTTTGAACGCTACCAAACACTCTTAGACTGGATTTTTTCAAGAACTCAGGGAAACTCATTCCAAATACCACATTATCAATTTTGATAAAAGAAGCATCGGTAACATAATGATCACTTAAGAAATTGGTTTCAGTAAAAGTTTGGAAACCGGTTTCAAAATAATCTGTATGCAAATTGGTTAAGAAATCCAAAGCGTTGATGTCATAAGGAATTGCTTTAGAAGAAGCGATATTGTCATACATATAGTTTCCAATATTGGCTCTTGAATTGATAGTCAAATCAAAGTTTTTAACTTTAAGTGTTGTACTGAATCCCATTTGGATGTCAGCCAATGGATCTTTGTAGAAATATTTATCATCATTATTGATAACATTATCATTATTTCTATCTACATAAACACCTTCAATCGGTTTTCCATTAGTATCATATACTTGTTCGTAAACCAAGAAGCTAAAAGGAGAATATCCAACAGTATGACTTTGAATAGTATTACCAACACCACCGTCAATTCCACCTACAGGTTGGTCAAAAGGCATTTTAGTAATTTCATTGTGATTGTAAGAAACGTTGTAGCTCAATTTCCAACTGACATTGTCATTTTGAATGGCTGTACCGTTTAATTCCAATTCTA
>JADZFW010000134.1 GCA_020854235.1 Flavobacteriaceae bacterium
AGGTTATTAGAAAAGTTGGCTTTTCATGAGATAGATACATCGGCAACGATCATCACCAATGCACGACATTATGATGCATTGCTACAGGTTAAAACTTCATTAGTGGAAGTATTGAAAGGTTTAAAAGAAGGATTGAGTGGAGACCTTTTGAGTATTGATTTACGCCAATCTTTGTATTATCTTGGAAGTATTACAGGAGAAATAACCAGTAATGATATCTTGGGAAATGTTTTTGCCAATTTCTGTATCGGCAAGTAAGAATTAAAAAAGTCTAATTAGTGTTTGACTTGACAATTAATTCAGTTTTTTTACAATAAAAAAAGGGTTTCCAAAATGGAAACCCTTTTCAATTATTAAGGTTAACTTATTGTTTGATTAAGCTATAAGATCCCAATTGAGATCCGGCTTGAACTTTAACAACATAAGTTCCAACAGGAAGTGCAGTCATATCCAATTGTACTTGCGTAGCACTTGGAATGGATTTCATCACTTCTTGACCTAACATATTATAAACACTTACAGCATCTATAGCGTTTTGTGCTCTTAGAGTTAAAGTATTTTCAACTGGATTAGGATACATAGCAAAACCATCGATAATTTCATTGGCTATTCCTAAACCAGGTGCATCTGTATTGATACAGAAATTATCCAAACCTGCACCCCAAGCCCAATCTCCTTCATCATCATACGTAAATCTAACTTGGAAAGCTGAATTAGCATAAGATAAAACATCAAATGAAGCACTTAAGATTTCTGCTAAATCTGTGGTATTGTAATTTACAATTTCTACCCATGCTGTTCCATTGAATACTTCAACAGAAAACTCTCCAGAGCCTGCATAATCTTGAAAAGCTACATCGAATCCTAAACTCGCTGAAGTTGCACCAGACATATCGTAAACTGGTGATAACAAACTCACATTATTAACGCCACCTGCTTCCCCACAATCATCATCATCAAAAATAGCTGCTCCTGATACAAAATCAGGTCCTGTAGGCATATCTCCAGATCCAAAAGTAAATTCACATGTACCAGCGTTAATTACTGTTGACCAACCCGTTGGAACAGTTGTTTCCTCAAAATATTCAGTAACAGTACATACAGGTGGAACATAAGCTTCTGTTGTAAAACTCCAAATTGAACAACCTTGAGTTTCACCTGCTGCATTAACAGGTCTTATTTGCCAGTAGAAGGTAGTACCATAACCATTTATTGTAATATTTGCAGTAGTTGTAGTAAAGTTTCCTACTAAATTTGTTACCGTACTAGGAGTTAAACCATAATACAAATTATATGATATTGCTGGTTCTCCAGATGCAGGAGTCCATCCAAATACTACAGTTCCTAACGGAATATCTACTGCAGCATCCAAAGGACTTACAACCGTTGTACATCCTGCCAAATCAATATAGAACCAAGTTAATGGACCAACCCAAGTACTTTGATCTGAACCACAATTGGCTCTCACATAAGCACTATAAGAAACACCATAAGTTAAACCATTTAACGTATATGGATTGCTTGAAGTAGCAGTTACC
This sequence comes from Flavobacteriaceae bacterium, assembly GCA_020854235.1. Taxonomy (GTDB): domain Bacteria; phylum Bacteroidota; class Bacteroidia; order Flavobacteriales; family Flavobacteriaceae. The sequence continues at coordinate 1,539 of JADZFW010000134.1, forward strand.
ATAGTTCCAGTGCCAAGTGTAAATCCTTCTACACCCCATTCAATGTCCCATTGTGTTTCTGATGCTCCAGCCGTCCAACCAAATGTTGCAGAGGTTGCAGTTTTACTTACCAATGCTAAAGCCGTTGGAGCAGGACATGTTGGAGGTATTTCAATTTTAATATTATCAAATGCTAAGTCATAGTCTCCGGATGTCCAAGTTCCTACAAATTTCACTTTAACGGTTTGTCCGGCATAAGGAGTCATATCATAATTTAAGGTTCTCCAACCATCAACACCATCATTGGCTACAGTTGCTAAATCTGTATAATTTACACCTAAATCTGTTGAAACAGATACAACAAAATTTCCTGATCCTGCAGCAGGAGGAGCATAAGGAGTTGAATAGTTAGCAAGTTTATAGTCAAAAAATAATTTCATACCTGCAGTTATATTATCTACATTGATAGTAGTATATGTTCCTGTAGTAGCAGAACTCCAAAGATTTTTATATATATTATTCGCAGGATTTCCGGTTACTCCTCTTGTTGAACCTATAGTCCAACCCGTGATAGTATAACCAACCGGTGTAGTGGTTGCATCAAATGCTTCCAAGTAAGGAGCTGAAGCAATTGTATTAAAACTAAAAGGTCCAGCCCAGGTACTTAAACCAGTTCCTCCACAATCTGCTTGAACATAATATTGATAAGTTGTTGAGGCGCTTAAACCATTCAAAGTAAATGGATTTGTAACCCCATTTACAATTGTTCCAGTACCTAAAGTAAATCCGGTAACTCCATATTGAATATTCCAAGAAGATTCAGTTCCACCAACAGTCCAACCTAACACCGCGCTATTACTAGTTCCACTTGTAGCAGTCAATGCTGTAGGATTAGGACAAGAAGGAACGAGTTCAACTTTAACATTATCGATTTGCAGCATACTTTCATCCATTGATGTATGGTGGAATGCAATATAAATAGTTTGCCCCGCCAATGAAGGTAAATTAACAATGTGATTTGTAAGTGCAAATGGCTCATTTACAACAGTTAGTAAATTAGTTGTAAAACTAGAAGTAGTAGTTCCTGTAGTAGAAATTAAAACTTCATATTCTTCAAGATAAGTGGCTTCATAAGAAGTACCATCAAACACCAATCTAAAATCACCAGTTGCTGGAATAGTAATTGCTGGTGTTATTAACCAATTGTTAGTCGGGCCTGTCGCAAAATTATCATACCAAGAAGAACTACAGGCTCTTCCAGTTGTATGCCAAGCCCAACTTGCCCAAGCTGCTTGCGCAGTTGTAGATGTAAAGTTGTCAACATCTATAATCGTCCAAGTAGCTGGAATACTTGTGTCAAATGTTTCAGAAAAAATCTGTCCACTAGCACGCCAACTCGTGATAGTCAATAACAATGTTAAAAATAAAAATGTAATTTTTTTCATGTTAAAAATTCGTTTTAGTTAATAAATACAAAAATATGAGGTAAAGATACTAAAATAATTTAGGTACAAAAAAAACCGTCAAAAAAATTTGACGGTTTAATAATTAAAATTAGGTTAAAAAATTAATTTTTAATCAAATTGTAAGATCCTACTTGATTACCCGCCTGAACTCTAACAATGTAAGAACCGGTTGGCAAATTGCTCAAATCTAATTGTACTTGATTATTGTCAGTAGATTGACTCATCACTTTTTGACCCAACATTGAATATATCACAACTGAGTCAATAGTATTAAGTGCATTAATATTAAGAACACTGTTGGTTGGATTTGGATACAATTTAAATCCATCAATATTAGTAATAGGAGTTCCTAAAGTTCCATCACCTGAAATAGTAACAGTAAAAGGTCCTTCAGAATTATTAGTCGTATTACTCCAATACCCCACATTAACATAATAAGTAACTCCAGCTTCCCCTGCAAAAGTAGCTGTTTCAGCACCTCCGGAAATTCCAACATCCTGATTGGAAATACAAGAAAAAGTACCACAACTTCCACTGTACACATCCAATTGTGGATCCCATGCTCCTACTCCAGATAAAGCAACAGTAAATGAACCTGCAGTCTCAACTGTGAAAGAATACCATACGCCGTCATTCATCCCTCCATAAGTTCCGGTGGAACAAGCCAAAATAAATCCGGCATTATTGGTTGCACCAGCAGCATCCTGTGTATTGGAGTATGGTAAGGTAGTTACATTAATAGCACTACTACATCCATCATTAGCTGGAGGTGGTGGCGGCGTACCAATACATACATTGAATGAAGTATTTGCACCACTCGCTGATGAATAGGAATTAACTCTAACATAATAGGTTTGCCCTATGGTCAGTGCAGAAGGATTACTTGTATCACTATCACTACAAGATCCAGTTACTAACGTTAAAGCTGTGCAATCTCCTGTCCATAATGAATGATACAAATCTGTTGGAGTTCCTGTTACATTCGTTAGAGAAACTCTGTGAACTGTATTTGTCGCAACAAACGAAAACCACACATCGTCGTTTTCTGTTCCGTAACAAGCTGCCTCATCTACTCCTGAAGCTGTTGCTCCGGCTAAAGTTCCTGCGGTTACCGAACCACAACTGTAATCAGGATTGACAACTAATGATGTAGCACCTAAACAATTATCATTAGTTGGAGGTAATGCTAAAGTTGTAAAGGTTTTTGGACCAGTCCAAGTACTAGTATTACCACTACCACAATCGGCTTGAACATACCAATAATAAGTTGTATTGGGTTGGAAAACCGCAAAATTTACAGGATGAGCGCTAACCGTTTGTGACCAATCACTTGCGCCAGTTCCTGGAGTAAAATCAGTGGCCGTTTTTATTTCAACGTTCCATGAAGTTGCACTTCCATTTTCAGTCCAATCAAAATCAGATGAGCTAGTACTTATATTAGCATTTGTCAATGTTGAAGGAGCTGGGCAAGTTGGTGGTATTTCGATTTTAATATTATCAAATGCTAAATCATAATCACCAGATATCCAATTTCCGACAAATTTTAATTTTACAGTTTGACCTGCATAAGAAGAAAAATCATAAGATTTTGTCTTCCAACCATCAATTCCGTTATTTTCAACAGTTTCTAAAGGAATATACGTAACCCCAAAATCTGTAGAAACAGAAACAATAAAGCTTCCAGATCCGGCAGCTGGCGCAGCATATGGGCTTGAATAATTTGCTAATTTATAATCATATGAAAAAAACATTCCATTGGCTATATTATTTATATTAATTGTAGTAAAATTACTCGTTACGACAGATGACCATAAATTTTTATAAATATTATTAGCTGGGTTACCGGTTACTCCTCTAACGGAACCAATAGAAAAACCTGAATTATATCCAATAGGAGTTATAGTTGTATTAAAAGCTTCCAAATAAGGAGCACTTGTTAAGAATTGAGTTGTAAAACTAAAAGGTCCTGACCAAATACTAGTACTTCCACTTCCGCAATCGGCTTGAACATACCAATAATAGGTAGTACCTGATGTAAGGCCGGCGAATCCATATGGATTTACAGCTACTGTAGCCATTTGATCTTGGGCACCAGTTCCAGGAGTGAAATCTGCACCTGCTTTATATTCAACATTCCATGTGGTTGCAGAACCATTTTCAGTCCATTGAAAATTAGCAGAAGTAGCAGTAATAGCAGTGGTAGTTAAACTTGAAGGTGATGGACAAGAAGGAATAGGTTCCCAAACCACATCATCCACATATACATAACTATATGTTGTAGTTAACGGATGTCTAAATGCAATATAAGTATCTGTACCACTATAAGATGAAAAGTTCACTACATATTCGTTATAAGCACCTGTATTCAAGCCTGTAACCGTTTGAAATGGTGTGAAAGTTGCACCATCCGCATTATTGGACATAGTTCCAACAATGATAGATGTATTTGTACTTGCTCCTCTTGCTTTAAATCTCAGTTGATGTGTTCCAGCTGATAAATTAGAAAGCACAGGAGAAATCAACAAAACGTTATCAGTAGCTGCAGTTGCATCAGAACTATATAATTGAACTGCATTTGGTGCTGAACTTACTGGGGTAGTAACGGTTGTTACTGTTGCATATGTGTATGCAGCAGGTGTGATTTTAGACCAACATAAAGGTAAACTTGGAGTGGTTATAGAATTAAAATTTTCGGAAATCGCACCGACTGATTCACAAAGTGTTGTAAATGCAAATGGTCCAGTCCAAGCGCTTAAATCACTTCCACCACAATCTGATTGCACATAGTATTGATAATTTGTTGCACTAGACAATCCAGATATTACATTTGGATTATTTACACCATTAACTATGGTTCCACTTCCCAAAGTAAATCCAGAAACACCATATTGTACATTCCATACTGACTCACTGCCTCCTGCAGTCCAACTCAATGAAGCGCCACTACTTGAAATTCCAGATGCAGTTAGGGCACTTGGAGGGAAACAAGTAGGTGGATTTGGTACCACAATCATTAAGGAAGCTTCCAATTCTTGTGCTTGTGTATCACCCCAATTGGCTGATGCATCGAGATCACCATTACCATCTGGGGATACACCTCCATTATTGGTTAGGGTAGATGCATATGCAGTAACTGAAATTAAAGTGCCGTCCCATCCATCGGCATATTTATCATAACAATTAACATAATATGTACCTGGAGCAATAGAAATATCAAGATTGATTAGCCCAGCTCCATTTCCATAAGTACCATTTCCTTGGCCCCAAACTTGTGTTCCAGCCCCATTGGCTTCTGTTGTAATACTTACCCATTTTTCGGTAGCATAACTTCCACCGGATGTTGTAATGTGAATGGTAGATTGTGCCCAAGTTTGCCAACTGACAAAACTTAGTAAAAAAGTTAAAAATAAAAATGTAATTTTTTTCATTAAATAAAAATTTTGAATTATTAAAAATGCGAAAGGGTAAAAATATAAAAAAAATGAGTATTTCAAAAACTAACCACAATTTTTAACACTTAAAGAGTACACATGGACTTTCTTTGAAATATCCCTCAAAATACACAAACATCATTAAACATCACATATTAAAACTAATAAATATGTGGCTCAAAATAAATTTTTCGCAAAATTAAATACGTTTAAATCTTAGATATTACTTCAAAAAAACTAAACACACTGCCACCATAATTTTTTTGGAAGCTAAAATGACGCAAATGGATTAAAGAAGTATGTTTGGAATGCTCAATAATCAACATCCCAACATCAGTTAATAGTTCTTTATCAAACACAAGTTGAGGTATTCTTTCAAATAATTTTAAATCCAAGTCATAAGGTGGATCGGCAAATATCAAATCATATTTTTGGTTACTTTTCTCTAAAAAACTAAACACATCACTTTTGATTGTTAGTATATCAAAATTCAATTCTTTAGCTGTTTTTTGGATAAAATGAACACATCCAAAATGAACATCTACTGCTGTAATTTCAGGTGTTCCACGCGATGCAAACTCATACGAAATATTACCAGTACCAGCAAATAAATCCAATAAGGCAATTTGATCAAAATTGTAATAATTATTTATGATATTTAAAAGGGCTTCTTTTTGCATATCGGCAGTAGGACGTACAGGTAAGTTGGAAGGTGCCTGAATGCGCTTGCCTTTGTGTTTGCCGGAAATAATACGCATCAGAATTGATTGAGCAATTCAAAAAATTGATGTCGATTCAACCCTGAATTCAATTGATAAAAATCATCTGACAAACTAAAATTATTGATATTTAAAAAGTTCACATGTCTAACATATTGATAAGTTATGCTATATAGTGAATATTCTTTTTCAATATCTCCAATAAACGTGACCGGTTGGGAATCAGGATCTAAGCCCAATTGTTCCATAGCAAATAAAATGTAATATATAAAGTCTTCCTTGGTATAGTACAAAAATGAATTATACAATTGAATTTCACCATTTTGCATGTATACCAATTCTATTGAATGTTTGGATACATTGACAAAAAAGTACTTTTTAATTGTGTTTTTAAAATATTTTAAAAGTGAGTTTAATAAGACAGTTGATGTGTGAAGTGATTCAAATTCGCCATATATCTCTTTCATAAAATTATTGACAACAGCAAATGGAATATATACATTTTTCGCCTCATAATTTTCAATATCTTCCACTGCTATTGAGTCATCTTGCAATACTTTAACTGAATATTTCAAATAATCGACTTTGTATTCAGAATCATATAAGGACTCCGGAACCAAAACAGCTAAATTATTCTGATGAGAGATGTTGACCGATTCAAATTTTTCTTTTAAGACAGTTTCTTTTTCAAATATTTGCTTGATAAAATTTAAAAGTTGTTCAGGATTTTGAGCTCTTTCAGTAAATTCATATTTTTTTAAAAAAATTACATCAACCAAATCTTTGTCAAATATACAAAAGCTAAATCCATCCAAACTAATTTGGATGGATAAATGGCTTTTTCCGAAATTAGTTGATTCGGATAATTTATTCTGTGTCTGAAATTTTTCTAGTATCATATACGGGTGGCCAGTTGCCAGTTTCTTTGACATCTTCCAAAGTTCCAACGATAATGTTTTCACCATTCACTTCATCAATTCCTTCAGCGTTTAATTCACGCTCTATCAAACTTTTAGGCAAGCCTTCTAACACCACTTGTTTGGCAATTTTTGCTTCAAAAACCGGAGCTTTGTATTTGTCTTTCCCTTTTTCTACATATCCTGTTTTTAACTCGTATTTAGTAGTAGTTCCAGGTATATACATCATATTTTTATAATCTCTGTTTTCAAAGTCCTTGATTACTTTTTCCCATCCAATAGTATCAATAACTTTAATTTCTCTTTCTCTAGCGACACCTCTATCTACAACATTTATTGTTTTCTCTATTGTTTGTAAAATTGGATAGCTTCCTGTTTCTATGAAATCAATTAGTTTGGCATAATCACTCGTATAATCTCCTTTTACATTTTTGTATGCAACTTCTGCATCTCTGATTAATTTCAACCCATCGATGGCTTTTTGATAACGCACTGCTTTTTCTTTATTGAATTTAATATCTCCAACAACACTATATACAATTTTATATCCCAGGAAAACTGAAATCAACAAAAGTAATAATGAAATATAAGGAAAGAATTTCTTTGGTACATATTCTACTAAAAGTTTAGCCAAAAATAGAAATGCTAGTATTAATACTACAATAGCAATAATAAAAAATATTAGACTCATGATGTGTAAAATTAAGTTTTGTTACGTCGCAAATTTAAAAAAAAAAATGACACATAAAAGTGTTCTTACAAAGTTATTTAAATTGTTCCCAATAATTATGCCAATGGTCTTTCAATATAAAAAAAATCTTTACTTTGTAGTTACATAAAAAAACATGATTCAAACAGCACAAAACTTTTATAAATTTCTCATTCAGAAATTCCCACACCAACCTACTATCTTGCAAGACAAAATGTTAGCAAGCTTTTCCGATTTTATATTCAATAATAACCTTCATGCTTTATACTTATTAAAGGGATATGCCGGAACCGGAAAAACAACTGTCATTAGTACAATTGTAAATCACCTAGAACCTACTGGAAAAAAAGCGATTTTATTGGCTCCAACGGGAAGGGCAGCTAAGGTTTTGGCACAATATGCCGAAAAGGAAGCATTTACCATTCATAAAAAAATCTATCATTCCAAGAGAAATAAAAGTGGTGGTGTGAGTTTTGAACTCAAAAAAAATATTTATTCTCAAACTTTGTTTTTTGTAGACGAGGCTTCCATGATTTCAGATCAATCTGAAGACTTGTCTGTATTTAAGAATAATTCTGTCTTGGCTGATTTAATAAAATTTGTATATAGTGGTGCCGGTTGTAAACTTGTTTTTATAGGTGATACAGCACAACTTCCACCAGTTAAGTCAATTGTAAGTCCTGCTCTTGACTTGGACAAGCTCACTTTAGAATACAGTAAGGAAATTACGGAAATAGAACTCACCGAAGTCATGAGACAAGAAAAAACTTCGGGAATATTGGACAATGCAACTACTTTAAGGGAAAAGATCAATGAAATGTCGTCAGACGATTTTCTTTTCAATCTTCATAATCCTGATACCATTAGGCTCATTGATGGTTATGAGATTCAAGATGCAATTTTCCAATCATATGGTAATGAGAGTATTGAAGATACTACTATTATTGTATGGGCCAATAAACGTGCGAATCAGTACAATGAACAAATTCGTACTCGCATCATGGGCAAAGAAGGTGATATATCATCGGGAGACTATGTTATGGTAGTAAAAAACAACTATTACTGGCTTGACGACACTTCGGAAGCAGGATTTATTGCAAATGGTGATACTTGTCAAATTATGTCCATTCGCAATCGGGTGGAATTATATGGATTCAAATTTGCTGAAGCTACGGTCAAACTAGTTGATTATCCAAAACAACAAGCATTTGACGTAGTGCTTTTGCTAGATACCTTGAGTGTCAATGCACCAGCTCTTACCTATGAAGATGGTTTAAAATTGTACAATGAAATTGCCAAAGACTATGCGCATTTGAATGCAAAATATAAAATTTATCAAAGTGTCAAAGAAGATAAGTACTACAATGCCTTACAAGTTAAGTTTTCTTATGCCATAACTTGTCATAAATCACAAGGTGGACAATGGAAAAATGTGTTTATCGAAAAACCGTATTTACCTAACGGACAAAATATTGAATATTGGCGTTGGCTTTATACTGCTATTACTAGAGCACAAGAAAAATTATATTTGATTGGTTTTACAGATGCAGATTTTATAAAATGATTAATTTCGCAGCATGTTAATCAAAACAAAATACATATACGCTACGCTTTGGTTTATTGGATGGTTCTTGACACAGTCTTGTTCCATTGAAAGACAAATTGTAAAAGAATTGTCAAATCCAAAACAACATCCTTATTTTTCGGGTTTGATGGTTTTTGATCCCACGACAGGAAAAACATTGATTTCACATCATTCTGATTTATATTTTACACCTGCAAGTACCGTGAAATTATTCACGTTGTATACTGCCAAACATTATCTTTCTGATTCAATAGCTACTTTGAGTTATTATGAATCGGAAGACACTCTATATATCAAACCTCTTGCTGATCCATCTTTTCTGCATGATTCCTTACCCAATTCTACTTTTGAGTTTTTATCTACTCAAATCAAACCAATAGCAATAGTTGAAGAGCCTTTTTCAGATTTCGTATTTGGAGAAGGTTGGCAATGGGATGATTATCAATTTTATTATATGCCCGAAAAAAGTTTGTTTCCCATATATGGTAATTTTGCATTGTTAAATGGAAAACAAATCATTCCCAATTATTTTCAAAAAAATATTTTCCCAACCAATTCCATTGATTATCATCGGGATTTTTTTAAAAATCAGTTTTATTACAATCCTGAACACGTTGATACTAATAGGAAAATTCCTTTTAAAACTTCGCTTGAATTAAGCGCACATTTGTTAAGTGATACTATAAACAAACCCATTTATTTTAGTCAGTTTGCATTGGAAAATGCTTTTAAATTAAAAAACAGTACACCTACTCGACCTTTATACGCTCGATTGATGAATGAAAGTGAAAACTTTATGGCTGAACAGTTATTACTTATCATTGCTAAAAATACAACTCATCAATATAAAGTTTCCAATAGTATACAATTGGCATTGGATTCTCTATTCAGAGATATTCCTCAAAAACCACGTTGGGTAGATGCTTCAGGTTTATCACGGTACAATCTCTTTACGCCACATGATATGGTTTATGTTTTGGATAAAATGCAAAAAGAATGGGGACCAGAAAACGCTATGCAATTGATGCCACGTAATGGAAAAACAGGAACTTTGCAAAAGTGGTATCCCTCGGAATTCACGTATATATTTGCTAAAACCGGTTCGGTGAGTAACAACCACAATTTAAGTGGCTATCTCATTACCAAAAAAGGAACATTTTTGATTTTTAGTTATATGAATAATAATTTCATGGAAAAAAGCAGTGAAGTAAGAACAAAAATGAACGAAATATTATTAAAAATATACAACAGTTATTGACAGAATACTTTGAAAAATACGTATCTAGGGTGAAGATTAATGTAGTTAATTAGTTATTAGTTATTGGAATTTAGTTATTAGTCCCGAAAGCTATCGGAATTGCATCTTTGCGTTAAAATATAAAATACATAAAATCAATCAATTACGAAATTATTTACAAATGAAAAGTTTAATAGGAAAATTTGTTTTATTTATTTTGGGATGGAAAAGTAATTATCACCAAGCATACAATGTGAATAAATGTGTCATGATTGCAGCACCACATACTTCCAACTGGGATTTGGTTTTTTCATTGGCTGTTTTTTGGGAACAAAAAGTACCGGTAAAGTTTTTTATCAAAGATTCCTTTACCAAAGGTCTACATGGTTGGTTTTTTAAAATGATGGGAGCCATAGGAGTAGATAGAAGTAAAAAGGGAAATTTGGTTCAATTTGCAGTTGAAACGCTGGAACAAAACGATAGAATTGTTTTGATGGTTCCGGCAGAAGGAACCCGAAGCCGAGTAGAAAAATGGAAAACCGGGTTTTATCATATAGCCAAAAGTGCCCAATTGCCGGTAGCATTGGGTTATTTGGATTACGAAAAGAAAATTGCAGGTGTAGGCGATTTAATCCACTTATCAGAGGATTTTAATCATGACATGGGTAAAATAGAAGCTTTTTACAAAACAATTCCGGCAAAATATCCCGAGAAATACAATCAAAAAATATTCTGATTACTCGGTAACTTCAGCCACAACAACTTCTTGTTGAACAGGAACGTTTTGATTATCAGCAGTTAAACCACATCCTTTTTTTCTGGACCCACATGATTCCAAACTGGTAACCAATACAAGTAAAACTGCAAAAAATACTAATTTTTTCATTTTTAAATAAAAGTGAATTAAATTTATTGAATAAGATAAAAAAACATTCTACGTCTGCATGATTATCTTCGTTGCAAACATACAGTTTTTTATAATAAAACGACAAAATGTGATAAATATTTTGCGTACTTATTTTGACAATTGATTTAAAGTGTACAAAATCAATTCTTCAACAGCTGCATATGGGTCATTACTAAATGTTTTATTGGCTCTATTGGCAATGATACAATTCATAGAACATGCTTTGTGTCCCATTAATTTTGACAAACCATAAATTGCTGAAGTTTCCATTTCCAAATTGGTAACTCTATGTCCTTTATACAGAAAAGAATCGGTTTTATGATTGAGTTCCGTATCTTGTAATGCCAATCGCAATACACGACCTTGAGGCCCAAAAAAACCACCGGCTGTAGCAGTTATACCTCTGTGCACTTTGGGATTACCCGCTAATTTATCACCCAATTCCGGACTGTTTTGAACGATATAAGGTTTCGCTTTTTCAGACATGTAACCAGTATGTGCTACAAATGCATCTGCCAATTCATGTTCCAAAACAGCATTACAATCATAGGACCATAACATACCGTCAAATCCAATACCATAATCGGCTAATACAAAATGATCTACCGGAATATCAGCTTGTAATGATCCGGAAGTCCCAACTCTTACAATTGTAATCGAAGTAAGTTTTTCCTTAATAGTACGAGTCTTTAAATCGATATTGAATAAGGCATCCAATTCATTCATTACAATATCAATATTATCTGGGCCAATTCCTGTTGAAATGACACTCATACGTTTTCCTTTATATGTTCCGGTAATGGTTCTAAATTCTCTTTTCTGCGTTTCAAATTCGATAGAATCAAAATGAGCTGCTACTTTTGGCACGCGATCTTGATCTCCAACAAATATGACGGTTTCTGCTACATTTTCGGGTAATAAATTAAGATGATATACACTACCATCAGGATTTAAAACGAGTTCTGATTCTGGTATTCTGTTCATAATGACATTTGAGTATTGTACTCCTATTTTAATGAATGTAAATGATATACATTCCTTTGATTATTAAAAAAATTATAAACTATTAAAACAACCTTATCAATCGATTGAACAATTGTTTTATTTGAAAAAAAGAGCGAATTTACGGAATAAATTTGGGAAACTAAATACTTTTTGGGTTTTTTTAAATTTTGACTATCCTACAAACATGAGGATGAGTAATTGGGCGATAAAAATTCTAAAAATGGTAACCAAAGGATAAACGGTAGCGTAGGATTGGATAGGCACATCAGAATCTAAATAAGCCGTACTAAAAGACAATGCTGCAGGATCTGTATACGTGCCACTCATCAAACCTGTTAGTTGTAAAAAATTGAGTTTGAACACAAAAGTTCCCACTAGCACCAAGGTAATTAATGGTACAAAAGTGATGAACATTCCATAATACATCATCATCCATCCATTGTATTGAATAAAATTAGCCGAAAAACCTTCGCCTGCATAAACGCCAACAGCTGCGAAAAACAAGCAAATTCCCAAGTCTTTCATAAAGAAAATCGCACCATTGTTGATATATGAATGGATTACTCCAATTCCACCATACCTACTAATTAACAAAGCGGCAATAAGTGGTCCGGCAGCAAAACCCAATTTGATTGGAACCGGTAAAGATGGAATCATGATGGGTACTGAACCTAAAATAACACCAATTAACAAACCGCCAAAAAGTGATAAAAAATCGGGTTCCATGAGTTTCTTTTCAGAATTTCCAATGATTACTTCTACTTCATCTATCGCTTCTTTAGTACCTACCACATGCATTTTATCTCCATAAAATAATTCCAAAGAAGGACGAGCCAACATTTCTTTTCCGGCTCTGATTACTCTGGTTACTTTCAGTTCGTATTTGTTGTATAAATCCAATTCACTCAATTTTTTATGTATGGCTTTAGGATTAGTTACAAAAATATTCTTGGTTTGAATATCACTCGTCGTTTCAATAAACAAATCACTTGATTCTCTTCCTATTTTTTGAATAAAAGCATCGACTTCTTTTTCAATACCAAAAACCATCATAACATCCTTTTCCAATAATTGACTGTCCAATGCCGGGGAAAATACAGCATCATTTTTACTGTGTTTCAAACGAGTAATCAATACTTCGTGACCAACTTCCTTTAATGTTTGGAAAATACTTTTACCAAAATAGTCGGGATTTGTAATCCTACATTTTTTTGCAATTAAGGGTTCTTCGCTTTTGATTTTCATCAAACGAAATTTTCTCATTTCTTTGTCCGGATCAATTTTAAAGATAAGTTTGCTTAAAATAATTATTAAAATAATCCCAAATACACCTAAAGGATAGGTAATAGCATAGGCAATGGCCGGATCTGCGAATGATTTTTCAGGAAATTGAAGTTGAATTTCTTGTAATGTACTTTTGGCGGCTCCCAATCCAGGAGTATTGGTAACCGAACCCGACATCACTCCTACCATATTCTCCATTCCCAAACCAGTTGTTCTAAAAAGTACATACGTAACTATACCACCCAATATTACAGTACTAACAGCTAAAAAATTGAGTTTAAGTCCTTCCTTTTTAAAAGAAGAAAAGAATGAAGGCCCAACTTGTATCCCAATCCCATAAACAAAGAGAATCAACCCAAAATCGCGAATAAAATGCAATATTTCAGCGTTGATCCTATAACCATAATGTCCTAGTACTAAACCTACAAACATTACAGCTGAAACGCCAAGTGATACTTTAAAAATCTTAATTCTACCCAACAAAATTCCACCGCCTACTGCCAGCATTATCGTTACCAATGATTGTGTAACATCAGGATTTTCAGTCGGTAAAAACAACCTATAAAACCATTCAAACATATTTCAAGAATTAATTGGCAAATTTACAAAATATTGCCCATGCTCACGAAAAATAAACAAAAGAATAAATAAGTTGGAAGATTCATAAACTTTATTAATGTTTCTTTAAAAAATTTAACCTAATGAACTTAATAAATCGATTATAAATTATATTTGCATGCAAGACACGGATTTATTTAATTTTTAATTAAACAAAATGTGAAACAGAAACACGCTTATTTTTTATAAAATAGTAACATGAGAAAACTATTTCCAATTATAATATTTCTTAGTAACTACATATGGGCTCAAACTGAAACCGTAACCAATATCAATATTGGCGCTAATTTAGATTTTACCAATCAACCCATAGTACCACAACAGGAATTTTCACATTCTCAAACCCTATATTATCCCGATCAATTGCAATTTGGAGGAAGCATAAATGAAATCAGATATACAACTGCTTTTTCAAACAGCAATTTTACAAATTCAGCCGAATGGATTGTTAAAATTGGAATGACAAATGTGGATGAGTTTCAATTGGGTGATCCATTTATTACAACCGGCTTAACCGAAGTTTTCAATGGCACTTTTTCAAGCAATGCTACTGATATCATCATTCCTTTTAGTACCCCTTTTTATTACGATGGTATTCAAAATTTAGTTATTGATGTACAGGAAGTTGGCATTGGATACACCTCTAGTTCTCTAACCGGTTTTTATGGTGTTGAAAATTTTAACAATGCACCAACTCGCAGTAAAATATCCATGTGGGGAAATCCTGGAGGTGGTGGGACTTTATATGAAAATTCATATCCTAAAACTCAGTTTATTGGTAATTTGGAAAGATGTATTCAAGCCAGTTTTATGGGTAACGTTACGAATATTACCCAAACGACAGCAACTTTAAATATTACTCCCAATCCTGCTGTTACTACCTATCACTTTCTTCCTTACGTTCAAAACACTCCCCAACCTGACGTATTTTCTTCAGTTAATGGAAATGTTATAAATATGACCAACTTAACACCTGCTGAGCATTATATCCTTGTTGTTAAAACCGATTGTGACACATATTCACCACGATTGGCAAGTACTTATTTTGACACCAAACCCAATGTAATTTCAATCCCGACTATTATAGATTTTGATGGAAACAATGAGCGTAACTATCATATGAAAGTTGGTTTTTTGGGTCAAGCATATGTCTCAGACATAGCAGCGGCAGATGGAACAAATAATGGATTGCTATTCAGAGGTGCATTAGATGCTGTTCAATCAAATATATGGTCTAGTTCAGATATATGGAATTCCAATACAGAATTCCTAAGTACTGTACAATTTATTATTGACCTAACCAATAATCCCATTCAGCCCATTTTCAGTTTTAAACTTAAACAAAAAGCTGAAAGCTATTTTAGAGTTAAAATTAATGGGTTAGTAAAAACCTGGACTTTTACAAGTGGAGTAAATGGAGATTTGGATTTTGATACCATTGAAATAGATTTATCGGATTATATAGGTCAAACCATTACTTTGGAGATGGAACACATCAGTAAATTTTCAGGAACAAATTTGATTCGAACTGCATATGTTGATGATATTCAATTGAAAGAAGCAACTTGCCTCATTAACTCAAATGATTATCAATTGACAAGCACTGAAAATTCCATACATATTGACGTTTTGAATGGTAATAGCTTATGTGAGTTGGCCATTGTTCCCCAAAATACGGAATTAACCGATAATAATTGGATTCAGGTAACCCTACCCTATACGATTGAATCTCTTCAAGTTGCTACGGCTTATCGGGTATATATCAGAACCAAATGTGGTAATACGCACTCGGCATGGAAAGAATATTTTATTTCAACATTACCTCAATTGATCACCATACCATACTCGGAGCCATTCAACAACGATTTTTTCAGTTCATTTTTTGCGCCCATCTATAGTGTATCTTCAGATATATATTTAAATTCGGTTTATAACAATATCAGTTTACATCAAAAATATGCCAATAAAAATTGGGTTGGGACAAATGCAACAACAGAATATCAAGCATGGCATGACAATAAAGATTTTATTTCAGGGTTGAAATTTAGAGTGAACGCTATTGATTTGACTACTTTGATGATGAATTTGCAATTTAAGATGTCACAATATTATACCCCTCAAACTTCATGGTTTAGAATTCTAATTAATGGAACACAATGGGGACCTAGTTATCAAGCTACAACGCATAATAGTGACCCGTATATTACAATTAATGAAGATTTGTCTGCTTTTGTTGGAGGTGTACTGACAGTAGAATTGCAACATAGCGGTCGTCATACAAACTATGTAAATGGAGGAATCAATGACGAATCAGTCATAACCAGTATCAGTTTTACCGTAACAAATGCTTTATCCATAGAAGATATATCATTAAACGAAATCTCTGTTTATCCCAATCCAATCAATGAAATTTTGTTTTTTTCAAACATTAAAAATCAAACGGATGTAAAAATTTTTTCATACGAAGGTAAGGAATTACAAAGTTTTACAATTCCTAATAATGATATAAACTTTCAGATTTCAACGATTAATTGGAAATCGGGACTATATATAATTGAGCTGTCCGATCTTCAAGGGGTTTACAGAAAAACACTGATGAAATATTAATTAGAATTTTTTTGAAATAGGAAGTTTCAAAATTTTAAATTCGAAGGCCAATGGATCAAACTCGTTCCAAAGTTGTCGGATAAACGCACTTCCCATATCCTTATAGAAAACGCTAAAATTGAAAAAGCGTTCTTGTAGGGAATCATTTGGAAATAGCTCGGCTCTAATTATTTCAGCTCTTTCCAATGCATCACTATTTTTTTTCTTTAAGGATCTTTGTAATTTTTGTTCCCAATGCGCCCATTCATTGAGTTGTTTTTGCAATGTTCCTTTAATCCCTGAAATTAAAGTAGGATCAACTTGAACAGCCCAATTTTCAATGGGATTTATCAATTGCTTCAAATCATTTTCAAGTTCCTGGAAATCAGGTTTATTCTGAGGTTCATTCTGATTGATGATTAGATTGGCTATCTCTTGAGAATGAGATAACATATCGGTTGTAGATAAACCTAATTTTTCCCACTTTTTAATTTGTTTTTCAGTGACCCAAAGTGCTGAATTTCGTAGAACCAACATTGGAAATGGGATTTGAAATGTATCAAAAACTCCTTTGAGTTGTAACCAATAGTTGATTTCACCACCACCACCTATATAAGCCAAATTGGGTAAAATAATTTCTTGGTATAAAGGTCGCATCAATACATTGGGACTAAATCTTTCAGGATGAGATTCCAATTCAATTTCAATTTCTTGAGTTGTAAAAACAATTTCTGTATGGTTTACTTTAAATAAATCAGCTTCTTTAAGAATGCGTTGACGTGCATTTTGGGTCAAATAAAACAAATTGATTTCACGAGGATTTACTTGCGTTTCAAATGCATTTTCTTTGAGAAATTGGTTGGTTTGGATAACATCTTTAAAAACAACCTGCTGATCCAATTCCTGTTTCATGATCGCAATAAAACTCTTTTTCAACAACCGATCTTGCGCATCCAAAATGACTAAACCATATTGATTAAAAAGTTGATGTACCAATACTCGAGTAGCATCAGATAGGGAATATCCTTTTAAATAAGCTGCTTCAAACATATTTAAAAGTTCAGAACCAAAGTCATCTGAATTCCATATAGGTTTCAATTCCTCCATTATATTTCTCAAACCATCGGTATGAACCGTTCCGACTGCAAAATCAACATCATTATTCCATTTTATTTGATGTGAATCTGTGATATTAAAATGATTGATTTCATCCCAATCGTGATCTTCTGTTGCCATCCAATAAACAGGTACAAAGTTAAAATTGGGATATTGAAGTTGAAGTTGATGTGTCAATTTGATTGTAGAAACAATCTTGTAAATAAAATAAAGTGGTCCTGAAAATAAATTGAGTTGGTGTCCGGTTGTAATCGTAAATGTATTGTCTTGTTTAAGTTTTTCAATATTTTGAAGTGTACAACTTGTATCCGTAATGGTAGCATATTGACTTTTCAATACATGAACCAATGTATCCCGATCTATAGTTTGTTTAGATTTGAATTCAATTGCTTTTGGAAAATTTTCAACAGTTGGAAATAAATTATAAAGTGAAAAAATAAGCTCATTTTGATTCAAATAAGCTTTTACTAATTTTGAAAAAAAATAAAGATTTTGAAATTTTAGTCGGGTATCCAAATCATTGAAATTAAGTTGTGCAAACCTACATAAAAATAATATATTGAATCTATTTCTGACACAATAAGTGTTTTAAAACTGAGTTATAATTGAAAAGTTATTTGTATTTTCGTTTCGACAATATTGATTAGAAAAAACATACATCAGTGAATCAGCATTATTTTAAAGTTATCATCTTATCATTTAGCATTGTAATATCGGGTTGGGCTCAAAGTTCACGCAAATATTCCAATGAATTTCTTAATATTGGTGTTGATGCTGGTGCGATGGGCATGGGTAACTCCGTTGTTAGTAAAGTTCATGATGTGACTTCGGGATATTGGAATCCGGCAGGATTGGCGGGAATAGAAGATTACCAATTAGGCTTGATGCATGCGGCATATTTTGCCAATATTGCTCAATACGATTATATTGGATTTGCTATGCCCATTGATAATTATTCGGTAATGGGATTGAGTATGATTCGTTTTGGAGTTGATGATATTTTAGACACAACCGAACTCATTGACAGTGAGGGAAATATAAATTATGATAATATTAATTTATTTTCTGCTGCAGACTATGCATTACAATTTAGTTATGCACGCAAACCATTTTCCAAAGAGTACAGTTGGGGTGTAAATGCGAAAGTCATACATCGTCGTATTGGAAAATTTGCTACGTCTTTTGGCTTTGGTATGGATGTAGGATGGCAATTACATCAGGATTCATGGCATTATGGAGTCATGCTCAGAGACATAACTACCACATTTAACGTTTGGAGTATCAATGAAGATGAATTTGCCAAAATTCAAGCTGCTATTCCCGATCAAAATCAGGAATTGCCTGAGACAACCGAAATTACAATTCCCAAAGCACAATTAGGGATTGGAAAAGATTGGGAGATAACCAGAGATATTGGATTACACACAGCATTCGATATAAATTTGCGATTTACCCAAACCAATGACATCATCAGCAGTAAATTGGTTAGTGTTGAACCAGCATTTGGTTTTGAAGCTGATTATCTAGATATGGTATTTCTGAGGGCTGGATTAAATAATATTCAACAGGAAACCGAATTTGACGAAAGTAAAAATCTCAGTTTTCAGCCCAATATAGGTGTAGGATTTAATTATAATGGCATCCAAGTGGATTATGCTTTGACGAATATTGCCAGTGTTGGGAATGCGCTGTATAGCCATATCTTTTCCGTAAAAGTTGATTTTGAAGCATTTAGATAACCAATAAATTAATAAATTGCTCATTATGAACTAACTGCATGATTCCTAAATTATTGCTATTTTTGAAAATCTTTCAAATGAGATTCTAATCACATGTATAAAAACTACTTATGGGCTGTCGTTTCGGGTTTGCTACTTGCTTTCTCATGGCCTACTTATGGGTTTAGTCTACTGATTTTCATTGCTTTTGTACCCTTATTACTAGCTGAAAATCAAGTTAGAAATTCCAATTCAAAAAGAAAAGGTTGGTACACTTTTTCAATTTCCTATTTGGCTTTTTTAATTTGGAATATCATAACCACTTGGTGGATTTGGAATGCCACTTCATATGGTTCAATTTTCGCAATTGTAGTTAATACTTGGCTCATGAGTATGGTTTTCCAATTTTATCATTGGATAGCTCGTCGAAAATCCATGCGATTTAGTTTGATTTTTTTAGCAGCTTTTTGGATTGTATTTGAAAAATTTCACCACAATTGGGATTTTTCATGGCCTTGGCTGACATTGGGTAATGTCTTTTCCGAACAAGTACAATGGATTCAATGGTATGAAATAACCGGAATTTTTGGAGGAAGTCTATGGATTTTATTGGTAAATATGCTGATTTATAACGGTTGGATTCATTATAGTAAACATGGGTCCAAAAAAATATTATATCAAAAAATAGTATTGGCAATCAGTATTATTATTTTGGGCATTTATATTTCAAAGTATCGTTATTATACGTATAAGGAAAATGGGATTTCTATGAAAGCTGTAGTAATCCAACCCAATACAGATCCATATACCGAGAAATACCATCGTTCGCACGAAGAAATAGCCAATGAACTTTTAACATTAGCCGAGCCCCAAATGGATGCGGAAGTTAGTTATGTTTTGGCACCCGAAACCGTTTTTTCTAATAGAATCACTTATGAAGATTTTTTAAAAACCAATGCATTTCATAAAATCATTCAATTTGAAATACTTCATCCAAATGCATCCTTTTTAAGTGGCATTGACTCCTATAGTATATATCCGGCGTCAATTCCCAAAACGCCAACAGGTAATCGATTTACAGATACCGATTTGGCTTGGTATGAGAGTTATAATGCCGCCATTTATATAACCTTGAATCAAAATCCCGAGATCTATCATAAATCAAAATTGGTAGTAGGCGTTGAACATTTTCCTTTTAGAAATGTTTTGGAGCCTTTATTGGGCAATGCTATGATAGATTTAGGCGGAAGTATTTCAACTTTAACACCCCAAAAATCCCCCAATAATTTTAAGCATCCTCAAATGGAATTAAGTGCTGCACCTATCATTTGCTACGAATCAATATATGGTGAACATGTAGGAAAATACGTGCAAAAAGGAGCCAATTTTTTAGCAATCATTACCAACGACAGTTGGTGGGGTAATACACAAGGACACAAACAATTATTGAGTTACGCCAAACTAAGAGCCATCGAGCATCGCAGAGCTATTGCAAGAAGTGCCAATTCAGGGATTTCTGCTTTTATCAATCAGAAAGGAGAAATTCTTCAAACACTACCCTATGAAACGCAAGGCGCATTGAAAGGTATAATATTAGCCAATGATCAAATAACTTTCTATACAAAATACGGAGATTTAATTGCCCGTATTGCAGCATTGGTAGCGGGACTTTTCTTTTTGGTTGGTTTTTTTGTAAAAGAAAGGAAATAATTTATTGAATAGATGATTTTGATAACTATCTAATTTGAAATTTGGTTTTATTAATTAAACAATTCGAAATGATATTGTTTTAATTTTTTGATGTTAATTATGGATATTTTTTTATTAATTATTGGATTAGCATTTGTTTTGATCGGAATTATAGGTTCTGTATTACCTGTAATCCCCGGTCCTCCAATCGGTTGGGTTGGGGTATTACTCTTGTATTTGACGAAAGCTGTTCCTATGGATTACTGGGCGATAGGAATTACCTTATTTCTAGCAATTCTCGTTTCCATTTTAGATTATATTATACCTGCATTAGGGACTAAAAAATTTGGAGGAACAAAATATGGTATGTGGGGAACTACTATCGGTTTGGTTATTGGATTTTTCATTCCTATACCATTAGGTTTTTTAATAGGTTCTGTAATAGGTGCATTTATTGGTGAAATGTTTTATGATTCAAAAGACACCAATCGGGCAACCAAGGCTGCAGTTGGTTCTTTCATTGGTTTTGTTGGATCAACTTTTTTAAAATTGGTACTCACATTTGGATATTTGATATGGTTTGTAAAAATTACTTGGAAATATTGGTCTGATTTTTACTAATATTTGAAATTAAATATTCATTATTAAACCTTAGTTTGAGATTGAGGTCTAAGGGTTTTTAACAACTTAAAATAAAGTATAAAAAATGAGAAAATTAGCATTAACCCTATTATTATTGATTGGAGTATCAACATTTGCGCAACATGAAAAAAACGACAAACCGGATTTTACTCCCGAACAAGAAGCTCAGTTAAGAAGCAAAGAATTGAAATTACAATTGGATTTAGATGACAAACAAATGATACAAGTTGAGGCGTTAGAACTCAAACTAGCTCAAGAAAGAGCATCCATGCGAGCAGAAAGAAAAGAGATGAAATCTGAAGGATTGGGTAAACCTACCGATGACGAATTATTTGATATGAAAAATGAAAGATTGGATAGAGCTCTTCAACATCAAGAAGAAATGAAGAAGATTTTAACTTCAGAACAGTACGAAAAATGGAAGGCATTAAGAGAAGAACATCTTAAAAAAGAAAAAGCAGCATTCAAAGAAAAACGTCAAGAAAGAATGGAAAATAACAAATAATAGAATAAACTATAAAAAAGAGCCAACATAAGTTGGCTCTTTTTTTATTCCAATTTGAGCACTTGTCCAATACTTATTTCCACACCATTGAGTTGATTTAGTTCGGTCAACCTATCTATTGTGATTCCATATAATTTTGAAATGGAATAGAGCGTATCACCTTTTTGTACCACATGAACATTATCAGCCGATATGTTCTTTACTACTATCGATTCTTGTTCCGATTTCAACCATAAAACTTGACCCTCTTTTAAAGTATCGGAAGTGAGTTTATTGAGTTTTCTCAAATAAGGCACTTCCAATTCGTATTTATAAGCTATTTGATTCAATGTTTCATTTTTTTGAACTGTATGTTTGAGTGGTATTTCGTGAATTGAATCTTTGACCTTTATTTGAAAAGTTTGATTTGTATTTTCAGAATTTGCACCATTAGATATTCCAACTTTTAAAATTTGACCTTCTTTTAATGCTTCAGACATGAGTTCGTTCATTACCATAAGATCATCAACTGATAAGGCATATTTTTTGGAAATAGCGTACAATCCTTCACCTTTTACAACAGTATGATAAATTATTTGAGCATTATAAGTGGTATCTTTTTGTATGATTGGAAAGTTATCTCCAACTTTGGTATTAGGTTTTTGAAGATACAACTTTTGACCAATACTTAAATCTTCGGATGCTAATAGGTTTATCGATTTGAGATCATCAATTGAAATTCCATATTTTTTTGAAATTCCATATAATCCTTCTCCTTTCTCCACAATATGAAATTCCGGAATTGAAGTATTTTCCTCTGTATTTTTTGTTTCCTCTACTTTAATTTGAATTTGTTTAGTTTCAGTAGGATTTTCAGATTTCTTCACTTTGAGTTTCTGTCCAACTGACA
>JADZFW010000135.1 GCA_020854235.1 Flavobacteriaceae bacterium
GTCAACCAAAAATAATAACCTATTTGGCTACATTGACAGCTCTTGTCTCACGGATAACCGTAACTTTCACCTGTCCTGGATAAGTCATTTCAGTTTGAATCTTTTGGGTGATATTATAGGATAAATCCACTGCTTGTTCATCTGTTACCTTGCTGCTTTCCACGATAACCCGCAATTCTCTACCGGCTTGGATGGCAAATGCTTTTTGAACACCTGTAAAGGAGAACGCAGCTTCTTCCAAATCTTTCAAACGTTGTACATATGAATCCAATACTTGTCTTCTAGCACCTGGACGAGCTCCAGAGATAGCATCACAAACTTGAACAATCGGTGCATATAATGATTTCATTTCTATCTCATCATGGTGCGCTCCAATGGCGTACATACATCGGGTTTTTCACCGTATTTTTCAGCCCACTTCATACCCAACAATGCGTGTGGTAATTCGCTTTCTTCATCAGGCACTTTTCCAATATCGTGTAAAAGTCCGGCTCTTTTGGCAACTTTGGCATTCAATCCCAATTCAGCTGCCATAATACCGCAAAGGTTGGCTACTTCGCGTGAGTGTTGTAATAAATTTTGACCGTAAGAAGAACGGTATTTCATTCTACCAACTACTTTGACCAATTCAGGATGCAATCCGTGTATACCCAAATCGATTACCGTTCTTTTACCTATTTCGGCTATTTCTTCATTGATTTGCTTTTCTGTCTTGGCAACAATTTCTTCAATACGAGCCGGATGTATACGTCCATCAGTCACCAATTTATGCAGTGACAAGCGCGCAATTTCTCTTCTTACCGGATCAAAACAAGACAATACGATAGCATCTGGTGTATCATCCACAATGATTTCAACTCCTGTAGCAGCTTCCAAAGTTCTGATATTTCTACCTTCTCTTCCGATAATTCTACCTTTAACTTCATCCGATTCCAAATTGAAAACGGAAACGCAATTTTCTACGGCTTGCTCTACTCCTACTCTTTGAATGGTATTGAGTACAACCTTTCGAGCCGCTTGTTCGGCAGTCAACTTAGCTTCTTCCAACTGCTCTTGAATGTAGGCTTGTGCATCGGCCTTAGCCTCATCCTTGATGGAAGTAACCAATTCTCGCTTGGCATCATCAGCCGATAATCCGGAAATGGATTCGAGTTGCTCTACTTGTTTTTTGTGTAATTTATCAATCTCTGATTGTTTCTTTTCCAAAAAGTCCAAACGGTAATTGTAGTCGTTGAGTTTGGCATCTAAATCTTCCTGCGTTTTTTTGGTTTTACTCAAATCCTGAGAAAGTTGAGATTCTTTATCTCTGATTCTTTTCTCTACTTCAACAGTTTTTCGTTCACGCGCCAGAATTACTTTTTCATGTTCAACTTTAAGCTCCAAAAACTTATCTTTGGCTTGTAAAATCTTTTCTTTCTTAACCGATTCAGCTTCCAGATTAGCCTCTTTCAAAATCATCGTAGCCTTATCTTTGGCTCTTTTAAGGCTACCACTGGCTCTTTGCTTGTCTATAAATTTCGCAATGACGTAACCTACGACCAATGCTACAATTCCAATAATTAATTCTATCATCTTTTTTCAAATATTAATGTAAATAAAAAACCTGCATTAAAAAATAAAGGGCTTGAAACTCCATTCAAAACAGGTTTAAGGCTAACGAAGTGGTCAAGTATCCGCTCTAGGACGGCACGCTTTCGCACTTTCGACTGACCCTCTTGAATAGAACTTTGTTGAGTTTCACAACCGTTGTCTAATGCAGGTAGTAATTTGTGTTATATATAAAGAACTTAATCTAACTTTTGAACCAACATATCGTTAAGCTCCATTAGTTTTTTGGTGGCACTTTTTACTGCATCATCACCATTGATGGCATTGATTTCCAATGCAGACGCAAATTGTAACGCACACATGGCCAGAACATCTTGCTTATCGCTTACCGCATAGTCCTGTTCAAATCGAGTAACCAAATCATTGATACGCTTGGCTGCTTTTCGCATACCTTCTTCTTCATTCGCCGAATTGATATTCAACGGATAAACGCGATTGGCTATTGTTACTTTTATTTTTATTTTTTCTGCCATATCTCAAAAACTAATCACTTAACTGTGCAATACACCAATCAATTTCCTTGACCAATGCATTTATCTTCTGAGTGGTTTCTTTTGAATGATCACTACCTTGAATAGTTTTAGCAACCCGCAAAGACTGTAACTGCTGTTCATTGTCTCTGATTTGTTGCGTTTTAACATGTAATTCGTGCTGTACCTGAAGCAATTGATTTCTCAATAAATCATTCTCTGCTCTCAGAAAGTCATGTCTTTCTACGAGATTCAGAATCTTAACTTCCAGATTATCAACTATTTTTGAAATATCTTGCATGAACAAAATGTTAACAAACTATTTTTACAAAGTTAGGTTAGTATTTTGGGTTGTGCAAATTTTATTTAGTTTTTTTGTTAATTTCTAAGTTTTCACTAATATTGTCAATTGATAATTGCAATGAAATTTTAAAATAACAACCTACAAATGCTTAAATTTTTTCAACTTTTTTTAATAGTATTTCCTATTTTATTAAGGGCTCAAAACCCAATATATCCTCAAGA
>JADZFW010000136.1 GCA_020854235.1 Flavobacteriaceae bacterium
GTAGCGAGGAGCAGAATTGAACTGCCGACCTTCGGGTTATGAATCCGACGCTCTAACCGACTGAGCTACCTCGCCTTGTTTTTTGAGTTTGCAAATATAGTAATTTTTCTAAAATCCAAATAAAATAGGATATAAAAAAACTTAATTTTTTTCATTGTAAATTGGAAAAAAATATTTATTTTGGCATTCTCATTTAAATTTAATCAAATGATAATGACTGATAGAGTAAAAATAGAAATAGAATTTCCAATAAACGCATCTCCACACATGTTGTTTCAATATTTTTCATTGGCTTCCAGCTTAGATGAATGGTTTGCCGATAATGTAAATTCGAGAGGTGAGATTTATACATTTATTTGGGGAGATAGTGAAGAACAAGCTCGAGTTTTAAAATATGACACCAATGAATACATGCGTTTCCAATGGTTAAAAGACCAAGGAACTGAATGTTATTTTGAATTTAGAATCCAAGTTGATGAGTTGACAAATGATGTGTCATTAATGGTCATAGATTATGCGGAAGCAGATGAAATTGAAGAAACTAAAATGTTTTGGGAAAACCAAATCAGTGAGTTAAAGAAAACAATTGGTGCTGCATAAAAAAACAAGAATCAAATTACATTTTTAAAAAATCCATTTTCTAAGATTGAAAATGGATTTTTTTAGCTTTATATCTTTTCAAAGTCTACGGCTACTACCTTATATTCCGGTGTTAGAGTTTCCTGATCACCTACATTTCCTGTGATGAGGTTGATGAAGACCTCTGGTTGATGAAAAGTAGTTCTTACCACACCTGGTTTAACTGTATAATTGAGTTTGACCGGAATTTGAACGCTTCCTCTATCAGAAAAAATGCGAACCACATCACCTTCATTGATGTTTTTGGGGGCTGCATCCAATGGATTAATTTCTAAATAATCTTGTGGTGAAATACGTTGATTATCTGTTCTACGGGTCATGGTGCCGCTGTTGTAATGTTCCAATTGGCGTGCTGTGGTCAAAATAAAGGGAAATTGGCCGGCATGTGCAACCAATTCCGGCGTTTCTTCAAAGTCAAAGTGGTGAAATTTGCCTTTGCCACGTTTGAATTTTCCATCTAAATGTAAAATTTGGGTATCCTTGCCGTTTTCATCTACCGGCCATTGCAAACCATTTAGACCCAAACGTTCACGCGTAATACCTTTCATAAATGGTATGACATCTGCTATTTCAGCTAGAACTTGTGCTGCATCATACGTGTTTCCATAGGGATGTGAATATCCCATGCGTTGCATGATATCCATGATAATCTGTCCATCGGGTTTACTGAAACCTATGGGTTCTATGACTTTGTTGACTCTTTGTACTCTGCGTTCACCATTGGTAAAAGTTCCATCTTTTTCAAAATAGGAAGATGCAGGTAGCACTACATCAGCCATTTCAGCAGTAGCCGACATAAATAGTTCTTGAACTACTAATAAATCTAGTTCTTCGAATGCTTTTTGAATATGATGTGAATTGGGATCAGTCATTAAGGTGTCTTCGCCCATGATCCATAGGGCTTTAAACTTTCCTTCCAAAGCAGCATTAATCATTTCCGGAATTTTCAATCCTTCCTTTTCGGGCATTGTAACACCGTATTTTTCACTAAAGTACTTTTGTACTTCTAGATCGTTAACGTTCAAGTAGCCGGCTCCCTGATGTGGTTGAACGCCCATATCGGCAGCACCTTGAACATTGTTTTGTCCGCGTAATGGATTTAAACCTACACCTCTGCGACCTATATTTCCGGTCATCATGGCTAGATTGGATAAAATCATGACTGTTTTACTACCTTGAAAATGTTCGGTAACACCCAAACCGTGAAATTCCATCGCATTATGGGAATAAGCGTATGCCAAAGCAGCTTCTCTAACCAAATCTTTGGATACTCCTGTGAGTTTTTCCATTTCAGTCATATCCAATCCTCTGATAGATTTTTTAAAATCTTCATAATATTCTGTATGTTGACTGATAAATTCAGATTGTACTGCATTTTCTGTAATGATGTAATACGCCATCATGTTTAGCAAAGCCACGTTGGTTCCCGGTCGCAATTGCAAATGGTAAGTAGCTAGTCGAGCTAACGTTGTTTGTACCGGATCTACGACAATACTGGTAATTCCTTTCAAAAACAACTGTTTGATTTTAGCACCAGTGACAGGATGTGCTTCGGTTGGATTGGCTCCAAATAGTAAAATGCAATCAGTATCTTTCAAATCATCTATCGAATTGGTAGCAGCACCCGTTCCAAAAGCTTTTTGCATGCCAAATGCAGTAGGTGCATGACAAACTCTGGCGCAACCGTCAATATTATTGGTATTAATGACTGTACGAATGAACTTCTGCATAAGGTAATTTTCCTCATTGGTGGCACGAGAAGATGAGATCCCACCAATCGCATCAGGTCCGTATAGAGTTTTAACTTGGTTGAGTTTTTCAATGATAAATTGGTAGGCTTCATCCCAAGTTGCCGTTTCAAAATTGCCGTTTCTTTTGATTAATGGCGTTTTCAAACGGTCGGGATGGTTGTAAAATTCGAAAGCAAACCGGCCTTTCAAGCAAGTATGCCCAAAATTGACTTCGGCATTTTCGGGAGCTTGAATTCCTACAATTTTATCGTCTGTCACATGAATGTCCAATTGACAGCCTACACCACAATAGGTACAGGTAGTTCTGACTTTTCGATCGGGACTGAGGGTTTTGGTTGTGTATTTATCGGTGAGGGCTTCTGTGGGGCATGTTTGTACGCAAGCACCACAAGAAACACAAGCAGAAAGGTTGAAATTTTGATCAAATCCTTTGATGATATGGGAAGCAAAACCTCTTCCACTCATGTTTAAAATCA
>JADZFW010000137.1 GCA_020854235.1 Flavobacteriaceae bacterium
ATCCACGATGGTTAAAGTATTGATGAATGGCAAAAGCCAAAGCCGAGCGCACCCGCATGACAGCACTAAATGTGTTGGTACGAACCCTTAAATGCGCATTTTCGCGTAAAAACTCCAAACTGTGTTTCTTGGGTTGGATGGGATATACCTCGGGATTTGAATCACCCAAAACTTCCAATTTACTCACTTGTATTTCCACATTTTGACCACTACCTTTGCTTTCTACCAAAGTCCCTGTAATAGCAAGAGCAGCACTGGTTGTAATGCGTTTTAGCAAGGACTCGTCCATGTTTTCGAAATCCACTACACATTGAATGTTGTGAATGGTTGATCCATCATTCAAGGCAATAAATCGATTGCTACGAAAGGTGCGAACCCAACCTTTGATGTGAATTTCAATTCCCGTTTTATCGGAATTTATTAAATCTAATACAGAATATCTGTGCAACATAATTTCCTAATTTATTGAAAGTGGCAAATATAGTAAAAAGTCAAATGTTAATAGGGATGATAGCTATATAATGGTTTAAAGATTTATAGGATATGAATCGCGATAATTCATGACTGGAGTTGACTTTAAATAATATATGACAGATTATTTTTTATTATTAACCAAATACACCGCCATCAAGATTACAATTCCCAAAATAATTTGAGAAACATAAATTTTCTCACCGTAAATATTACCCCAAATGATAGCCACAATAGGGATGAGATATGTGACAGAAGAGGCAAATACCGGTGTACTCATTTTTACCAATTGCGCAAAGAAAATGCTGGCTAATGCAGTTCCCAAAATAGCCAATATACTCAGATATCCTATAGCAGTTAAAATGGGTTCTGAAGTAAAATCTTGTTGGAAGAAACCTGTAAAGTAAAGAACAATGCTTGCCGGAATCAATAAAACCACATAGTTTCCTAATGATATGGAAATAGAATCCAAATCACTCAAGTGCTTTTTGAGAATATTGACGTTAATGGCATAACCTATTGTAGCTATTAAAACTAATACGGCAAACCAATAATTCTGAGATGGGTTCAAGTCGGCGCTACGAAGTATTAATAAAATCGTTGCCATGAGCCCCAATCCAATGCCAATAACCTGTTTTCTAGAAAAAGTAAACCCAAAGAATACAGCTCCAATCCATAAAGTATTCAATGGTGTAAGCGAATTGAGAATAGCGACCACACCACCATCGATGTGTTGAACGGCATATGAGAAGAAGAAAGCCGGGAAAAAAGTACCTGCCAAAGCATTGTAAAACAAATATTTCCAATGCCTTTTTTCAATTCTACGCAATCTGTATCCAACGATAATCAACAGAAATAGTCCCGAAATAATCATTCTCAAAGCACCTACTTGTATAGGTGATACTCCTTTAAGTGCAAATTTCATCAAGATAAAAGAACTTCCCCATACGATAGCCAAACTGAGCAATACCAACCATTTAATTTGTCTTTGATTCATTTGATAAAAAAATTTGTCTGCAAAATTCCACATTATAACTGAAATATGCTATTTTTGAAGCATCTAATTAAACTCATATTATATAAAACAATCCATTATGAAAAATTCATTATTTATTTTGACCCTATTCTTGAGTATATCTTTTGCCTTTCAGAAAAATGGAGAGGAAATTCAAAATAACGATACCATAAAACACCTGCAGGTAAAAATCACCGGAATGACCTGTGAAATAGGTTGTGCCAAGACCATAGAATCCAAAATTTCGAAGATGGAAGGGGTCACTTTTTCAAAAGTTAACTTCGCAAAAAGCATTGGTCAGTTCTCTTTTGACCCTAAAATTACATCTTCTGAAAAAATAATTGAAAAAATCAATGGAATAGGTGGAGGAAACCTCTATAAAGTGGTTGATAGTAAGCTAGTTACAAGCTTTGATAAATAATCATAAAATTTTCTTAAAAATATTTGCAGAATTAAATATTTTTCGTTCCTTTGCGTCAATTATTTAAAAAAACATTAACATTTAAAACCAATTTATCATGAAAGTAATTAAAGGAATCCTTACTGTTGCTGCTTTTTCATTATTCTTAGTAGCTTGTGGCGAGAAAAAAGTTGAAGAGCCTGTAGTAGAAGCTCCAGTTGAAGAAGTTGCTGCTCCAGTTGAAGAAGTTGCTCCTGTAGTTGACTCTGCTGCTGTTGCTGCTCCAGTAACTGAAGAAGTTAAAAAATAATTAACGGTAAGTTAAAGATTTAAAGCCACTCCGGTTTCGGAGTGGCTTTTTTTAGGTATACACCTTATCAAAAGCATCAAGTAAATTTGTTTTTATTTGAAAATTAAATATTAACCAATAAAATTAAACATTATGAATTTCAAAAATTTATTAGTTGTTGCAGCTTTCACTTTGTTTTTGGCTGCTTGTGGAGAGAAAAAAGTTGAAGAAACTGTTGAAGCTCCTGTTGTTGAAGAAGTAGCTCCTGTTGTTGAAGCTGCTACTGAAGTAGTTGATAGTGCTGCAACTCAAGTTGTAGAAGAAGCCAAAGGTGCAAAAGCAGATTTGAAAAAAGCTGTTGACAAAAAAGTAGTTGAAGGAGAAGACGAAGGTTGTTAATCCTTTCAGATAACTTATTGAAACGCCCCAAATCTTGGGGCGTTTTTTTTTGATTATGATTTGACTTCTCGTAACAAGTGAGAAGTATTGGCTTGAACACTAGGCATAATGACTATGTCATTCAAATTGACATGGGATGGTCTATTAATCGCAAACCATATCACTTCGGCAATGTCTTGCGCATGTAAGGGCTCAAAATCTCGATACACGGCATCTGCTTTTTCTTGATCTCCGTGAAAACGAACCAATGAAAATTCCGTGTCTACCATCCCTGGCGCAATATTGGTAACTTTGATATGATGCGGTAATAAATCTATGCGCATGGCTTTGGAAAGTGCATCAACGGCGTGTTTGGAAGCGCAATATACATTGCCATTCAAATAGACTTCTTTGCCCGCAATTGACGCGATATTGATGATATGACCCGATTTACGGGCTATCATATAAGGAGTTACCACTTTGGTAACATACAGCAAACCTTTCACATTGGTGTCGATCATGGCATCCCAATCGTTAGTGTCACCTTGATCAATACTACCAAAACCACTGGCTAATCCGGCATTGTTGATTAATACATCTATTTCTTTCCAATCATCTGTCAATCCACCTAAGTGCTTTTGAACTTCTTCCCAATTCCGGACATCAAAGTTTAGGGTCAGTATTTCAACGCCATATTGACTTTGTAATTCTTTTCGTAAAGTATCAAGCAGTTCGTTACGTCTTCCGGTCAAGATCAGTTTATACTGTTGTTGGGCAAAAATTTGGGCACAAGCTTTACCTATTCCGGAAGTGGCACCCGTAATGAGTACAGTATTTTGATGAAAATTTTGGCTATTGTTCATATATAAAAGATGATTATACTATTGATACGAGTAATTTTGGGAAACGAATGTAGGTATTTATAGGGTTCTAATTATTCAATCGCTTTGATTGCTTTACTTCATTCTTTTAGAAAGTGAAAGAAGTATCATTGCCTTAATTTAAATTTCGTTTTTCGACAAAGAATTTTTGAATCAAATGGGCACATTCTAGTTCCAATATACCACCTACAACAATGGTTTTGGGATGTAATGTAGTTTTAAAAGATTGATAACCGCGTTTGATATCATAAGCTCCAAACACAATTCTTCCAATCTGTGTCCAATATGAGGCTCCCGCACACATTTGGCAAGGTTCTAAGGTTACGTATAAGGTACATTCAG
>JADZFW010000138.1 GCA_020854235.1 Flavobacteriaceae bacterium
GAACTGTTTTTTCTACTTACCATTTTACCGGTTCGAAGTTGCATGGCAAGGTCACCTTTCGTATGGTTTATTTCCATATTACCGGAGAACTGTTCCCAATCATAAGTATGTATATTGCCTTTGTAATAGTGAATAAGTTTGTGGGCCGTACCTACAAAATAGCCACCTTTTTGAAAAATGGAATAAATTCCCCATGCTAGCATGCCGATACCTACTAATACAAATACGCCAATGACTAGGGTTGGGACCAACATGGGTTGAAAATTGTCCCAGCTTCCGGTGGTAGGGACGCCATTTACCGAAAAGTGTGTTTCTTTACCCATAAAAAGGGGTCCTAAAAAAACAATCACAAAAATACTTGTAAACGCAGTCCATACCGTCCCAAAAATCATAAGACCAATTGATTTTTTAAGGGGTTGGTTTCTCTTGGCAAGAACCGTAAAATCTACTTTTTCTGATCCGATAACCGATTGCAATTCCATCGGTAAAGTAATGAAGTATTCCATAGGGCTAATTAATTTGTTTTAGAAAAATGATTTGAATGTATCGGGTTTTATAGGTTTGGGATTTGATATGGATTATTTTAGAGAATCGTTGAAGTCATCCGATGAGCTATAGTCATAGTAAGACTCTTACAGTAGTTAAGGCTTCCAGCCTTTAAAGGCTGGAAGCCTTAAACACGAGTCCTATTTCAATAAATTCTTCCTAAAGCAAAGACTAAGCACTACAATCACTCGTAACGCGATCAATAAGAGTTAAATACCATTGATCTTGCATCTTGGTCAAATAAAATACGAGTTCGCCACCCTTTGCGTCAGCGAGCACTACTCTCCTACTGTCTTTTTCCAACGCTTTAAAAGCATTGATATCGGCTTCGGGAATAACCTGTCCACCGTATTCTATTTGATTTAAAGCAGCTGTGGAAAGAATACTGTCTACGGCATTTTCATCACAAAACAACCCATATTTACTCCATATTAGGTTTTCACAATCAAAGGTTGGTAAAGCTTCAAAACTAACTTTCTCAACCACGGTATAATCTGTGAAAAATTGGTACTCTACTACGGGATTTTTCAAATCAATGGCTTTTATATTTGTGTATTCATCCAAAATACCTCTTCTGAATAATACCGTCAAACCCTTGTCGGGTGCAATCATTTGATTCAAGGTTGCAGCATCTTGCTCCTTAAACGCTTTTACCACCTTGACAATCGCTGCCTCCAATGAAGCGTTGGGTTGAGTCGCAGGTTTGCAACTATTGAACATCAATACGAATCCTACCATCAACAGGGCTAGGGCTGTAAACTTAATTCTCTTGTTTTCCATCTGGATCTATTTGGTTTTAAAATGTTTAATAGATAGGGGTATTATCTATCATAATGTCACCCCTTCAAAGTTTACTTTATTAACTTCTAATTTCTTATGTAGGTCACTGAGCTTGTCGAAGTGCTAAATTCTAATCCTTCCATCCACAGCAACAATACTAACCTCATTAGCCAACAACGGATTGATATCCAATTCTTCAATTTCGGGAAGGTATTGTACGAGTTCGGAAACTTTTAAAATGACTTGGGCAAACTGATCTATCGGAATGCCTTTTTTACCCCTGATGCCTTGCAACATGGGATAAGCTTTCAATCGGCCGATCATTTGTTGGATTTCAGAGATGGACAAAGGTGTCAATCCCATGCTCACATCTTTCATCACTTCGATCATGATGCCGCCTAATCCACATACGATGGTGTGGCCAAAATTACCCTCTTTCTTCGCCCCCACATAGATTTCCATCCCTGATAACATGGGTTGGATTAACACACCGGTGGCATCTTTGAGCAGCATGAGGGATTCAAAATGTGATTGCAATGCTGTGGCATCTGCGATATTCAAACGCACACCGCCTACATCGGTTTTATGAATGGGACCAATGACTTTGGCAACCATTGGATAAGAAATATTAATACGATCTAAGTCGGATGCATGGGTCAATACTTGTTCGGGTACGATAGGAATCTCCATGATTTGAAACAATCGGTTGATGGTTTCGGGTGGCAGATAACCAGTGGCTCCTGCTATTTCTTTTTTCAATGCTTGTTGCCTTTCGGGTTTGGGATGAAAAACTCCGATTTCAATAGTTTTCGTATGAGCTACTTTGGCTAATGCATTTCCAAAACTCACTTCGTCAAAAAAAGCAAAGTTGCCATGTGACACAAAGGTTTCAATTTCTTCTTTCACATTGATTACCGATGGTAAAATGGGATAAATGGGTTTGCGTGAAGATTTCATTTGGGCTTCCAATACCTCATAGACTTCGGCAACGCCAAATAACCCCGGACTTCCAAATATTACAACTATGGCATCAATTTCATCAAATTCCTTATCGCAATAAGTCAATATGGTATCCAATTGTTGGGCAGTTCCGGTAGCTAAAAAATCTATGGGATTACTCACTGACGAACCCGGATAGAGTTGAGTCAACAATTCTTCTGATTTAGGATGCGTGATTTTGGGAACTTCCAATCCGTTTTTACTCAACACATCGGTCAGCATGACCGCCGGACCGCCGGCATGTGTAATGATACAAATATTTTTTCCTTTTAATTGGGGATAAGTCAATACCCCTGCTACATGAATTAATTCATCTCTTCCATGACATCGGATGATTCCAGCCTTTTGGAACAAAGTATCTACAGCAGTATCGGTATTGGCAATGGCACCTGTATGGGATGAAGCCGCACGACTTCCCGCTTCAGAGCTACCGGCTTTGATGGCTGCAATGGCAGCACCTTTCTCTCGAAGAGAACGCGCATGTTTGAGTAATTTTAGAGGCTGTTGGATACTTTCGATGTATAATAATTTGATAGGAGAAGACGTTCCGTGGACATAAGTTTCGTCGAGATGTTGTAACACATCTTCAACCCCAATTTGAGCCGAATTTCCTACCGAAAAAACTGAATTGAAAGTCAAACCATTTCTCATCGCCGCTTCCATAATAAAAACTGCTGTGGCACCGGAACCGGAAATAAAATCAACTCCTTTTGGATCTAGTACGGGAATAGGCGTTGTGAAAACACCTGCAAAATGGGTATTGAACATCCCAATGTTATTTGGGCCTAAAAGAGATCCGCCTACCTTGTTAATGAGGTTAACCATTTCAGATTCCATCTCTTTACCAGCTGCATCTTGTTCGCTAAAACCTGCAGAAAAGATGATAAATGCTTTGGTGTTTTTGGTCTCGGTCAAGGTTTTTACAATGTCCACACAATACTTAGCAGCCACTGCTATGATAGCCATATCGACTTCGGGTAATTGAGAAACATCTTGAAAACAAGGAATTCCTTGTACTTGCGTCAACTTTGGATTGACTCCATATAAGGAACCTTTAAAACCGTGAGAAATGAGATTGTATAAAACTTTTCCACCTGGAGTTTGAACATTATCAGAAGCTCCAACAATGGCAATAGACAGAGGATGGAGGAGTTTGGGGTTGAGCATTTTTGAAATTAGAAATTAGAAATTAGAAATTAGAA
>JADZFW010000139.1 GCA_020854235.1 Flavobacteriaceae bacterium
ACTATTATGGGACTACTTTTTCGGTCAAATACAACGATCAACAAAAAGTCAAATGGGTTTTAGGTGGTGCCTACAGCATATACGACGGTGACCATTACGGCAAAGTCATTTGGGCGCGCTATGCGTCTGATTCGGAAAAAGATCACACCTATTATACCGACAATGGGTTGAAACGCGATTTTAATATTTTCTCAAAATTTCAATACGAATTAGCTCCCAAATGGCAAGCTTTTGCCGATTTGCAATTGCGTTCGGTAAACTACCAGACGACCGATTTCCTAGTCGATGACGTCGATGCCAAATGGCTCTTTTTCAATCCTAAAGCAGGTTTGACTTATCAGTTAAACGATACCCACCAATTCTATACTTCCTACGCCCGCGCCCATAGAGAACCGGTCAGAGATGATTTTGAAATGGCAACCACCCAACCCAAACCCGAAAAACTAGACGACTTTGAGTTGGGATGGCGTTATGATTCCGATAAACAATATCTGCAAGTCAATATGTATTACATGGCTTATCAAGACCAACTCGTACTAACCGGCGCACGCACCGATGAAGGCGATTACATCCGTGCCAATAGTGGCAAAAGCTATCGTTTGGGACTGGAAGCCGAAGCCGAAATCCAATTGGCAAAAGCATGGTATTGGTTACCCAATGTAGCCATCAGTCAAAATCAAAACCAAGACTTTTATGATGAAATTGCAGATCGTCAGATAGATTCAGAGATTTCATTTTCGCCTTCATTAATCATGGGAAATCAATGGGTATTCAAACCAACTTCTCAGATTCAAATGGCATTACTTCAAAAATATGTGGGTGCTCAATACATGAATAACATAGAAGGTAACGATGCGGTATTGGACGCTTATTTCACAACAGACTTCCAATTCCAATGGGAAAAAGACAAACTATTGGGTTTGAATAACGTAAAATTTACGGCATTGGTCAATAACCTTTTTAATGCCAAATACGCTTCCAATGGTTATATGTACGACGAATCACCTTATTACTTTCCTCAAGCCGGAATGAATTTCTTACTGGGATTGGATTTGAGTTTTTAAATGTATTCAGAAGGCGATAAATCCCCTAATTATTGCTTTTCCCCAAGCCACAACTCCAAAGTTGTGGCTTTTTTTATGGTGTTCCAAGTACTTTTTTAGGGTCTGTTGAAAAACTAAAGAATATTTTTGCTTATGCAAATATACTGCTCGCTCGTACGGAGCTTCTATATGCTTATGGTAATTTCTACAAACAGTTTATCTCACTTGGACAGTAGCTCCATATGAGCTTACTCCTGACTTGTCCGTTTTAGTGCGACAAATTAATGATTTTTTAACTGTAAGCCATTGATTAACAATGCTAAACTTTTTCCATTTTTCCTTTCCGGACAAGTCAGGAGTTTTTAACGCAGAGTACGCTGAGAAGACGCAAAGTACCGCAGAGCCTTTTAATATCTATCTTCTCTGCGGTACTCTGTGTTGAACTTTGCGGCACTCTGCGTTTAAGTTTGAACATTTTTTCCTGACTTGTCCGTTTTAGAGCGAAAAATTTATAATTTTTTAACTGTAAGCCATTGATTAACATTGCTAAATTATTTCCATTTTTCCTTCCCTGACAAGTCAGGAAATATACTGCTCGCTCGTACGGAGCTTCTATATGCTTATGGTAATTTCTACAATCAGTTTGTCCCACTTGGACATTAGCTCCATAGGAGCTTACTGTTTGTAGTAAAATAACATACAACATTCTTTAAAGCTCCGTAGGAGCGACCTGTTTTTATTGTAATTATAACAAAGTAGCTAGAGCTAAGTGCATAATTTTTTGAGGGGTTTTGCATATTTCATTGTACTTAATTATTCAAATATACTGCTAATCCCTTATTAGCAAAGAATTTTTAGTTTTTCAGCAGACCCTTTTTTAGTAAAAAATTTGGTAACTTTACAGACTTTTCTCATTTCAAAATGATAGCATTTATACTCAATCAAAAAAAGGTAATTACCGACACCAAATCAGGTGAAAACCTCTTGCAATTCATCAGAGCGCAAGCGCATTTAAAAGGCACCAAAGTAGGATGCCGAGAAGGTGATTGTGGCGCTTGTACCGTATTGGTAGGAAGTTTGCAAGCCAATGGAAGCGTTGCCTATCAAAGTGTTACCTCTTGTTTGGCTTCGTTAGCCTCTGTAGCCGGCAAACACGTGGTGACGATAGAAGGTCTGAATTTAGACAAACAACTCAACAAAGCCCAACAATCTTTACACGATCATTTTGCTACCCAATGCGGATTTTGTACACCCGGTTTTGTGGTTTCCCTTACCGGATTTACTTTACAACACAAACCGCAACATCACGCATTGGATGCCATCAGTGGTAATATTTGCCGATGTACCGGTTACAAATCCATTGAAAGAGCTGCCCAACAATTGGAAGCTGAAATGGGAGCAGACACACATGACTTGGCATGGTTGGTTACCCAGGGATATATTCCCGAGTATTTCCAATCAATTCCCGAACGTCTGCATGCGTTACCTCCATCACTTACGACTCCCGAAAGTAAATTGGTTTCAGGGGGAACCGATCTTTATGTCAGAGAAGCCGATGCCTTAGCCGATTTGGATATCACTTATTTTGAAGGAAATAAGGAAATGCTCTTCCAAAAACATCAAGTTGTTTTAGGAGGTGGCGTTACCGTCAGTCAGTTGTGGAATTCGGCTGAAATGAATGCGCTTTTCCCCAACCTGAAACAATACTTGAAATGGGTTTCATCCCTGCCCATCCGAAACAGAGCAACTTTGGCCGGAAACCTGGTCAATGCTTCTCCCATCGGAGATATGTCGGTGTTTTTATTGGCATTGGATGCGCAATTGACTATAAAATCGGTTGAGACAACCCGAATCGTAGCCCTCAAAGATTTCTTTTTGGATTATAAAAAAATGGATTTACTAGCCGATGAAACGATTGATAGGATCTCTTTTGAAGTTCCCGAACCAGCTTTTTCATTCAATTTTGAAAAGGTGAGCAAACGTACCCATTTGGATATCGCCAGCGTCAATTCGGCGGCATCTATAGTGGTGAAAGATGATTTGATTCATCAAATGCACTTGGCAATAGGTGGTGTGGCAGCGATTCCCAAATACCTACATGCCACGATTGCTTTTTTACAAAATAAACCCTTACAAGCCGATGTACTCAAGGAAGCTGAAACCATACTACAATCGGAAATAGCACCTATTGATGATATCAGAGGTAGTGCTTCCTATAAAAGATTGTTGGCAAAACAATTATTTTGGGCTCATTTTATCAACCTTTTTCCCGATCGGTTCAGTATGGCCGATTTGATGCATTAAAGGTTAGTCTCTCAAAATCTATAAAGATGACAGTTAAAAATAAAGATTCATATACGCACGTAAGAGGAGAATCTCTTTTTGTGGACGACCTTTCCGAATGGCAAGGAACACTGTATGCTTCTGTGCTAGATGCAACCCACGCTCATGCCCGAATAATCTCGGTAGATGATACCCTTGCAATGGCACTTCCCGGAGTAGCCAAAATTATTTCCTATAAAGACATCAAAGGTGAAAATCAAATCGGCGGTATTATTCCCGACGAACCTTTGTTAGCCGAAGACCAGGTTCACTTTCAAGGAATGCCCATCGCTTTGATCTTGGCCGATACTCAAGCCATCGCACACCAAGCGCGCAAACTCATCAAAGTACAATACGAAGATTTGCCGGTTATTACCACAGCTCGTGAGGCATTTGAAAAGGGTCAATTCACCAATGGACCTCGAACCTTTGTCAAAAATGACATCGTAAACGGATTCGCGCAAAGCGATTATATTTTTGAAGGCGAAGTCTTTACCAACGGTCAAGAACATTTGTATCTGGAAACTCAAGGAGCGTATGCCCTGCCTATGGAAAACGAAGCCATCAAAGTGGTTTCTTCTACACAAGGGCCTACTTCGGTGCAAAAAGCCATTGCCAAAGTTTTGGGAGTAGGGATGCACCAAATCGAAGTGG
>JADZFW010000140.1 GCA_020854235.1 Flavobacteriaceae bacterium
ATGGCTTTGTTATTCCAGATTTCATTCATTTCGAATCCGCCTACATATGTATCGTTTCCTACTAATTGGATTTTGTTCACATTACTGAGATATTCACCGGATGTCAAAGTTGAAACGACCCCATTTGTCCACAATTTTGCAGCATAATGACCACTTATATAGGTATGTCCTGAGACATACACATCAGAGTCTTTCACGAAAATAGAACCGGCATTGGTAACAACCGAGCCATCGGACAAAGTAACCGCTACTCCATTTTTCCAATATTTGGCAACATTGTTCTCATTACCACAAATA
Organism: Flavobacteriaceae bacterium; assembly: GCA_020854235.1. Taxonomy (GTDB): domain Bacteria; phylum Bacteroidota; class Bacteroidia; order Flavobacteriales; family Flavobacteriaceae. The sequence goes on from JADZFW010000140.1 coordinate 298, forward strand.
TAGACGTCATTACCACTGACAAACATATCGAAAGCGGTGGCATATTGCGTGCCGTCGGTAATTTGGGTCAAGACTCCGTTCTTGTAATATTTGATGATTTGGGCTGTATCAGTGTACTGATTGATGACAATATGGACATCGTTATTTTGCACAATGATGGCCACTGCATCTGCATTGTTACTTCCATCGGTGAGCTGGGTGACGATACCATTTTTCCAGAATTTGGCAATCAAATGATCGGAATCACTTTGCTCTTGTCCACATACATACACATCTGTACCCGATACACAAATGTCATTGGCTGTAGCCCAATAAGTGCCATTGGTTAAATTTGTGATAGTACCGTTTTTGGCATAGTAAGCTTTTTGAGAACCGGTTTCATTCAAATAGCCGGCTACATAAACATCTGAGTCTTTAACAAAAAGAGACTTCCCACAATTTTCTTTAGTTAAGTTAAATTGAGTAAGTACCGTTCCGTTTTTCCATATGATGGTTTGTGTCATATTATCGAGATAAATGTACCCTGTGGCATAAATATCTTTTACTACTTCCAAAGATTCGTTATCGTCGGGTTTGGAACATGAAAATGTGATTGATAATAAAATTAAGGCGATGATTTTTTTCATTTTGGTAAGTTTTTTATGGACAGTTGGTCTGAGTGGTTTGTTGCGCTTTGGCAGGCATAAATGATTCCCATATATAAATTCTCAATTCGGTGATGTACCATTTGCCGTTTTCTTGTACGATACTACAACGACAAGACTTGGATTGATCCTTATTCCACCATTCCACATTTTGGTTGGTTTGACTTTTTACCCTAAGTGTTTCACAGTATTGATCGGCATAAGTGCTGAAATCGTTTTGTACGGCTTTTTTCAAAAGATCCATCATTTGTTGAGCATCGGGATACAATTGTCCGGCTGGATTGACTTGGGAAGGATGCCACAGTTTTAAAAGTAATTTTTCGGCTTTTCCCTGATTTTCTTCACGTAGAACTTGATTGATCCATACGGCAAAGTCCTGTATATTTTGGAAATTGGGAATATCGACATCCGGCAATGAATTGAAATGCGCTTCCGATTGTTGCATCAAACCTTTTTCCAAAACGGTTTTGATTTGACTCATTTGATAGTCACTCTTGTTTTCCGTACCCAATATTTCTTTTTTTCTTGAATCGGAAGCTGCATCGGGCGTGATAAATGAGACTTGGTTCCAAGCACTATTCACTTGATCTCGATACAATCTGACTTCAAAAGGTTCTTTGACTTTTTCTAGAGTGGTATTGTTTTTTTTGTAGGTGTAAACCACATCTACGGGAATGGATACTGAAAGCAAGGTGTGCCAAGTGATAGGGTTTTCGTGGAAATAAAACTCGTGAACTTCTGTCATGGTGTTGGCTTTTCCTCCCATACCGTAGTCGGGTAGGGAAACTATAAACTTGCGGATGGCATCCGTATCGGGATGTGGCAAACCTACATACGTGGCTGTTCCGGGATTGTATTTTTTAAAGGTATAAATCGATCCGTTCACTTCATACCAAGCGTTACCTTTCAATTGACGGGTGACACCTTGCATTTCTGTCTGTAAAGTAATGTGTAAGGGAACTCGATGATAGTAAACCCATGTATTGTTGACCCATTCCTTTTCGGTAGTTCCTTGTTTGACAACCGTAACTTGAGTACAATTGGGTCCCATTTCATTTTTAATATCGGCAATTACTTTAGTATTGGATACTTGCGCTTGTATATTAACTGAAATTAGGATGATTACTATGGGAATGATTTTCTTCATATAAAAAGCCATGATAAACTGATGATTATTGGTAAAAGCCTATTCCACAAACATTTTAATGGTTTTCAATTGGTTGTCGGTTGAAATGTTTACCAAATACAAACCGGGTTGTAACAAGAAGTCGAAGTTGATTTGATTGGTTTGATGGAAATCATATTGGTAAACTTCTTTTCCTTGAAGGGTTGTGATGCTTACGGTCACTTGATCGAATGATTTACCTAGATCAATGTTGATTTTTCCATTTGACGGATTGGGGTAAAGTATTATATTTTGTGCATCCATAGTGTCTTCAATTGAAAGGGTTCCGTCAATAAAAATTCGGGCACTTCCTTTGTTATTATTTTCAGGGGCACCAAAAATTACAGTATGTCCATCGTCACTTAAATCAACACTATAACCGGCATAGTCCATTTCGGTTTCGCCATCCAAATTTGAAAGTAAATTCCAATCTGTGTTTTGATACTCATAAATTTTAACCCTTCCGGTTGAATTATTATATCCGTACATTCCGGCGGCAATTTTATTTCCGGATGCATCCAAACTTATATCATAACCCAAAAATAAATAACTCTGCGAGCCATTTGGGGTAAGATCATTTCCTTTTTGAATCCAATTTGAATTCATAGTAGGTCTGTAAAAAATTTTGACTCTACCTCTTGAATTATATATTCCATCATCATAATACGGTGCGCTTGCGGCTATGATGTTTCCGGCAGCATTGATACTTACGGAGTATCCTAATTTTTCATCTGCAATTTGACCTAAAATAGTATTGGCTACCATGGTCCATGTATTCGTAGCCTCATCCCAATCATAGACCATAACTTTACCTTTATAAGCACTAGAATCAGGGGCACCAATAATCACTCGGGTAGCATCTGCATTGATATCTACTGATTTTCCAAAAAAGGTATAAGAATCTCCTACAATAGAACTACCTACTTGATTCCATTGAGATAGCAAAGGATTATATTGATAAACTCGGGCATAATCGCCATAAGGTGCTCCTGCAATAAAGGCAAGTCCGTTGCTACTCAATGAAACCGAAGAACCAAAACGACCTCCTACACTTGTATCACCGGCAACTGCACCGATTATGTCCCAGTTTTCCGTAGTCGAATTGTAATGATAGATCTTGACTCTACCATAAGACACATCACCGCTATTTGGAACTCCTACAGCTAATCTATAACCATCGTCATTTAAACTCACAGAAAGTCCACTGAAATCACCTAAATTATTGCCACCTTCAATAGTGTTACCTAATTGTTCCCAAGCTTGTGATGAGGAATTGTATTGAAATACTCTTACACTTCCTGAGTCATCAATAAAACTTCCACTCACATACTCATAATCATGATAGGGCGCACCAATAGCTATAATACTACCATCACTATTGGATGCAACACTTTCGCCAAACCTATCTCCAACTACCAATCCATCAATATCGATTCCTTTTTGAGTAAATTGTGCTTGTATGCTAAGCATTAGTAAAAAAAATGTTGTTGTTAATAGTTTTTTCATCGTATGAAATTTTAGAATTTTAGATTATTATTGTAAAACTATAGCTATTCTTACCTTGAATATTTTCTTTTGGGTGAATACGGATATTTATTTAGTGAAACTAGCTTTAGATAGGGTAAAAGAATTTTCAAAAATCGATAGCTTAACTATGCAAAAAAAAAGTCTCCTACAATGAGGAGACCTTTTAAAATAGGAAAGAAAATGCTTTAACGTTAAGCTTGAACGCTACAATCCTCGTTCATTTTAATAACTTGATCCATAGGTATTTCTGCTTGTTTCATCGGATCGGGTGAGGCTATGATCACTTTTTCCACCCAACAATCGACAAATTTTTGTCTTTGTTCCTCAGTTTTCAAATCAGGATCGGCTTGTGCAGCAAATAGGGCTGATTTTTTAGCAATTTCTATTTCAGATTCCGACCA
>JADZFW010000141.1 GCA_020854235.1 Flavobacteriaceae bacterium
AATTTCATGTTCGGACAAAATCTTATGGGTTTCAAGTAAATCAGAAGCTTGATACACTTTATAAGTAGGGTAAAAAAAGGCAATGAGCATTTTCAATCCTTGACGTACCACAAAATGGTCATCGGTAAGAAGAATATTTTTGGACTTTTTTTCCATGAACCATTACTTAGCTTGAAGCATTTCCACAATATAAGTTAGCGAGATTTCAGTTCCTTTTCGCTCCGTACTTTCCACTTTAATTTGACCTTCAAATAAGTCAACAATCTCTTTGCATAAATACAGTCCCAGTCCTACACCTAGGTTTTGATAACCCATGACTTTTTGAGTTCCCTGACGATACGGATCGAGTACATTTTTCAAATCAGATTCCGAAATACCTTTACCGGTATCTTGAATGTGAAGGTTGAAGTTGGCTTGGTTCGTATTAGGAATTGGAATTAAACTACAGTTTACAGTAATAGTACCTTTATCGGTGTATTTATTGGCATTCCCCAAAATATTGTAAAACAATTGGTGTAATTTAGTTTTATCTGATAGTATCAGGGCATCTTTTGGAATACTCAAATTTCGGGTGAGTTGATTGCCTTTACTTTCGGTCAAAGGGATAAATGAGTTGAGAATCTTTTGGATTTCGTCGTGCAACAAAAAGGATTCAGGATTCAATTCCAAACGTTGATTTTCGCCTTTCGAGTAATCGAGAATTTGGTTGGACAACAACAAAATATTGTTGGTAGTATAATGTATGGAGTCAAAAATCTCAGATTTGGTCTTGTCTTTTTCCAATTTCATAATTTGGTTACTCAGCAATGAAATAATACTCAAAGGAGATCGTACTTCATGGCTGATCATGCTGACCATTTTGTTCTTAAACTTCAAGTTGTCGTCAAGTTCTTCTTTGGCTTTCAAAAGCAATTCTTCGTATTGATAAGTAATACGGGTGATGTACAGTAAATAAAAGGACAATAGTAACAAGACTACTAAGATGATCCATGCACTTACCATGCGAATGGTTTTAATGGTGTTATATTGTTTGCGGTATTCTTGTTTGGCAGCATCATTAAGGGTATGGAGAGATGTTTTATAATCACCGATCAAGATGCGCGCATATTTATTGATGCTATCGTTATTACTTACCAAACGTTGGTTTTTGCCATTGAGCGAATTGAAATCTGCTTGGAAATCACTGACTTTGAGTTGGTATTGTTGGAGCGCCCGTTGCAGGGTTTGTTGCAACAATTCATCTATGGTAACTTCCTCTATTTTATTACCATATTTCATGACCAATCGCATTTCATTGATTTCCTTTTGGACATCGACGTCACCGGAAAAAGCATCTGAAAGGCGTTTGAAAAACTTCTTTTTTTGAACACTATCAACAGTACTGGAACTTTCGAGTTCGGTTCCCAACAATACCTGTTTCATAACCTCATTCTTCAGCCTGTTGTATTCAGTTTTAAAATTGGGTTCGGAAGTAAACTGAGGAGTTTCTTCATTGAGGAAACTGAGGAGTTTGACAAAATGAATGGTATCCTTGGACAAGGCAGCATCATCAGCAAACTTAAGATTGTCGGAATAAATTTGACGGATATTTCCCTTTAATTGAGTCAACAACGAATCATATTGATTCAGATGCTTGACATTTTTTTGCAACAAGAAATGGAGGAATGCCTCATTTGCCAAGTTTTTCTGAATTTCGGTTTGCTGAATTTGGTTCAGCACTTGATCATACTGTTGCACTTTTTGGTTGATTTGACGGAGTTTCTTTTCATTGAAAACTTCGTTGTAGATCAGAATCAAAAGCGTAAACAAAAGCAAAATAACACTAAGTATCAGTACATAGTGAATGAATTTTCTTTTTTTAACATTTTTGTAATCCCATAGATTGTGTATCAAGGTATTCATGTTACGGGTTTATTTTTTGGATCAGGTATCGAGTGGCAAAGATACTAAAAAGAGAAGTAATTTTGGGTAAAATGTTTTGGGAATGTCTTTTACATCAGTCTCCATGGTTCTAAGTCGTAGCTTAAAATCTAACTAACGCAATTGGGTATGAAAGCTATTAAATAACCCTGAATAGCTTCGAGTAAAAAATATGATTGAAAATGGAGTATAATAGGAGCAATCGTATGGATGCACATACAATTAAAAAAAGACAATATTTTATGGGATGTTTAATGGAAACTTCGGGTAATTATTTGTACATTCGTTGTCCGATTTTAAACCCTTTTTATTCAGGATAAAGTCAATTTTTTTATTTCAAACAGACAATTGATGCGCGCAATGGTTGAAGAGCAATTATCAAGCGTAAATGATTGTATTAATCCTCATTTTTTTTTATGAGTACCAAAAGACAGATTCTCATCATTGGAGCAGGTCGTTCTGCTTCGTCTCTCATTCAATATTTATTGGACAAATCAGATGCCGAAAACCTACATTTGGTCGTAGCCGATTTGACTTTGGCATTAGCCGAAAGCAAAACCAATGATCATCCCAACGCAACGGCATTGGCTCTTGACATCAATCAAGTTGAAAACAGACGCGCAGCCGTTCAGCATGCAGACATTGTAATTTCTATGTTGCCGGCTTCCATGCATTTAGGCGTAGCACAAGATTGTATTGATTTTGGAAAACACCTGATTACAGCGTCTTATGTCTCCAATGACATGTTGGCGATGGATGCGCAAGTCAAAGCCAAAGGTTTGATTTTTATGAATGAAATAGGATTGGATCCGGGTATAGATCACATGAGTGCCATGCAAATTATAGATCGCATCAAAGCTAATGGTGGCAAAATGATATTATTTGAATCGTTTACCGGTGGTTTGGTAGCTCCTGAAAGTGATGACAATTTGTGGCATTACAAGTTTACTTGGAATCCCCGCAATGTAGTTGTTGCCGGTCAAGGTGGTGCCGCAAAATTTATCCAAGAAGGTAGATATAAATACATTCCTTATCAAAAATTATTTAGACGAACAGAGATTTTACACATCGACGGGTATGGTAAATTTGAAGGATTGGCCAACCGTGATTCTTTAAAATATCGTGAAATATACGGTTTGGATGACATTCATACCATGTACAGAGGTACGATTCGCAGGGTAGGCTATAGCAAGGCGTGGAATGTATTTGTGCAATTGGGTATGACTGATGATACATATCTCATGGAAAATACCCAAAATATGTCGTACAGAGAATTTATCAATTCATTTTTGCCGTATCATCCTTATGATTCAGTAGAATTGAAATTGAGACAATATTTGCAAATAGATCAGGATGATGTGCTTTGGGAAAAATTGGAAGAATTGGAATTATTCAATCCAAGCAAAAAAGTAAATATGTCAAAAGCCACTCCGGCGCAAATACTGGAGAAGATTTTAACCGAAAAATGGACTTTGAAGCCTGAAGATAAGGACATGATTGTGATGTTACACAAATTTGGATTTGAATTAAATGGTGTAAAAAAGCAAATCGAAAGCAGCATGGTGGTCATCGGTAGGGATCAGGTTTATACGGCTATGTCTGATACCGTAGGACTTCCGGTTGCCATGGCTACGCTTAAAATTCTCAACAAACAAATTACCAAACCAGGCGTCCAAATTCCTATAAACCAAGAAGTTTACGAACCCATTTTGGAAGAATTAAAAGAATACGGAGTAGTTTTTACCGAAAAAGAAGTTCCGTATTTGGGATATAATCAGGAACGTATTTTGGGATATTAAAAGGATAATTTAGGGTTTTCTAATATATTTTTTTAATTGAAGTAACATAGGTTTGAATTCCCAAAACGTCAGAATGGTTAAATAAAATACCATAATTGCGGTTGCTATCCATAAATTGGGTTTCAACCAGTAAAAGCTTGTGAAAGAGATTCCAACGGCAAAGCCTAGGTGTAAAAGTATTTTCCCGGTTTGATAGGGAACAGGGAATCTCTTGGCACCCATAAAATACGATAGTAATACCATGACTCCATATGCAGCCATATGCGCCCAAGCAGCAATCATATAGCCATAGGTTCTCAATAGCAAGAAATTCAATAAAATAGTAATTAAAGCTCCCACAATCGAGAACCACATACCATATCTGGTTTTGTCAATCAGTTTGTACCAAATGCTGAGGTTGTGGTAGATGCCAAGGAAAAGATTGGCCAATAAAATAATCGGAACAATGTTTAAAGCCATCCAGTAGTTTGCATTCACTAAATGTTTGAAGATATCGATATATAGGATGATGCCTACCAATGCTACACTACCAATGATTACAAAATACTTCATAATACTGGCATAAGTTTCCTTGGAATTCTCATCGTGAGCAATTTTAAAGAAAAAAGGTTCAGCACCCAACCGGAATGCCATGATATATAGGTTCATAAAAATGGCCAATTTGTATATGGCTGCATAAAGTCCTTCCGTTTTTTTATCTAAATATTCCCCAATCAGCCATTTGTCGAGGTTTTCATTGATGGCATATGCCAAACCGGCAATGATGATGGGATAGGAGTAGCGTAACATTTTTTTAAACAAAATTTTGTCAAAATGCCATTTTACATTTTTCAAATAAGGAAGAACTAAAAATAAACTGATCAAACTACCGATAAGATTGGTTAAAAAGATGTAATCAACCATAGGTAATTTTTGATACAAGCCAAGCATCCATTCGGGTAAAATTGCCCCATTTTGTTGCCAATTGGGAATCCATCTCAAAGTTATCAATTGAAGGATTACGATTATACCTACATTGATAAGTTTGATTATGGTATATCTTATGGGTCTGTTCAGAGCCCTTAAGTAAGCAAATGGAATCATGGCAAGTGTATCAAGCGCCATGATGATGATGAATGTTTTCAAACGGAAATCATGACCTTCAAACTTGAAAAATTGCTCAATAGGGTTGAAGAAAATGCTAAACAAAAGAATAAATATCCCGACCCAAACTGCAACACTGATTAGTGAAGTTGCCACTAAATTTTCAGCATGTTGCTTGTCTTTGAAATATCTGAAGAAGGTAGTTTCAAAACCCAATGTTAAAACGATTGAAACCATTGCCGCCCAAATGTAAAAATCTGTATTTTCTGCATAAGATTCAGCATGTAAAGCATCGGTGTGAACTCTTACCATTAGAAAGTTGATAACTCTGGGCAATACGGCAGCGACTCCGTATATAATACTGTCTTTAAAAAAACTTTTGAGTGTGGACAATTGAGGTTGTTTTTATTATGAGTTAAAAAACTTTATTTATACTATAGATGTTTTCGTTTCAAATGTTTCTATTTCAATTGATTTAAGAAAGTATATTATTTCTAATATCTAATATCTTCAAACCATACTATTTCGTTTAATCATATAAGCAGATAAAACATCATAAAAACCTTTATTGATGTCAACCGGAACATAATCTATTTGATATTGCAAACATTTCATATGTAAATTGTGAAAAAATTGAGTGACAGCTTCTTGATAAGCTTCTTTTACATTTTCAGCA